>VYCM01000141.1 GCA_009843915.1 Acidimicrobiaceae bacterium | reverse complement strand
CGAACAGCGTCCGGTGGGCGTGGGGCGCCTGCGACGTCATGTAGATGGTGGCCTGACCGGTCACCGAGTTGACGTCGGCCACGATCCCGCAGGTCTCCAGCGGCGCGGGATGCGAGCGGGGGTAGTGGGTGGTGAGCGACACCACCCGGTCCGCGGCGGCGAAGGCGGCGTCGGTGGCGGCCTCGTCGCCGGTCTCCCAGGTGTAGGCCAGGTTGTCGGTCTGGTCCTCCTTCTCGTCGCGGATCAGGGCCGCGCCGTCGGCGAGGGACTGCTGGGGTGTGGTGATGGCGTCGAGCATCTCGTAGTCCACGTCGACCAGCTCGGCCCCGTCGGCGGCCGCGTACGGGTCGGTGGCGATGACCGCGGCCACCTCCTGGCCCTGGTAGCGGACCTTGTCGGTGGCCAGCACGGCCTGGGTGTCGCCCGACAGGGTCGGCATCCACGCAAGTCCGTGCTGGTCCATCAGCTCGCCGGTCACGACCGCCAGCACGCCGTCCACCGCGGTGGCGGCGCTGGTGTCGATGCCGTTGATGCGGGCGTGGGCCACCGGCGAGCGCACCAGGGCCATGTGCAGCATGCCGGGCAGGGCGATGTCGTCTAGGAAGTTGCCCTGGCCTTCGATCAGGCGGGCGTCCTCCACCCGCTTGACGCTGTGGCCGATGCCTCCGATCTCGGGAGGCGTCGTCGTTGTGTCAGTCATTGCTCGCTCCCTTTCAGCTGTCGCCGTTGGACGACGCCGCCGCGGCCGCGGCCTGGATGGCCTTGACGATGTTCATGTAGCCGGTGCAGCGGCACAGGTTCCCCGAGATGGCCCAGCGGACCTCGTCGTCGGACGGGTCCGGGTTGTCCGCGATCAGGGCCGCGCCCACCAGCATCATGGCTGGAGTGCAGAACCCGCACTGCAGGCCGTGCTCGTCGCTGAACGCCTGCTGGACCGGGTGCAGCCCGTCGGCGGTCTTCAGGCCCTCCACGGTTGTCACCGACCGGCCGTCGGCCTGAACCGCCAGCATGGTGCACGACTTGACCGGGGTGCCGTCCACCAGAACGGTGCAGACCCCGCAGCTGGTGGTGTCGCAGCCGATGTGGGTGCCCGTCAGCCCGGCGCCCGTGCGGATGTGATCGACCAGCAACCGGCGAGGCTCGACGTCGGCGGTGTGGTCGGTTCCGTTGATGTTGACGGTGATCTCCATGTCTCCCCCTCTCAGGCCTGGGCCTGCTCGGCGGCGGCTGCGAGGGCCCTGCGGGTGAACGCAGCCACCACTTGGCGCTTCCATCGGGCCGATCCCCGCACGTCGTCGCGGGGATCGGCGGCCGCCGCGGCGGCCGCGCCCGCCTCGGCGAACAGCTCGGCGCTCGGTGTGTTGCCCACCAACAGCGCCTCGGCGTCGGTGGCCTTGCGATTGATGGGCGCCACCGACGTCATGGCCACGCCCGCCGCGCTGATGGTGCCGTCGGCAGCCAACTCAAGGTGGGCGGCCACCCCGACGGTGGCGTAGTCGCCGACCTTGCGCTCCAGCTTCTGATAGCTGCCACCGGACGGACCCGAGGGCACCGGGATGTGCACCCCCAACACCATCTCGTCGTCGGCCAAGGAGTTGGTGAAGAAGTCCACCACGAAGTCGCCGATGTCGATGCTCCTCCGCCGGTCTGACGGCCCTTGGACGACGACCTCGGCACCAGTGGCCAGCAGCACCGTGTTCCAATCGCCCTCGGGGTCGCAGTGGGCCACCGACCCGCACAGGGTGCCCAGGTTGCGCACCAACGGATCGGAGATCCAGGGGGCAGCCGAGGCCACGGCGCCGGAGACGGCGTCGGAGGCGGCGATGTCGGCGTGGCGGACCAGCGCGCCGATGTGCAGCTGGCCGTTATGGCGCCTGATGGAGTCGAGGCCGGCGCTAGCTATCCGGTTGATGTCCACCAGCTTGGAAGGTGTCGCGAACCGCAGCTTCATCATCGGCAGCAGGCTCTGCCCGCCGGCTAGGAACCGGGTCTCGTCACCCCCCTCAGCCTTGGCGGCAATGGCCTCCTCCACCGAGGAGGCGGCTATGTAGTCGAACTGGGCGGGCAGCATCCTGGACCCCCATTCGTCGCGGTCCGCGCATGTGCACGCGGGTCGCGGACATTACACCACCAACCGTTGTCCCGCCCATGCGGGATGACCTCGGAGCGGCGACACGGTCACGGGTACGCTGACGGATGCGCGCCGGTGGAACCCCGAGACCCCCGGGGCGGTTCGCGGCGCTCGGCAACCGCCACTTCCGATTGCTCTTCGTGGGCGGGTTGTTCACGTTCCTCACCATGCAGGTCGCCGGCATCGCCCGGGCCTGGCTCGCGTTCGAACTCACCGGCAGCAACACCGGCCTCGGGGGCGTGATGCTGGCCTTCGGATTCTGCAGCATCATCGCCATCCCCTACGGGGGCGTGATCTCGGATCGCTTCCCTAAGCGCACCGTGCTCCTGGTGGCAGGCGTTCTGCAGACTGCAACCCCGATCTGCCTGGGCGTGGTGGTGGCCACCGGAACTGAGACGTACTGGATCCTGATCGCGGCCAGCGTCGTCCAGGGCGGCGTCATCTCGATCCTGGCACCGGCCCGGCTCTCCTTCATCTCCGAGATCGTCGGCCGGGAGGCCATCACCAACGCGGTGTTCCTGTCGATGTCCACCGTGCAGTTGGCCCGGGTTGCCGGCCCCGCGGCGGCCGGCGCCTTGATCGGTGTGGCCTTCTTCGGCTTGGCCGGCGTCTTCTTCGCCGCGGGCGTACTCGGGATCCTGAGCGTGGCGCTGCTGATCGGCCTGCCCCGGGGAACGCCGGCGAGCCACTCGGGTCGTAGCGCGCTGGGCGATATCGCCGACGGCTTGAGATTCGTTCGCTCCCGCCCGGACCTCGTGCACCTGCTACTGGTGTCGTTCGGGGTGGTGCTGATCGGCTTCCCCCACATGGCGTTCCTGCCGGTGGTGGCCGAGCAGGTCCACAGCAGTGGATCGACCGGCTTCGGCTTTCTCAACGCGGCCGCGGCGGTGGGCGCCGCGGTGGGATCCATCTCGCTGGCGAACCTCGAGCGGAGGAGGCTGCGCCCGTTCCAGACTCGCAGCGGCCTGGCCTTCGGCGCCTCGCTGGCCGTGTTCGCGGTGATGCCCGGTTTCTACGCCGCGCTGGCGGTGATGGCAGTGGTGGGAGCCACGTCCAGCGTGTTCCAGGCGCTCAACAACTCCATGCTGCTCACATCGACGCCGGTCGAGTACCACGGACGGGTCCAGAGCCTGCTGATGCTCAGCTTCTCGGGTTTCGCCATAGCCGCCCTGCCCATCGGAATCGTGGCCGACGCCATCGGGATCCGCACGACGCTGGTGGTGCTCGGTGTGCTGGTGATCGCGGTGATGACGGTGGCCCGGATCGTCGAGCCGCGCAGCATGCCCGAGGAGACAACACTATGAGTAGAGAGGAGGCAGCCATGGCCGGCGATACGGACAGCGATCATGCCGCGGGCGCGGCTTCCGCCGAGTCGGTGGTGCGCGCCTACTGGGAGAGGGTCTGGCTCGAGCAGGATCTCGACGCGCTGGAAGACCTGGTGACCGACCCGGTCGTGCGCCACACCGCCGAAGGCACACAGTCCCTGACCCGCCACGAGTACCGTCGACGACTCGCCGACGCCTTCGAGGCTGTCCGGGCCACCGAGGTGAGCATCGACTCCGTCACCGCCGACGGCCTCACGGTATGGATCCGGCTCACACTGCGAGGGGTGAGCCTGGCCACTGCGGCACCGATGTCGCTGGCCTGGTTGGGGCAATACCGGATCGAGGGCGGGCGCATAGCCGAGTTGTGGGCCCTTCACCAGCCCGGCACGGACTGGTCGGCACAATGAGCGGCGGCCCGACCATCCGGCGCATCGATGACTCCGCCGTGCCGTGGCAGCGGGTCAAGGCGCAGCGCAACGCCGACGGCACTGAATCATCGGTTTGGGAGAAGTGGTTCGCCTTCCGCGCCGCCCCGCCCTACCTGTCGCTCTATGCCCGCTACGACCCCGGCATGGTGGTGCGGCGCCACGGCCACCGCTCTCCGCACGTCGTGTTCGTGCTGGAGGGCGAGATCCTGGTGGGCGACGAGCTCTGCGAGGCCGGCACCCACATCGAGTTGCCTGAAGGCGCCCAGTTCGGTCCACTCGTCGCCGGGGAGGCGGGATGCGCCCTCTTCGAGGTGATGCTGGGCGACCCCCGCAGCTGGAGCGACGACCCGGACGCCTTCACCGACGCCTGCTCGGCGCGCGGGGTCACCCCGCTCCCCGACCCTGAGATCGACTTCCCGGACTGGCTCGCCGACGAGCGCAGCCGCTGGCTCGACTCCGTTGCCACCGGCGCAGAGCCAGAGGAGTGAGCACCGCCGAGCTGATCGTGGTCGGCGTGGCCTCGGCGCTGGCCATGCTGGCCAAGAGCGCCACCGGGCTCGGCTATCCGCTGATAGCCATACCGATCCTGGCGCCCCTCATCGGCATCGAGACGGCGGTGGCGGCCATAACTCTTCCCAACGCCGCAGCCAACATGCTGGTCGGCTGGCGCACCCGCCACGCCCGTTCCGAGGCCCGCGACGTGTTCGTCCTGTCGGCGACATCGGCCGCGGGGGCGGTGGCCGGCACGTTCGTCCTGGTGTCGGCGCCCGAACGGCCTCTCCTGATCGTGCTGGCCGCCGCGGTGCTGCTGTTCGTGGTCAGGTCGCTGTGGTTCGGCGACATCACCGTGCCAGCAGAGGCGGCCCGGCGGGCCTCGCCGGCCGTCGGTCTCGTCTCGGGCGTGATGCAGGGGGCCGTGGGTGTGTCGGGGCCGATCATCGGATCGTGGCTCTACGCCTACCGGCTGCCCCGCGACGCCTACATCTTCGCGTTGTCGGTCCTGTTCCTGATCGCCGGCCTGGCCCAGATCTCCTCCCTGGCCTCCATCGGCGCCTACGACTCGGACCGGTTGATCGCGGCTGCGATCGGCTTCGGGCCGGTGCTGGCCATGCTGCCCATCGGTGAGCGCCTGCGGGCCAGGCTGTCGGGCTCGCAGTTCGACCGGGTAGTCCTGGGATTGCTGGCGGCCGCAGGAGTGACCCTGGTGGTCCGGGCCTTCACCGGCTAGCGCCGCGAGACGAGCCCGGCTAGTCCGGCTATTGATCGTCGGGCGGCTCCGGGTCGGACCGGCGGCGACCTCCACGACGCCAAGCGCCGGCGCGGCGTCCCTGACCGGCCTCGGTGGTGTCCAGGCCGGGGTACTCGACGCGCACATCGCCGACACTGCCTCCGTACAGCCGGTCGGGTCGCGGCTGGCCGCTCCACACCGTCACCTGCGGGAACGCGATGGTGATGGAGGAGGCTGCGAACGCCTGATGAACGGCCAGCACCAGGTCGTGTCGGGTGGCCAGTTCGGAGGGAACGTCGCTGGCATGCCAGTAGAGCACGTTGAACCCGATGCTGGAATCGCCGAAACTGTCGAGGTTCACCGCCGGCTCCGGATCCGCCAACACCCGGGGCACCCGGTCGAGAGCCTCGTAGATGGCGTCGGTCGCCTGCTGGAGATCGGTGTCATAGGCCACCCCGACGGCCAGCGAACTACGCCTCACCGTCTCTCGGGTCAGGTTGACGATGGTGGCCGCGGCCACATTGGCATTCGGGATGCGGATGTGGGTGCCGTCGAGGCCGCGGATCTGGGTAGTGCGGGAGTCGATGTCCTCGACCACACCCAAGCGCCCGTCGAGCTCGACGGTGTCGCCCACCGTGTAGGGCCGGCGGGCCTGCAGGATCAGCGACGACACGAAGTTGCCGACGACGCCCTGGAGGGCCAGCGCGAGCACCAGGCCGCCGAGCCCCAGCGCGCCGAGCAGCGGGCCCACCCGCACTCCCAGCACGGTCAGCGCGTACGACAGCCCGACAATGAACACCGCGTAGCCCAAGAAACGGGAGATGAGGATGGCGGCGAAGCCGTGACCGATGCCTCGGGACACGGTCCGGCGGAGGATCTTGGACAGCGATATCGCCAGCACGACGGTGGCGACCAGCACGATCCCGGCCTTGATCCAGTCGGTGTGGGTCAACGGATCGTGCAGCAGGGCCTCGCTGTCGGCTTGGGCCAGCACGCCGATGAACTGCCTCATCAGCGATCAAGTCTGTCATGCCGGCCCGCCGCCGTCCCTGACCGGGCCGCCCGGGGCGGTTGCGGCGCGGGCTAGCGCGCTGAGGGGCCGGAGCGGCCGATGGCCAGGTCGGACGTGCCGAGGTAGCTGGCGATAACGAGCGGATCGCGGCGGACCTGCTCCGGAGGGCCCTCCGCGATCACCGCGCCCGCCTCGAGGCAGTAGACGCGGTCACTGATTCCCATGACCAGCGGCATGTCGTGCTCGATGACGATCACCGCGGCGTCCAGCTCGGCCTGCACCTGCTTGATGAGCGGTCCGAACGCCTCGGCCTCACGCTGGGCCACCCCGCCCGTCGGCTCGTCCAGCAGCAGCACACGGGCATGGACCGCCAGCAGGCTGGAGAGCTCCACGATGCGGCGGGTGCCGGTCGACAGCGTGGCCACGAAATGATCGGCGTAGCGCTTGAGGCCCATGTAGTCGATGATCTCGTCGGCTTCGGAACGCTTGGTCCTCTCCTGGCCGGGCGACGGCGGCAGCCCGGTCATCGATGCCGCCAGATTCGAGCGCGACCGGGCCTCCAGGGCGACCATCAGCGACTCGCGCACGGTGAGGCCCGGATAGACGCGGGCACCCTGGAAGCCCCGACCCAGGCCGCGGGCGTGACGGGCCGGTGACCGCCGGGCAGTTACGTCCGTTCCGAGCACGAATACCCGCCCGTCAGCGGGAACGAAGCCGCTGATGGCGTTGAGGAGTGTGGACTTGCCCGCGCCGTTGGTCCCGATCAAGCCCACCAACTCGCCGTGGTCGACATGCACCGAGACCTGGTCGACCGCGGTGTTGCCGCCGAAGTGCACCGACACGTCCCGAGTCTGGAGCGCCGGCCCCGGCTCGGGCGCGGCCGGAGCGGGGCCGCCCATCACAGGCGAAGGGGGCCGGCGCGGCTCAGGCGCCTCCGAGGCCTCGTCAACGGGCGAGAGTGCCGCACGGGCTGCGGCCTCCCGCTCCCCCATCCTGCGATCGGCCCGCTCGAGCAGCTTGTCCCGGATGCTGTAGAGGATCTGAAGCAGGCCGCCAGGGAAGTACATGAGCAGCACCAGCAGGCCGATGCTGCTGGTCACCAGCCGCACTAGGTCGTCCAGCTCCTCGGGAATCATCTGGGGGATTCCCCGGACCCATAGCGCTCCGAGGATTGGACCGGCCACCGATCCCAGACCTCCGATGATGGCGGTGGCCACGACTACGATCGATTCGCTGGCCCGGAACAGCGTGTCGGGCTGCAGCGAGGGCACCAGGGTCACGAGCAGTCCGCCGGAGAAGGCCGCTATGCCTCCGGCCACGCCGAAGGCCGTCAGCTTCATTCGCGTGGGCGACACGGTGGACGCCGCGGCCATCTCCTCGTTGTCGCGCACCGCTATCCACGACCGCCCGATACCGGTGCGGCGCAGCCGGGCGACCACTGCGGCCGCCACCGCCAGCGAGACCAGGCACAGGAAGTAGTAGTTCTTGCGCGAGGCGCCGAAGTCCACATGGATCGGGCCGATGTCGAGCACCGGCTTGTCGGCCGGCCGGGGGAAGGTCGTGCCCCCGGTGAAGAAGTCCTGCAAGAACAACCAGGTCGCCGAGGCCACTGCGAACGCCAGGGTGGTCACGGCCAGGAAGAGGCCCCGCACCCGGAGTGCGGGCAGCCCTACGATCACCGCGACCAAGACCCCGACGGTCGTGGCCACCACCATGGCCAGCGCCCACGGCAGGTCCAGCGACAGGTCGAACAGGTCGAAGGGCACGGGGATGTCGTTGCCCTGGGTCAGCCCTAGAACGGTCAGTCCCCCGAGACCGACGAAGGCGAACTGGCCGAGAGACAGCTGGCCGGCCCAGCCGGTCAGCACGGTCATCGACAGCACCACCATGGCGAACAGCACGATGCTCGTCCAGGTGAACAGCGAGCTGTTGGTGGAGAGGGTCACGCCCAGAAGGGTGAAGAACCCGAAGAGGGCCACGAACCCCATGGCGTTGAGGCGGCGGACCCACCACAGCGACTCCAGGCGGCTCGGGATGGCTCGCACCCGCGGCGCGAGCGACCAGGACTCCTGCTCGCCGGTGCTGCGGATCACCAGCAGAACCACCACCAGCACGGCCAGGAACAGGTACACGTCCACCACCGAGCGGTTGGCCGAGTCCACGTTGCTGCGGATGAGCGCCTCCGCCACACCTACCGCCACCCCGCCGGCCAGCGTGCCGGGAAGCGAGCGCATGCGGGCCAGCAACGACACCACCAGCACCCGAAGCAGTAGCGGCTCGGCAATCGCCGCGGTCCCGGCCTGGGCCGAGTTGATGCCCTGCAGGGGCGCCAGGAAGATGGCGGTGGCCGCGGCGAACGCCCCCGAAATGGTCCACACGATCGTCGAGGTCCGCCGGGGCGAGGTGCCGTACACCCGTGCCGTGTCGGCATTGGAGGCCGACGCGCGGACGGCCAGCCCGAAACGGGTGCGCGAGATGAACCAGGCCAGAGCGGCGATCAGTACCGGGATCACGGCCAGTACCACCAGCTCGCGGGCCTGGAGGCGGAGATGGTCGGTCGGCGTCCAGGTCGCCTTGAACGGCGACGGGATCGGACCCGGTGTGACCACACTGGGAAGGTTGAACTTGGCGAAGAGCACTATCTGGCCCACGCCGATGGTGGCAATCAACACTACGAGGCGGGGCGACGCGAAGAGCCGCCTGATCACGATCAGCTCGATGGCCATACCGATAGCCGCGCAGGCCGCCAGAGCGAGCACGAACGACAGCCACCAGTTCAAGCCGTACTGGGCCAGTAGCAGCACGAACAGAGCCACGCCGAACGCTCCGACCTCGCCGTGGGCGAAGTTGAGCACTCCGGTGGAGCGGTAGATCAGCACGAACCCCGCCGCGAAGGCCGCGTAGGTGAGGCCCGTCACCAGGCCCGACATCACCGATTGCTGGCCGACCGTGATGCCGAGGAACTCGATCATCGGGTTCCGGCCCCCGGGTCTCCGGCAGTCGACGGGCCGGTCATCCGCCCTCGCCTCCCAGGAACACCGCCCGAGCCAGATCGTCGCGCTCGGCTAGCTCCTGGGCGGAGCCCTCGAACCGGATCCGGCCCTTCTCCATGAAGATGGCCCGGTCGGCGAAGGCCAGGGCCACATTGAGCGACTGTTCGACGATGACCATCGTCTGCCCGGCCTCGCGCAGACTCTCCACCACCCCGAGAAGCTCCTGCACCACGACGGGAGCGAGCCCCAGGCTGAGCTCGTCGATGAGCAACACCTCGGGCTCGTGCATCAGGGCCATGGCCAGCGCCAGCATCTGCTGCTGACCCCCCGACAGGTCGCGGGCCGCAAGGTCGGTGCGCTCGGCCAAGGCCGGGAACAGGCTCAACGCCCGCTCGGCCCGGGCCGCGGCCTCGGCGTCGCTCAGACCCGATGCCAATACTGAGGCTCTGAGGTTGTCGGCGACCGAGAGTTCGTCGAAGACCCCCTCCCCGCCCCTGAGCTGCACCAGCCCGGCGCGGAAACGGTCCTCGGCCTCGGCGTAGGTGATGGTGCGGCCCCCGAGCCTCACTACGCCCCGGTCCGGGATGCCGAGCCCGCTGACGGCCCGCAGCAGGGTGGACTTGCCTGCACCGTTGGTCCCCAGTAGCGCCAGCACCTCGCCCCGGGCCACCTCGAAGGACACGTCGAACAGCACCTGCACGCTTCCGTAGGCGAAGTCGAGGTTGTGGACCTGAAGGGCGGGCACGGAGGCAGGATCGGCCGCGGCCCGCTGCTGCTCCTCCCGCTCTTCGAGCAGCTCCTCGACCGACCGCGAGATGTCGAAGCGGATGAAGCGGCTGCCGTAGGCGATGAGGGCGCCACCGATCAGCGCAGCCGGTGGCGCCGCCACCAGCATGGCGGTGCGCTCGTTGTAGGCGTCGGAGAGCTGGCCGACGATCAAGCCGCCGAAGAAGCCGCCCATCAGGAATATGAACACCGGCAACAAGGCGAAGGCCTGGGCCCGGATGCGATAGGGCGACACCGCCGCGATCACCGAGGGAGCGGCCACGAACGCCATCGAGATGAGGGTCTGGGCCAAGGCCATCAACGCGACCAGCCCACCGAGAATCTTCATGGGCAGGGCCACCGCGTAGATCACGCCGGTTGCCATCACGAGCATGCCCGCCAGGCGCATCATGGCGGCCGGGTCGCGGCGGAACCCCCGGTCGAACAGCCGTCCGGCCACGGGCAGGCCGATCAACGCGGCCACCCAGATGAGGGACTCGACGACACCCCGCTCGAAGGGCCCCATGGCGTACTTGTCCTCGAGCAGGAGGTTGAACTGAATGGGAATGGCGATGAGGGCGAAGCCGAGGACGCCCACGCCGCTGGACAGGTAGTAGAAGGTCTTGATCTTGCGGAGCCGGGCGAAGGCGGTGCCGATCGACACCGGCAACTCCTCAACCTGCACCCGCTCGTCGCCGAACACGGCCTCCTTCTCGAAACGGCCTCTGGGCGGCTCGCGCAGTACCAGGGCCGACACGATGGCGGCCACCACCGGACCGGCGGCGACGGCGAAGAAGGCGGCTCGCCAGGGCTCGTCTCCTCCCACCAGGGCTGCAATGCCTCCGATTATCAGAGGGCCGAGGAGCTGGCCGACGGGCCGGCCGAGGCCTTCCAGCGCGAAGATCCGGCTCCGGGCCGGGATCGGGTAGGTGTCCACCAGCAGCGAGTTCGACACAGGAATGCGGTAGGCCTGGCCGAAACCGGTACCCGCGTTGGTGAGGAACAGCTGGAAGGGGTTGACGATCAGGCCGCTCAGGAATGCGGTCACACCCCAGAAGGCCGACGCCACCGGAATGATGGCCACCCGCTTCACCCGGTCGGCGAGGGCGGCCATGGGAACCGCACCCAGCACCAGGGTCACGCCGCCGAAGCCGAGGATCCCGAACAGCACGGTGTCGCTGACGTTCAGCGAGTCCTGTATGTCGGGGGCGAGGACCCGGATGGCTCGGGGCATCTCGTCCATGAAGGCCAGCAGGAACATGACGAACACGGTGGCCTTGCCGCCGGCCCGCAGACCCTGGCGCAGGGTCATGGGCTCGTCGCCCACACCCGGCAGCAGGTCGTCGGGAAGGATGGTCTCAGCGTCGCGCTCGGCCTGCTCAGCCCGGCGTCTGGCCTCCTCTTCGAGGATCGCCTCCGCCAGATCGGCGACCGACGGCTCGGGTCCGGTCATCTCGGGCGAGTCGTCTGCCATTCTCTCCCTCGGGGCGATCCGACCGACCGGCAGCGGTGCGGTCGGTGCGGAGACAGTAGTCGCGGCGGGATAGCGGGAGGCCATGGCGCCAACCACGCAGGGGACGGGACGGTCCACGATCACGCGACGCATTCGACTTGTGCGCATTATCGGAGTGGTAGAGACTCTGGCTCTCGGACCCGATCCCGGTGTCGACTTGGAGGACGGATAGGCCCATGACCAGAAACCTTCGCCTTGCGCTCGCCTTCGTTGCCTGTACCGCACTTGTGGCCGCAGCCTGCGGCGGCGAGGTGACGGAATCCGGTGACGACGGCGCAGCGGCGCCGACCACACAGGCACCCGAAGCGGAGCCGGAGACCGCCGAGCCGGACGCGACCCAGCCCGACGAAGAGCCCGAAACAGAAGCAGCCGCCCCCGAACCCGACGAAGAGCCCGAGGGTCCGCCACCGAACATCTTCGACGATCCCCGGGACGGGATATTCGACGAGTTCCAGGCCACGTACGACCGCGGCGACAACCCCTTCACCCAGCTCGACGCCTTCTGCCACACCCACGACCCGGCGCCCGACCGGATAGCCACCGACAAGGGCATAGAGGCGGACTCGATCTCGCTCGTGCACCTGCGGTCGAAGCTGGAGGACTTCGCGGCCATGGGCTTCGCAGTCCCGGTGGGCAACGTGGCCGAGATGTACGACACGTTCACTGCGGTGGTCAACGAGCAGTGCGGGGGCGTGCGAGGCCGCATGATCGAGATGCACACCATCGAACTGGAGGTTCTCGGCGCGACAGTGGACGAAGACCGCAACGCGGCCTGCATCCAGGCCATCGAGGACTACGACGGCGTGATCCTGCTCAACTCCAGCGGATTCCAGGGTTCGGCCAACCTGTGCATCGTCGAGGAGAACGAGACCGCTTTCATCTCGACTCAGGGGCAGAGCGAGGAGTTCATGAGCCGGGGCGGGGACCGTCTCATCTCGCTGTCGCCGACCCTGGAGGAGAGTCTGCGCTGGCTGGCGGCCGACCTGGCCGACCGCGGCCAACTCGACGGCAGGACGATCGGGGTCGCCGCGCCCGACACGCCGGGCCAGTACGAGGCGGTGGAGGCGGGGCTGGTCGACACCCTGAACTCCAGGGGTATCGATGTCGCCGTCTTCGACGTGATCGGCTGCGCCGGCGGCACCTTCTGCCTTGAGGGTGTGGTCGAGTCCGTGCAGCGGATGCGGAGTGCGGGCATCGACGTCTTCTTCAACGTCCTCAACGTTGTGTCGACCCCGGGCTACATCGTCGAGATGGCCAACCAGGGATTCGAGCCCGGCGACGTACAGTTCTACGCCTCGGACTTCAACGCCCACGCGGGCGAGCTGGTGTCGTCCAAGGTCGTGGCCTTCGGCGGCGAGGCCGCGGGCAACCTCTACAACGGCGCACTGATCATCGACGACGCCGACACGGGCGCCTACCGGCTCGAGGACTACGAGCCGCGACCGTTCAACGAGATGTGCAACGACACCTACGGGGCCAACAATCCATCGGGAGCCAACCACGAGAACGCCGATCGGATGGACGGCTCAGGCTCATCTGCCTACGGGATGGTGACCACGGTGTGCAACATCATGCGCACGGCCCTGCGGGCCATCTATGCGGCGGGCGACAACCCGACGCGGGCCGACATCTACGCGGCGCTGGCCAATATGGGCCCGATCGACTCCAACGAGATGCTGCCGTTCACAATACGGCCGGGCAAGACGCAGGCTCCCAACGCCATCCACACTCTGCGCTTCGAGTATCCGTGCACCCTGCCCAGTCCGTTCGGAGCAGAGAACATCTGCATCGTCCCCATCGATGACTACCGCGCCGCGCCGGGCCGCTAGCCGCTAGCGATGGCCTAAACCACCGGCCCCGACGCTCACGGATACCCGTGAACGATCAGGGCTGGCTCAGGGGACGATGTCGATGAGTTCGGTCAGCGGCACGTTCTCGCCGTTGCCGACGTCGGGATCGAAGGTCGTGAGCCGGTACAGGTCGCGGGCGCCGAGCTTGGTGGGGGACAGCGAGTTCGCTGGAGCACCCGGCAGAACGAAGTCGGTCAGCGTGTAGGCCGCCTGCTCGAATGTCTCCGGCGTGAGGTCTGGACCGGCCGCGGCCGCGATCTGCGCGAACAGCGACAGATGGCCGCAGTAGCGGCGGACCGGGTTGAACCAGTTCTCGTCGTCGTCGGCCAGTTCCGCGGTGGGCCGCAGGTCGGCCCCGATGCCGGCGTCGTTGACCACCCGCACGCAGTCCTGGAACACGTCGTCGTTCCAGATGTCGAGTTCGGAGGGGCCGTCGGAGGCGATGGCGCCCCGAGCCCACTCGTGGTCGAAGGTCTCTCCGAGATTGTTGAGCCCGGCCGCGTTGTTGCTCCAGATGGTCACCGCATCGAGCATCCCGTTCAAGCCAAGACCCCGGATGGTGGCCGCCGGGTTGCCATTGATCATCACGGTGTCGGCCCCATCGGCCCTGATCCGTTCGGAAATGACCTGCATCAACTGGTCCTGAGCAGCGGTGTCACCGTCGTTGGCGTCAAGGACAGCCTTGCCCACGACCTCGATCCCGCGCGCAGCGAGCCCCTCGAGCACCAAAGGCTCGTCGCCTGTTGAGGCCTGGTGCGACACGACGAACACCCTGGCCCCGTCGGCTCTGCCGGTCTGGACCAGCAGGTCGAGGAGGTTGGACGTGTGATCGTCGGTGCTGGGCTCCACGTTGAACCACGGAGCCGTGGCCTGGGCCAGCTCGTCGGGGGTCTGCTCACCACCCACGAGCGGGGTGTTGTTGGTCCCGGCGAAACAGGGGTCAGCGGTGCCGGCCAGCGGACCGACGAATCCGAGCACAGCCGCGAACACCTCGTTGTCCTGGGTGAGAACGGTGCACGCCCGTTCCGCGTCGGCGGCGTCGATGGGGCTGTAGACGTCGTAGACGGCCACGACGTTGCGGCCCAGGATCCCGCCGTTGGCGTTCAGGTCGTCGACCAAGGCCTGGAAGACGCCCTGCTGGTCGCCCCAGCCTGCTGCCGTGAGCCCCATCTCCTGCAAGAGGTCGAAGTTGAGCATCGAGACGCCGATTGTGATCGTGTCGGGCGTCACGCCCCTCCACGACGCAGTGAGAGGTGCATCGGCTGCCATGTTCGGCGCTAGGCCGCTCCACCCCAACGGTGCCGCGGCTTCCTCGGAGGGCTCTTCGACGGTGGTCTCTTCGACGGCCTCGTCGGTCGGCTGGTCGGCTGCACTGTCGGACTCGGCCGGCTCGGACACTGACTCGGTGGGTTCGGGATCGCTGTCAGACGTCGTGGCCGTCTCTTCGGCTGGGCTGTCGGTGCTGGCGCTGTCGCTACTGGAGCTGTCAGAGCTGGAACTGTCGCTGCTGGAACTGTCGACCTCGGTGCTGGCACCACTGGTGTCCGGTGTCGACACCTCGTCGTCTGCTTCGTCGCCGCCACCGCAAGCCGCGGCTACCAGTGCCAGCGCGGCAACCAAGACCGCCGCTCGCGCCCGCAGTGTGCTCTGTGTCCGCTTGTGAATCATTGACACCGTGCTCCTTCAGTGTTTCTCGGTCCAGTGGCGGGGATTCGCCGACACAGACTGCCTCCGACGGGCGGCGCAGTATACCGACTCGCCGAAGCGGCTCGGCTAGCCCGCGGACTCGCTAGCGGTGCCTAGATAGCTGGCGACGACCAGCGGGTCGTTCCTGACCTCGTCGGGAGTACCCGCCGAGATCACCGACCCGGACTCCAGGCAATACACCCGATCGCTGACTCCCATTATCACCGTCATGTCGTGCTCGATCAGCAGGATTCCGGCACCCAGCTCGCTGCGGATCCTGCGGACAAGGGGGGCAAACGCCTCGGTCTCGCGCTGGGCGACGCCGGCGGTGGGCTCGTCCAGGCACAACACCCGGGCGTCGAGCGCCAGCAAGCCGGCCAGCTCGACGATGCGCCGGGAGCCGGTGGACAGGTCCGACACGTAGTGGTCGGCGTAGGCACCCAGGCCGAACCAGTCGATCAGTTCGTCAGCCTCGGCGCGGCGGCGTCTCTCGTTGACCAGAGTGTGGGGCAGGTGCAGCGCAGTTGAAATGAACGGCGTGCGGCCCCTGGCCTCCAGCGCCACCATTACCGTCTCACGCACGGTTAGCTCGGGGAACAGCGTGGCCCCCTGGAACGTCCGACCCAGACCGGCCCTGGCTCGGCGGGCGGCCGACACGCCAGTCAGGTCCCGCCCCATCAGCTCTACGCGGCCCTCGCATCTGACCATCCCGCCGACCGCGTTCATCAGGGTGGTCTTGCCGGCGCCGTTCGTACCGATCAGGCCGACGATCTCATCGCGGCGCACCTCGATGCTGACCTGCGACACGGCTTGATTGCCGCCGAAACGCACCGACACGTTCTCGGCCCGCAGCACAACTTCGGGGACATCACCGCCGGCCGGGTCCCGGCGGCTCAGGCTAGCCGGCGAGGCCGGGGCGACACGAGGAACATCTTCGGTCGACAGCCGGGATGCGAGCCAGCTCAGCAGGCCGTCCCGGGCTGCGTAGACCACCTGGATGAAGCCGCCGGGCAGGTACATGATGATGACCAGCAGCCCGATGCTCGACGTGAACAGCGGCACCAGATCGTTGTCGCCGAAGAAGGCCGGCATTCCCTCGACCCACACCGCGCCCAGCACCGCGCCGGTGACCGAGCCCAGTCCGCCGATCACGGCCATGCCGACAACCCGCAGCGAGTCCTCGACCTGGAACAGCACCTGCGAGAAGCGGATGTTCTGCACCAAGCCGCCCAGCAGCGCGCCCCCGAAGCCGGCGAGCCCCCCGGCCAGACCGAACGCGGTGAGCTTCGCCCTAGTGGGGCTCACGGTGTAGGCGGAGGCACCGGCCGCGTTGTCACGCACTGCGATGGTGGAGCGGCCGATGCCGCTGCGCCGCAGCCTCGACACCACGGCATAGGCGATCACGAAGCCGCCCAGCGTGAAGTAGTAGTACGACCGCTGGGACGAGAGATCGACGCCGAACAGCGTGCCCCTGTTGTAGGGAACGCTCGAACTGCTCCCGCCGGTGAAGAACGGTCGGCGGAACAGGTACTGGGTCGATGCGATCGAGAACGCGAACGTGCTCACCGCCAGCATCAGGCCGCGAACCCGCAACGCTCCAGCGCCGATGATCAAGGCCGCCAGGGCGGTGAACAGGGTCGCCAGCAGGATCGACACCACGAAGGGCACTCCGGCGGCCTCAAGATCGATCAAGCGGAAGCTGCGCCAGCCGATATCGAGCTCGAGGCCCCGGCTGAACGCCGCCCCCGACAGCGCTCCGATGCCCGCGAAGGCCATCTGCGACAGCGACAACTGGCCCGACCATCCCGTGATCACCGTGACCGACATGGCGCAGATGGCGAAGCCCAGAACCGTCGCGTACAGCAGGTGCCTGGACGGCAGCGTCACGATCAGTGGCAGGACGATGGCGAAGGCCAGGGCGGCGGCGAGCGTGATCCGGGGCAGGGCCCGGACCCATCGCAGGCGTTCAAGGCGCGCCGGCACCGGCCGGATGCGCGGAACGAAAGCCAGGATCGCCTCCTCGGGGCTGCCACGGCTCTGCACGTAGACCGCCACCAGCACCGCGCAGAACAGCAGGAAGTCGATCAGACCCGCCTCGGACAGGTAGTTGAATCTCACCACCGACTCGGTCACGCCGATGGCCAGCCCCGCCACGACTGCTCTGGGAAACGACCTCATTCCCGCTATGGCGGCCGCGGCCAGCGCTCGGGCCAAGGTGAGCGGTCCCAGGTTCGCCAGGCCGGTCACCGCCCCCGACTGGCCGCTCAGCAAGATGATCGACAGAGACGACAGCAGGCCGGCTACCGTCCACACGAACGTGGACACCACCTTCGGGTTCACGCCCGACAAGCGGGCCAATTCGGGGTTGCCAGCCGACGCGGCAACTGCACGCCCGAAGGTCGTTCGGTTCAGCATCCAGCCCAGAGCGACGGCAACAATGGGCACCACCACGATGATCGCCACCTGGGGAGCGGCGATGCGCAGGCCGAACGGCGCGTTCTCCCAAACGGTGCGGGCCGCTACCGGATAGCGCTGCGTAGTGTCAGTGATATCGGGGAACGCGGCGATCACTGCCCGCATCAGCTGGGCCACGCCCACGGTGGCCACCAGCAGTATCACCCGGGGACGGCTGAACAGGCGGCGAACCACGGTCAGTTCCACCAGCGCGCCGGCCAGCGTGCCGATCAGCAAGGCGGTGGCCAGACCGATCCAGAAGGGGAAGCCCCAGTCGATCTGCATCAGGGCGAACAAGCCGGCCGCGGGCAGGCCCAGGTTCCCCACCGCGAAGTTGATCACCCGGGTGGAGCGGTAGATGAGCACGATGCCCATGGCGAGCATGCCGATGACCAGGCCAGTGACCGCTCCGTTGAACACGAGCTGCTGTGTGATCCAGGTTGCCAGGACCACGGCGGCTCAGTTTCCGTTGCCCGAGTCGGAGGCCGATCCGGTGCTATCGGTCCCGGCGCCGTCGGCGGAGCCTGTGCTGTCGGTGCCGGCGTCACCGGCAACACCCGGCGCCGGGTCGGCACCGGCGCCGAATAGCACTGCGTGCATCAGCTCGGGCCGCTCGATTACGTCCCGTGCCGGACCGGAGTAACGCACCTCGCCCTTCTCGAGGAACACTGTGTCGTCGGCGAGCGACAGCGCCAGGTTGAGCGACTGCTCCACGATGATCATCGTCTGCCCAGCCTCACGCAGCCGCTGGAGTCCGGCCACGAGGTCTTGGACGATGGTGGGGGCCAGTCCGAGGCTCATCTCGTCGATGATGAGTATCTCGGGGTCGTGCATCATTACCCGAGCCAGCGCCAGCATCTGCTGCTGCCCACCGGAGAGGTCGCCGGCTCGCTCGCCAAGGCGGCCGTCGAGTTGTTCGAACATCTCGACCACCCGATCGATGCGCCGTTGCACGTCGGCGGAGTCCCGCCGGAACTTGTAGGCGCCGATGCGGAGGTTGTCCTCGATGCTCAGATCACGGAACACCCCCCGCCCGCCGGGCAGCATCTGCACACCCATGGCGGAGCGCCGCTCCGGCGTCGTGTACGTGATCGAGCGCCCGTGCATGCGGATCTCGCCCCGCTCGGGCGTCAACAGTCCGGTGACCACGCTCAGCGCGGTCGACTTGCCTGCGCCGTTGGCGCCGAGCAGGGCCAGCGTCCTGCCCTGACCCACCTCGAAGGAGACGTCGAAGAGCACCTGCACCGCGCCGTAGCTGAAGTCGATGCTCCTGGCTTGCAGCGCCGGAGTGGACTCCGGGTCGAGGCGCCTGCGGTCGTGCTCGGCCAGCTCCTCCTCGAGTTCGGCAACCACCATCGACAGGTCGTGCTTGATCGACCGCGAGCCCCGGATCAAGAAGATCGAGCCGATGGACACCGCCGGGAGGGCCAGCACGGTCACCGCGGTCTGCACGCCGTAGGAGTCGACGAGGAACGCCGCGACCAGTGATCCGCCCACTGCGCCGAACAGGAAGATGAACAGGGTGATCAACGCTGAGCCCAGGCCTCGCAACCGGTAGGGCACGATCGACCACACCACCGGAGCGACCATGGCGAAGGCGGCTGCCGACAGCACGGTGCGGGGCACGTCCACCGCCACGAACAGGTGCTCGTTGGGCATGGCGAACTGCAGCGGCACCAGGACCGAGGTCGGCAGCAGCAGTCCCCCGATCAGCCGCAGAGCCAGAGACGGGTCGCGGCGGTACAGCCGATCGAACCGCAGCCCCACCATCGGCAGCACCGCGGCCGCGGCGAAGCCGGCGACCGAGGTGGCCACCCCCCGCCCGAACGTGCCGAGACCGAACTCGTCCTCCAGGAACAGGTTGGACTGAACGGGAATCGTGAACAGCACGAAACCCAGAGCGACGAACGCGAACAGCACCGCTCTGACCGTCTGGATCCTCAGCAGCCGGGCGAAGGCAGCCTCCACCGAGATGGGAGCGGGGTCGGGGTCGGCGATCACCTGGCTGAGGACACTCGTCTTCTCCCACTGGCCCCGGGTCGGTTCGGGGATCCGGAAGGCGGCCACCGCGAACACCGCCACCGGCAGGCCCAACAGGAAGAACGCCCACCGCCAGCCCTCGTCACCGCCGGCGACCCACGCCACGGTGCCCACCGCGATCGGACTGATGGCGGCCACGGCCCGGCCGGTGGACTGGGTGAGCCCGCCGATGCGGCCCCGCACCCCGATGGGGTAGGCGTCGGCCAGCAGCGAGCTGTGCACCGGGATCGTGTTCGACTTGGCGACGCCGGCGCCGAAGCGGGTGCAGAACAGCGTGAACGCGTTCACCGCGAAGCCCGAGAGGAACACCATCGCAGAGAACACCGCGCCGGCAACCCCGACGATCGGTGCTCGTCTGATGCGGTCGGCCAGCCAGCCCATCGGGAAGGCGCCCAGCACCACGAAGGCAGCCGAGGCAGAACTTATGAAGGTGATCGTGCCGTCGGAGACGCCGAGAGTGTCACGGATGTCGGGGGCCAGCACGGCCATGGCGGCCTGCTCGAGCTCGTCGAGGCTGTTGAGCACGAGCAGCACGATGAAGGTGAAGGCGCCACCCATCTTGAGGCCCTCGCGCAGCGGCGTCTCCTCGTCGCCGACCCCCGGCAGGAGGTCGTCGGCGAAGAGCACCTGCTCACCGGCGCGGGCCTGAGCGTCGTGGCGAGCCGATTCCTCCGACAGCAGCGCGGCGGTGAGAACAGCAGTGTCGTCTTCGGCGGTCCCTGCAGGCTCAGCCGCTCCGGGATCTTGCTCGGGATGGTGTTCAGTCAACAGCGACCCAAGCTAGTCCGCGAACTACCTAGGCCCGGGGGTGGGTGCCTCGGTGCACTTCGCGCAGGCGCTCGCGGCTGACGTGGGTGTAGATCTGGGTGCTGGCAATGTCGGCGTGGCCCAGCAGCTCCTGCACGACTCGCAGGTCGGCGCCACCGTCGAGCAGGTGGGTGGCGAACGTGTGGCGCAGGGCGTGCGGATGGGTCGGCACCACGCTGCGGCGGTCGATCACCCGGCGCGCGTCGCGGGGCGTCATGGCCCGACCCCGCTGGTTGAGGAAAACCGGGGCGTCCGGAGTGTCGGCGGCGACGAACGAAGCGCGATGATCCTGTAGCCAGGCGCGCAGCGCGGCCACGGCCGGATCACTGAGCGGCACGAGGCGCTGTTTCGAGCCCTTGCCCCACACTCGAACCTGGGCTTGGGCCAGATCCAAGTCCTCATGGCGCAGGCCGCACAGCTCGCTCACCCGCAGGCCGCTTCCATACAGCAGCTCGACGATGGCCAGATCGCGGGCATCGCGGGCGTCGTCGTCTCCGGCTCGGGCCGGCTTCTCGATGAGCGTGTGTATCTGGTCGTCCTTGAGCACCTGCGGCAGCTTCGACGCCCCCTTGGGTGGGGCCAGCCCGAGTGTGGGGTCGGTGCCCACACGGCCGGTGCGGCGGGCCCAGTCGAAGTAGCGCCGCAGCACCGAGACCTTGCGGCTGATCGTGCGGGCCGCGTAGCGGTTGACGCCCAGATCGGCCAGATAGCGGCGCAGAGTCCTCCGGTCCACCGCCGAGGGACCGGCCACACCCGCATCCTCCAGCCATTGGACAGCCGCAGCAGCGTCCCGTGCGTACACGGCCCGGGTGGATTCGGCCACGCCGCTCAACGAGTCCAGCCACGCTTCCAGACCCCAGTTGTCCACAAGCCGAGTGTAGTTATCCACACTGTCCTCGCCGTGACCTCACGGCGAAGCTCAGTCCTCTAGGCCCGCAGGACGCGGGCGCCGTCTCGGGCGAGCAGGCCTAGACGCTCGAGGCCTTCGGCCGCGACCAGCACTTCGGGCGCGGGTGCCCCGGTCCGCAGCACCAGTGTGTCGAGGCTCACCGGGCCATCGTCGAGGAAGTCCAGCAGCCGCTTCTGGAGCAGGTCGAGCTCGATCCCACTGACTGCGTTCCCAGACTGAACACGGCGCGATAGGGCAAGGGACGGTTGGGTGCCTCCGGGTGGACCGGCGGTGGCCAGTTCCAGAGCGACCAGCACGTCCTCGGTGGAGCAGGCCGGAGCGCAGCCCTCGCTCAGCAGCAGGTTGGTGCCCTCCGCGGCCGGGTTGCGAACCGAGCCGGGCACGGCCATGACCGTGACCTCGCGGCGGATGGCCTCCTCAACCGTGTGCATCGAGCCTCCGGCTCGCTTGGACTCCACCACTACAACCACGTCGGCGAGGGCCGCCAGCAGCCGGTTGCGGGCCGGGAAGCGCCAACCCTCCGGCTCTGCGCCCAGCGGCGCCTCCGAGAGCAGCGTTCCGGCCGCGCTCACGGCTTCCCACAGGTCGCGGTTGCCCCTCGGGTACACAACGTCCAGGCCGCTGCCGACCACGCCAACCACGGGTGCGCCGTCCGTGGCCAACGCGCCCCGGTGGGCAGCCCCGTCTATCCCCAGGGCGAGGCCCGACACCACGGTCACACCGGCTGCGGCCAGGCCCGATCCCAGCTCCATCGCCACCGAGCGTCCAGTGGGGGTGCAGCGCCGGGTGCCCACGATGGCCACGGCCGGCGCCGTCGGGTCGGGCATGCGGCCGCGGCGGAACAGGATCGGCGCCGGATCGAGGTCGTAGATGAGGGCGAACGGATGCTGGATGTTGGCCGGCGTGGTCACCCACGCGTCCAGTGATTCGAGCTGGGCAGCCATTGCGGTGAGGTCGGTGCCGCGGGCGTGGTCCCGCCAGATGTCGTGAAGGTCGTCGCCGGCCACCCACTTGGCCATCTGGCCTGTCTCCACCTTCTTCCAGACCTTGGCCGGATCTTGCTTGCGGAGCAGCTGATCGAGCCGTCGCGGCGTCGCCCGCGGCAACGACGCCAACGCGGCGGCGTAGACGCCCCGCTCCTTCGGCGTCGCGGGTCCGTCATCCACCGACCACTGCTTCGGCGTCGCAGTCACGTCATCCATGGACTAGGCCTCCCGCGCTGTCGAGCCGCATCCTGAGCGAGAGAGCCGCAAGCACGTCGGTCGCTCGCAGTTCGTGGCCGCCATCGTCAAGGTCGCGAATCGTGCGGGCCACTGTGCGGACCCGGCGCAGGCCCCGGGCGCTCAGACGTCCTTCGGTCAGGGCGGCCCGCAACACTTCCGTGGCGGCGTGGTCCATGGGGGCGTGCCGTTCCAGGTCCGGCCCGGACAGCTCGCCGTTGCTGGCGACGCCCCGCTGACGGGCTCGGACCCGGACAGCCGCCACCCGTTCGGCGACCTCGGCGCTGGGGGTGCTCGGCCCGGTGTCGAGCAGGTCGGCCGGATCGGGTCGGTCCACGCGGACCACCAGATCGAGGCGGTCGACGAAGGGGCCCGACAGCCTGCGCTGGTAGCGGGCCAGCGCCCCCGGAGCGCACCGGCAGCCGACCGTGCCGCCGGCCCCGCACGGGCAGGGGTTCATGGCCGCCACCAGCAGGAAACGGGCCGGGTGCTCGACCATGCCCTGGGAGCGGGCCACCCGGATCATGCCCTCCTCCAGCGGCTGGCGCAGCGCGTCCAGCACCGATGGCGCGAACTCTCCGAGTTCGTCGAGGAAGAGAACGCCGCCGGTGGCCGCGCTCACCTCCCCCGGTCTGGCCCGGGCCGTGCCCCCGCCCACCAGCGCAGCCATTGACGACGAGTGGTGGGGCGCCCGGAACGGGGGTCGAGTGATCAGGCCGTCGGGAAGGGCCAGCCCGGCCGCCGAGTGGACCCGGGTGACCTCCAGGGACTCCGCGTGCGACAGGTCAGGCAGCACGCCGACGAGGCGGCGGGCCAGCATGGTCTTGCCCGCGCCGGGGGGCCCGACCAGCAGCAGGTGGTGCCCGCCGGCGGCGGCCACCTCCAGGGCCCACCGGGCCAGCGGCTGGCCCGCGATGTCGGAGAGGTCGGGCTCGGGCTCGGCGCAGGGCGAGCTTCGAGCGACGGGCGGAACGGGCCAGGGCTCCGTGCCGGCCAGCGCCTCGAACACCTCCTTGAGGTGGTTGACGGGTCGGACCCGTTCGGGAGCCACCAGTTCGGCCACCGTGCTGTCGCGGGCGGCCACCACGATCGACGAGTTGTCCATGGCGTCGACCAGGGGCAGCGCCCCCGGCACGGGCCGCACCGACCCGTCGAGGCCCAGTTGCCCGAGCACCCCGAGGTCGGTGATCGACGCGGCTTCGAGCTGCCCGTCGGCGGCGAGCACGCCCACCGCCACGGCCAGGTCGAGACCGGCGCCCGACTTGGGAACGTCGCTCGGGGCCAGGTTGACGGTGATGCGCTTCGACGGCCACTTGAGCTCGCTGGACACGATGGCGGCCCGGACCCGGTCGCGGGCCTCGCGGCACGAGGCGTCGGGCAACCCGACAATGGTGAATCCGGGCAGCCCGTCGGCAGCATGGACTTCTACTGAGACGGGATGGCCCCAGACCCCGACGAGCGTGGCGGAGCGGACGGTAGCGAGCATTGGCGGCCTCCGTGGTCCATGGGGAGCGGAGGCCGCCGTCAACTCGGCCGGCGGCGAGCCGGGGTTCTATCCTGCGTCAAACGCAGTAAGCCGGAACTATAGCACTTCTCGTGTATATCTGACTACAGCTGCGATTTCTCCGGGGTCGAGCACCTCCGCGAATGCGGGCATGGACCGAACCCCGTCGACGATGATCTCGACTTGGTCGGCAACGTTGGGATACTGCGTCATCATCCGGCCGTCGGAGATCCTCGTGCCCCGTCCCCCACCTCCGTCGTTGCCGTGGCAGTTGGCGCAGCGGTCGATGTAGACCTGCCGCCCCGCGACCAGCTCCCGGTCCGGGTAACCGTCCGGGCCCACGGGCACCGCCGGCACGTCGTCGGCCGCGCAGGCTCCGAGGGCCGCCATCGCGGCGATCAGGGCTGCCAGCAGGAGGCGATGCGGGAGTCGACGGCGTCGGATCATGGCGCGAGGAGGTGCGGCGGGATCGCCGCCCAACGATACTTGCACCATGGGATTCGACCCCACCCGTCCCCACCGTCGCCGGCGCTCCGATCTCGTCTTCGTGGCCGCGGGACTGCTGGTGGCCATCGGCCTGTTGGTCTGGGCGTTGCTGGGCTGAGGGCCGTGGACGATCCGGAGCGTCTCGGCGAGGTGGAGGTCCGCTTCATCCAGTCCTACCTGGCCACCAAGGACTACATCTGTCCCAACTGCAACCGCACCATCCCGACCGGAACCGGCCACTACGTAGTTGTGCCCGTCGAGGCACCCGACCTGCGGCGCCACTGGCACCGCGGCTGCTGGGACCGGCGCACCAAACGCTAGAAGGCGCCTTCGATCACTTTGACTTCGACGCCGGTGACGGTGGCGACGTCGAAGCGGACCCGGCCCCGGCGATCGTTGGCCTGCAGCCATTGGACGGCCAGCGACCGGATCTTGAGCTGCTTGCGACGGTCGACCGCCTCGGCAGCTGCGCCGTAGCGTTCGGAGCGGCGCGATTTCACCTCGCAGAACACGATCTCGCCGTCGCGGAACAGGACCAGATCGAGCTCACCCGACGGCGCCCGCCAGTTCTGGTCGAGAATCTCGTAGCCCGCCTCGCGATACCAGCGGGCTGCCTTGCGCTCACCCCACGCGCCGCGGGCTTGCCTGGATAGGTCAGGGGACCGGCCGCGGCCTGGCGCGGCACCGGACCGGGGGTCAGCGATAGCGCTTTTCCTTGACCTTGGCCGCCTTGCCGACGCGGTCGCGCAGGTAGTACAGCTTCGCCCGGCGCACATCGCCCTGGATGATGCGCTCGATGCGGTCGATCACCGGGGTGTGCACGGGAAACGTCCGCTCCACGCCCACACCGAAGCTCACCTTCCGCACGGTGAAGGTCTCGCGCACCCCGCTGCCCTGACGCCGGATCACAACACCCTCGAACACCTGAGTGCGGGCCCGGTTGCCCTCCACGACCCGCACGTGCACGCGGACGGTATCGCCCGGCTGGAACTCCGGAACGTCGTTGCGAAGGTTCTGCGCATCAACGAGGTCAGTGGGGTTCATGGCTGTCTCCGCTCACATCGGCCGCTACGGCCGGGCTGGGGGAGTCTACGAGCGCCGCCCCCCGCCTCCACCGGCGTCGAGACCGTAATCTTCGAGCAGCTTCCGCTCCTCGTCGCTGAGGCCGCCGCGGGCTTCGATCAGGTCGGGTCGGCGCTCGATGGTGCGGGCCAGCGACTGGGCCCGGCGCCAGCGGGCCACCCGAGCGTGATCGCCCGACAGCAGCACTTCGGGCACGGGCCAATCCCGGAACTTCGCCGGCCGGGTGTATTGGGGGTATTCCAGCAGCCCGTCGCGGAAGGACTCCTCAGAGGTAGAGGCCTCGTTGGAGAGTACTCCGGGCACGCAGCGCGCCACTGCCTCCAGCACCACCCCCGCAGCTGCCTCACCGCCTGAGAGGACCACGTCGCCGACCGAGATCTCACCGTCCACCAAGTGCTGGCAGACCCGTTCATCGACGCCCTCGTAGCGCCCGCAGAGCATCGAGAACCCGGTCCCGGAGGCCAGTTGGCCGGCCATGGCCTGGTCGAAGCGGCGACCTGCGGGCGACAGGTAGAAGAGCGGTCGGGGCGGTCCGACCGCCTCCACCGCGTCGAACAGGGGCTGCGGCGTCATCACCATCCCCGCTCCCCCGCCGAAGGGCGCGTCATCGGTGCTCCGGTGGCGGTCGGTGGCGGCCATCCTGAGGTCGTGGACCCTCACGTCGAGCTTGCCGGCGGAGCGGCTGCGCCCGATGACCGAGGCCGAGGCCATGGTCTCCACCAAGTCGGGAAAGATCGTGAAGATGTCGATGCGATAGCTCATGTCGTTTCGAACAGCCCGTCGGGAACCTCCACCTCTATCCGCTCGCTGGGAACCGAACGCACGAGGAAGCGCAACGGCACGAGGACGCCGTCGGTGAGTTCGAGCAGGTCTCCGGCCGGATTGGCCACAACGGACGCCACAGAGCCCCGGTCCGTGCCGGACTGGTCGACCACCCGGGCACCGATCAGCTCGTGGACCCACAGCTCATCGGGGTCCATGATCGGCGCGGCCCGAAGGACCAGCCCCCTCAGAGCCTCGGCCTTGCTGCGGTCGTCGATACCGGCGAAGGTCACAAGGTGACGCTTGTTGTGGGGGCGGGCCGAGGAGACCTGCAGGATCCCCAGGTCGGTCTGCAGCTCGGATCCGGGCTCTAGACGCTCGGGCCGGTTCGACACCAGCGTGACGGTTACCTCACCGCCCGTGCCATGGGGCCGCCCGACGCGGCCGATCTCCAGCAGAGGCGCGGTCCCGGCGCCGGACGAGTCAACGCTTCTAGTCGACGAACTCGACCTCGATGTCGACTTCGTCGCGCGATCCGGCGGCGCGCACGAGGGTGCGTATGGCGTGCGCCACCCGGCCTCGCTTGCCTATAACCCTGCCCATCTCGCCCTGCGCGACACGGACGTCGAGGCGTACCGCGTCGGGGCCGGCCGAGGTCGCGGTGACCTGAACCGCATCAGTGTCGTCGACGATGCTCGTGACGACGTAATGGCACATCGCCTGGGCGGTGGGGGCCAGATCGCTCACGAGCCTGAGTCCCCGGTGCCGGCGGCTTCGGGCTCAGCCCCAGCTGCTTCGGGGCCCCGGAAGGTCTCCCAGGCGCCGCTGATCTTCAGCAGCTTCTCCACCCGCTCGGTGGGCTGGGCGCCATGACGCAGCCAGTGCAGGGCGCGGTCGTTGTCGATCCGCACCACCGACGGGTCCTGGCGGGGCTCGTATATCCCGATGATCTCGATGAAGCGCCCGTTACGGGGGGCTCGGGCGTCTGCCGCCACCACGCGATAGGTGGGTTGTTTCTTCTTCCCCATCCGCATGAGGCGCAACTTGACAGCCAATGTGATTCCTCTGATCTCTCGATGTCTCGGCGAAGGGTCAATTCAACCCGGGCCACTCACCCTTTTCCAACCCTGGAAGGGTTAGAGGTGCCTTGGAAACGGGCACCGGCCCCTTGGGAGTGGTTCGGCCACCGGTGCCGCGCCGCTTGGAAGCGGACGACCGGGCCCTTGACGCGGCCACCCGCTTGCCACCGAGCCCTCCGAGCCCCTTCATCATGGACCGCATCTGCTTGAACTGATCGACCAGGGCCTTCACGTCGCTGGGGCGGCAGCCCGAACCGGCCGCGATGCGCTGCCGGCGGGAGGCGTCGATGATGTCGGGCTCGGCGCGCTCCTGCGGCGTCATCGAGTGGATCATGCCGGTGATGCGGCCGATGCGGCCCTCATCGACTTCGGCGCCGCGCAGTTCCCGCGGCACTCCGGGCATCATGCCGATAAGGCTGCGCAGGTTGCCCATGCCGAGGACCTGCTGCATCGTGGTCAGGAAGTCGTCGAACGTGAACGTTCCCTCCAGCAGCCTGGAAGCGGTCTCGGTGGCCTGCTCGGCCTCGAAAGCGGATTCGGCCTTATCGATCAGTGTCTCGACATCGCCCATCCCCAGGATGCGGCTGGCGAGACGATCGGGATGGAAGGGCTCGAAGTCCTCCAGCTTCTCGCCGACCGAGGCGAACGCTATGGGCCGGCCCACGACCTCCTTAACCGACAGCGCCGCCCCACCCCGGGCATCCCCGTCCAGCTTGGTGAGGATCACGCCGTCGAGGGCGAGCGTGTCGTGGAAGGCCTTGGCCGAGTTCACCGCGTCCTGGCCGACTGTGGCGTCGACCACCAGGAACGTGTAGTCGGGCCGCACTGCCTTGGAGATCCGACGCGCCTGATCCATCATCTCGGCGTCGATGGCCAGACGGCCCGCAGTGTCGACGATGACTACGTCCCGCCCCGTTCGGGTTGCTTCAGCCAGCGAGGCCGACGCGGCTTTGACCGGGCCTCGACGGTGGCTGAACACCGGAACGCCGACTCGCTCGCCCAGTGTCCGCAACTGCTCGACCGCGGCGGGCCGCTGCAGGTCGGCACCGACCAGCAGCGGGCTGCGGCCCTGGCGCAGGAACCACTGGGCCAGCTTGGCCGCATTGGTGGTCTTGCCCGATCCCTGCAGACCGGCCAGCAGCACCACAGTGGGCGGCTCCGACGCGTAGTTGACGGCGAGCCGCTCACCCCCGAGGCTGGTGGTGAGCTCCGAGAGCACGATCTTGACCACCTGCTGGGCGGGATTGAGTGCCCGCGAGAGCTCCTCACCGACGGCTCGCTGGCGGATGCGCCCGGTGAGGCCGGTGACCACATCCAGGTTGACGTCGGCTTCGAGCAGGGCCACACGGATCTCACGCAGCGCGGCATCGACATCCTCCACCGAGAGACGTCCCCGGCCGCGCAGCCTGGAGAAGACGGTCTCGAAGCGGCTAGTCAGCGTGTCGAACATGGCCGGGCCACATTACCGACCAGGGAGACCCGCACGTCCGAACTGGCAGCCCAGAATGCCCGAAAGAGAACCCTCCGCTGCCAATTCGGGCTCTAGGCGAAGAGGGCGTCCACGAACTCCGAGGTGTCGAAGGGCACAAGGTCGGCGATCCCCTCGCCGACTCCGACAAGCTTCACCGGCACTCCGAGTTCGGCCTGCACAGCCACCACGATCCCACCCTTGGCCGAGCCGTCCAGCTTGGTGAGCACCACCCCCGTGACGTCGACGGCCTCGGTGAACTGCTGCGCTTGGGCCAAGCCGTTCTGACCGGTGGTGGCATCGAGCACCAGAAGGGTCTCGGCGACAACGCCCGAGCCGGAGTCTGCCACCCGTCGCACTTTCTGCAACTCGGCCATGAGGTTCTGTTCGGTGTGGAAGCGACCAGCGGTGTCAGCCAGCACCAGATCCGCCCCTCTGGCCGCAGCCGACTCGACTGCGTCGTACACCACAGACGCGGGGTCGGCACCGGCGGCGCCCCGCACGATATGGGCCGAGGAACGCTCCGCCCACATGGCCAGTTGGTCCGAGGCCGCGGCCCGGAACGTGTCGCCTGCGGCCAGCACCACCCGGCTGCCGGCGTCAGCCTCACGCTTGGCGAGCTTGCCGATAGTGGTGGTCTTTCCCGTGCCGTTGACCCCGACGAACAGCCATACCGACGGGCGCTCTCCATCGCCGCGGCGAGCCAGTGACCGGTCGAAGCCCCCAAGCCGTTCGCGCAGTTCGGCTTGCAGCGCGGCCTTCGCTGCCGCAGGGTCATCGCCGGCAGCTCCGGTCCGCGCCCTCGCCGAATCCACGATCTCAGAACTGGTTGCCAACCCGACGTCGGCCCTGATCAGAGCCTCGGTCACTTCGGTCCAGGCTTCTTCGGAGACCGAGGTCCGCTCCAATGCGGAGGTCAACGGTCCGGTCAGCGCGGTGCGCGCCCGCGACAGGCGGTCACGCAGTGAGGGGGCAGGAACGTCGGCGGCTCCAGCAGCCCGATCGGCCAACCGGCCGATCACCCGATCGGCGGCGTCGCCCACCGCGGTCGCACCGTCACCGGCACCAGGGGCCCGCGACCGGCGGCGTCTGAGCACGACGATGGCCGCGACGACCAGCGCGACCGCCAACGCGACCAGGCCAGCCACGATGAGCGGCGTCATACCACCCCCGTCGAGGTCCGCAGCGAGGAGCAGCGTCATGGCGACACGTCCAGCACAACGGCGATGAGCTGCGTCATCCCAGCGCGTCCAGCACTGCCGTGGCGACGTAGACGTCGTCGCCCCGCCTGATGATCAACACGACAGCCTCTCCGGGCCGGCGCAACTTGATGGCGGCTGCCAGTTCCGCGATGTCGTTCATGTGCTCGGAGTCGAGACTGACGATGATGTCGCCGGCCAGCAGGCCCGCCTCGTCGGCCGGGGATCCGGACAGGACTTCGACCACTACCACCCCGGCGATGTCGCCCTCGGCGGCCCGGCCGCTGATCCCGAGATACCCGAGCTCCAGCGACTCCCCCTTGACGATGCGGGTGGCGATCAGATCCACAGTGTCACTGGGGACGGCGAAGCCCAAGCCGATGTTGCCGCCTGAAGTGGTTTGGATCATCGTGTTCATTCCGATTACCCGCCCCTGCCAGTCGGCCAGGGCGCCGCCGGAGTTGCCGCGATTGATGGCGGCGTCGGTCTGGATCATCTCCACCGGCACCGGCGAGTTGGGGTCGGAACCTCCCTGGACCTGGATCCTCACCGCGCTCACGATCCCAGCGGTGACCGTGCCGGTCAGGCCGAGAGGGCTGCCGATGGCCACCGCCAGCTGGCCCACCCTCACCGACGAGGCGGGCGCGAAGGTGGCGGCCACCAATTCAGCAGCCCCCGGATCAACCCGTACCACCGCCACGTCGTGCCCGGACGACCCACCGACGACCTCGCCGTCGAGACGGGTCCCGTCCGACAACGTGACGACCACGTCGTCGACGCCTTCGACGACGTGGTAGTTGGTGACGATGTACCCGTTCTGCGCGTCCCACACGATTCCGGAGCCCAGCCCGAATCCGATCGGCGCATCGACCTCGACGAGCACGACCGAGGGGCTCAGGGCCTCGGCCACGGCCACCACCGGCTCCTCGGAGACGACGGGGGCGGGGTACTGCGCGGCGGCCGCGTCGAGGATCGACTCGGCCAAGGCAACAACCTGCTCGTCTGGAGTCGCGGCCTCCTCTGAGACGGCCGCGGCTGCCGGCTCGGGGGTGATCTCGTCTGGCGAGGCCAGCCTCATCTGGGGGTCCGGCCCGGCGCTCTGCGGGTCATCGAACAGGACCAACCCGAGCGCGGTACCGGCAACCAGGACCAGGCAGGCCAGTACCAGTGCCCCCGCGACCTTCCAGGCGGGGCGTCGGGCCGCAACGGCGGCCTCGGGCGGCCTGACCACCGCGGTCCGGCTGGCAGTTTCAGAGTCCTGCATCCGCCTTAGAAGCTAGGCCGAGCAGGTGAGAGAACCGTGAGCGGCGGTCTCCATTCCCTATGCGGCGTCGGATACCCGTTCCGACACCACCATCGACGAGCCGCCGGGCTTCATCGAGACCCCCTGCAGGCAGTCGGCCGCCTCCATGGTCCGCTTCTGGTGGGTGACGATCACCAGCTGGGCGTCGGAGCGGAACTCGTCGATGAGGGTGAGGAAGCGGTGCAGGTTCACGTCGTCGAGAGCGGCCTCCACCTCATCCATCACGTAGAAGGGCGACGGCCGGCTGCGGAACACCGCGAACAGGAAGGCCAGCGCGGCCAGCGTCCGCTCGCCGCCCGAGAGCAGCGACAACCGCTTCACGTTCTTGCCGGAAGGCTTGGCCGAGATCTCGATGCCGGTGTCGAGGAGGTCGTCGGGTTCGGTGAGGCTGAGGCGTCCCTCGCCGCCCGGGAACAGCGCCTCGAACAGCACCTCGAAGTTGGCGGCCACATCGACGAAGGCCGAGCTGAACACGGTCTTGATCTCGCCGTCGATCGAGCGGATCACCCGGTTGAGGTCGCGGCGGGCGGCGCGGATGTCGTCCAGTTGGCCGCTCAGCAACTCGTGGCGCTCGTAGAGCTCGTCGTACTCGGCCAGAGCCAGAGGATTGACCGGGCCCATGATCTCCAACTCAGTGGTCAGTTGATCCACCCGCTGCCCCGGGTCGAGCCCGTCGGGCAGCTCCGGCAGCTGCGCGGATGCGGCGTCGTGCGGGGTCAGGCCGTAGGTGTCGCGCAGGCGCTCGACCGCCGTCTGCAACCGCGTGCGGAGCTCGGCTTCCTCTATGTCGTGCCGGCTCTCGGTCTGGCGGAGGGTCTCGTAGCGACTCTCGGCATCGGCCTGCCGGCGCCGTAGGTCGTCGAGGTTGGCGGCCAGCGCCCTGACTTCGTCGGAGTGCCGGCGACGGACTTCTCGTATCTCGGCAAGTCCGGCGTTCAGGATCCCCGTCCGCTCTTCCACCGCCCGCCGGAGCGTTTCGAGCACCGTCGCCTCGCGCTCGAGCACGGCCAGACGACCCTCGGCCGCGGCCCGGGAGGAGTGGTAGACGGCCAGCCGCTCCTCCAATTCTGTGACGCGGGCACCCAGCATCTGCTGGCGCTGCTCCAACCCGGCGTCGGTCGCGCTCTGGTCGGCCGCCCGGGCCGCCAGCTCCGACGCACGCCGGTCGAGGCCGGCGCGGGCCTCAGCCGCCTGGCGGTTCCGCTGGAGTGCTTGCGCCTCGGCTGCCTCCAGCTCGGGCAGGCGGGACTTGATCTCTACGACCCGCGAGACGGCCTCCTCCAGCCGGCGGGAGGTCTCCGCCAAGTGGTCGCGCAGGGCGCTGGTCGTGGTGTCGAGGTCGCGCCGATCCGACTCGGTGCGGTGGATGGCGTCGGCCGACGACGACTCGGCGAGTTCGGACGCGGCCAGCCGGCGGCCGATTTCGTCGACATGCCCCCGACTCTCCTCCAGTCTGCTCCGGGCCAGATCGCATCCGGCCTCCGCCTGTTCGGCGACTGCCCTTGCGGCCTCGAGCCTCTGATCCGCCTCTGCCAGCGCGGGCCGGAGTCCGGCGGCGCCGTGCACGCCGAGTCGCCAGCCTCTGCTGCTCAACCGGTCACCGGCCGGTGTGACCACCACGACGCCGGGGTGCCGCATCCACACGTCGGCCGCGGCCCGCCAATCGCCGTCGACGAGGACCGTGGAGTCGAGCAACACGTCCAGCAGTCGGTCCACATCCGGATCGGCGGCTTGCACCCGGCCCCTCAACGGCTCCAGCCCGAGCCGGGCTACCGGCGAGGGCTTCGCGCCGTCGGTGCCGTTGCCTTCCAACGCGATCACCGCCGCGCCGACGTCGCTGGCCTCCACGCTGTCGAGCACGCGACGCGCCGCGGCGGCGTGCCTCACGACGACGGCGCCGACTGTGTCCCCCGCGGCGGCCGCGAAGGCTGCTTCGAGGCCGGAATCCACGTCCACGAGATCGCCCAGCAACCCCAGGACACCGTCGGCTGCGGCCTGCACGTCGACCGGCACCGGCCCCGCGGACTGATCGAGGGCCATGGCGAGCGCCTCGCTTCGAGCGGCCCAGTGCCGCAAGTCGCTCTGGGCCGCTGAACGAGCCTCGACGGCGTCCTCCAGGGCACTCTCGCCATCGGCGCGAGCTGCTTCTGCCGCCGCGAGCTCCGCCCGAAGGGCGGTGATCTCGTCGCTGCATCCCTCTTGCTCGCGGCGCTGTCGATCTAGTTGGCCGGCCAAGTCCTGCAGGCGACGCTCGGATGCTTCCCAGCGCTGGGCGAGACGGTCCCGCTCCGATTCGTTGAGCTCGATCGTCGACTGAAGCGCAGTCAGTTCGCCCCTGGCCCCGGCAGCCTCGCTGGCCGCATCCAGGTCGAACCCACCGTGGTCGCCCCATCGGGCCTCGAACGCGGCCCGGTCCGCTTCCAGGCGTTCCTTCATCTCCTCTAGGTGGAGGCGATCCGAATCGGCCGCGCCCGCGGACAACACGACCGCGGAGAGCTCGCTGCGGCTGCGCTCCAGCTCCGCTTGCAGTCCCGCGGCCAGCTCATGGTCGGCGAGGGCGGCCCTCTGATGCTCGATACCACGCTGGCGCTCCACCGCGACCGCAGCCAGCCCCGCCGCCCTGGCCCGGAGGCCCTCGATGCGGGCGAGGCGCTCCGAATGATCGTCCATCCCGTGCCGGGCCAGCCGTTGCTCGTCGGCGGCAACCCCTTCGCTGAGAGCGTCGAGTTCGGTTCGCAGGTCGGCTTGTTCGGTCGCTCGGGCCTCGCTCTCGTCCTTGTGAGCCCGCAGCCGCTCCCGCAGATCCGAGATCTCGCAGCCGGCCAGATGCACCCGCAGCACCTCCAGCTCAGCGAGCAGATCGGCGTGCCGCCGGGCTGCCTCAGCCTGCTTCTGCAAGGGGCGTAACCGCCGTCGCACCTCCCTCAGCAGGTCGCTCATCCGGGTCAGGTCGCCGTCGGTGGCAAGCAGGCGTCGCTCAGCCCGTTCCCGCCTCTTGCGGTACTTGAGAATCCCAGCCGCCTCCTCCACCACCACCCGGCGATCGGTGGGACGGGCGTTGAGCACCGCGTCGATCTGGCTCTGGGACACGATCATGTGCTGCTGGCGACCCACGCCCGTGTCGGACAGCAGTTCAAGGATGTCCAGCAGCCGGCACGGAGTGCCGTTCAGCCCGTAGGTCGACTCGCCGTTGCGGAACAGGGTGCGGGTTATCTGGACCTCACTGGCAGCCAAGGGCAGCATGCCGTCGGAGTTGTCGATGGTCAGCGACACCTCGGCCCGGCCCAGTGGAGGCTTGTGGGCCGTGCCCGCGAAGATCACGTCGTCCATCCGTGTGGAGCGAACCGCGCTCGGCGCCTGGGCGCCCAGAACCCATGCCACCGCGTCCACTACGTTCGACTTGCCGCTGCCGTTGGGGCCGACGACCACGGTGACGCCAGGCTCCAGCCGGATGGAGGCCGGCTCGGCGAAGGACTTGAAGCCCTTCAGCGTCAGCGTCTTCAGATACACGGGCGCGACGCTAGTTCCGCCCAATCGCGGATCCGGGCATCCCCACCCGTGTTAGAGGCTCAGACCTGGGTGTCGCAGTAGTAGGTCCAGGTGCCGCGGAACTTGGTTCGCTTGATCGGCGCCCTGGACCGTTCGCTCAGCTCGCCGTGCCGACCCCACACCTTGAGGTGGCCTGCGTAGCCGCCCGGCTGGCCGAACGGATCCAGGAAGGGGCGATCCGGCACCGACGTCCCCCGGTACTTCATGGCGTCGTGCATGGTGCCGACCAGCGACCGGTGAAGGCGGCGGATCTCCTGGGTGGAGAGTGTGTTGGAGACCCGGTCGAAGCGCAGCCCCGCCTCGAACAGGATCTCGTCGGCGTAGATGTCACCGACACCGACCACGAAGTTGTCGTCGGTGATGAGGGTCTTGAGCTTCGTGTCCCTCTGGAGCAGCAGACGGCCCATCTCGGTCCAGGAGATGGGGGTGGCTACAGGATCGAGGCCGTAGCCGGTGACTTCAGGCACAGCCGACAGGAACTCATCGGCGGGCACCACGAACAGCTGTCCGGTGCCTTCGGTGTCCACGAAGCGAAGCTGGCCGTACTGGGTGAACGAAATCACCACCTCGGTTCCCGCGACCTTGGGATGCTTGTTGGCGTTGCGGCGAGGCGAGCCCGACGAGCCAAGCGACAGCACAAGCAGCAGCTCGGTGCTCAGCTCGATCACCAGGTAGAGGCCGACCCGCCTCACATCGGTGATCTTGGCTCCCTCCAACTGCGAGGTGAAGGCCTTGCGGGTGTGGTAGCGGCGCAGGCATTTCATGCTCGCAGCCTCCGCCGTCTTGATCTTGCGGGTGATGATCTCGCGTTCGAGGTCCCGCCGTATGGTCTCGACTTCCGGAAGCTCGAAGGCGAGCTTCATGAACCGCTCCCTACCCGCTCGGCCTCTGAGGTTAGAGATGCGTAGGCGATCTGGGCCGCCTGTTGCTCAGCGTCCTTCTTGGTGCTTCCCCTGCCTGTGCCGCTGGCGCTGCCGGCGTGGACCTCGGCCTCGAACGACATCTTGTGCGCGGGCCCGCTGGTGGTCACGTCGTAGGTGGGAGGGGCGAATCCGAGATGGGCCGCCAACTCCTGGAGTCGTGTCTTGAAGTCTGCGTGGCCGGGAGCACTGGCTGCGGCTTCGAGGCGCGAACCCAGGAGCCGGCCGATCGCTTCGTCGGCCGCGTCAATGCCACCATCGAGATACACGGCCCCGATGACCGCCTCCACCGCGTCGGCCAGGATCGACGACTTGAGGCGACCGCCCGATGCGACCTCCCCCCGGCCCAGGCGCAGCAGCTCGCCGAGGCCGATCGATCGACCCACTTCTGCCAGCGTGGCCGAGTTCACAAGAGAGGCACGGGTCTTGGCCAGGTCGCCTTCGGACCAGTGGCCGAAACGCGAGTAGAGCCTCTGCGTCACCACGAGGCCCAAGACCGCGTCGCCGAGGAACTCCAACCGTTCGTTGGAGGACGACCCCGAGTGCTCAGCGCACCAGGAGCGGTGGGTGAGGGCAAGCTCGAGCAACGCGGCGTCGCCGAACCGGTGGCCGAGCCGGTCCATGAGCGCCACAACGCCAGCGGGAGCGGTGTGGACCGTCAACCCAGCTTCGCTACGACGTAGTCAACGGCGTCACGGACGGAGCGCAGATCTTCCAGGTCCTCGTCCTCGATGCGAAAGCCGACTGCCCGCTCGGCCAACTCCTCCTCGATCCCCTCCACCAGCTCTATGAGCGCCAGCGAGTCGGCGTCGAGGTCGTCGGCGAATGAGGCTCCCTCTGCGATATCGGAGGGATCGATCTCCAGGATGTCCGCAAGACGGTCCCGAATCAGCGCCAGAACCTCCTCACGCCCCATTGGTGCCTGCTCCACATGGGTTTCTGCCGGCATCGGCGCCTCCGTGCGTCGCTCTGTCGTCGATGCAGCCCACAACCATATCGTTAGGGATGCGACCAGCCTCCGACACCCGGCTATCCGCGAGCGATAGCCGCGATGTGGTCCACCATGCCCGCGGCGACCATCTCGCGGGCCACCCTGATGGCGTTCATCACTGCGGCGGCGCTGCTGGCACCGTGCGAGATCACGCACACGCCCCGCACCCCTAGCAGCAGCGCGCCGCCGACACCGTCGGGGTGAAGCTCTCGCGCCATCTCGTCGAGGGCCGGGGCCAGCATGTCCCCGGCCCGGCGAGAGGTGTCGTCGGTGTCAATGGCCACCAGCAACCGGCCGAACAGGGCCCGCAGCGCTCCCTCCAGCGCCTTGAGGGTCACGTTGCCGGTGAAGCCGTCGGTCACGACCACGTCGACGGTGGAAGTCATGATGTCGCGGCCCTCCACGTTGCCGATCCAGTCCGCTCCAACGTCGCCGGCCCACCGGCCGTTGGAGAGCAGTTCGAAGACGGTCTTGGTGAAGTCGTTGCCCTTGCCGGCCTCCTCGCCTATCGACAGCAGGCCGACCCGGGGCTGCTCGATGCCGAAGCGGTCGCGGGCGTAGACCGAGCCCATCCGGGCGAACTGCACGAGCCACTCCGGTCGGCACTCCGCGTTGGCGCCCGCGTCGAGCATGGTGGTGGGACTGGCGCCCGGAGTGGGGATCGGCGTGGCGATCGCCGGACGGGCTATACCGCGAATGCGGCCCATACGCAGCAGCGCAGAGCCCATGGCGGCGCCCGTGTTGCCTGCCGACACCATCGCCGAAGCCCGGCCGTCCCGCACCGCCTCAGCCGCCCGCACGAGTGACGAGTCCTTCATCGTGCGCACGCTCGATCCCGGCTCCGCGTCCATCGGAATTACTTCGGAAGCCTCGATCACCTCCAGGCCGCCGGTGTCGCCCAACTCGTCGGGCCGCCCCACCAGCACCACCGGGATCCCCAACTCGTCGGCAGCGCGCCGGGCTCCGGCCACGATCTCCGCAGGGGCTCGGTCGCCCCCCATGGCGTCAACCGCTACCGGTTCCACGGAGGTTCAGACCACACTGGGCCAACAAAGGTTCCATCACGGCTCGACAATGCCTTGATGCGAACTGCCGGCTACTCGACGACTATGGCCTGCCGGTCGCGGTACCACCCGCAGTTGCCGCACACGCGGTGGGGACGTTTGACTACACCGCAACGGCTGCATGCGCTGCGGCCGCCCGGGCGGATCCGCCACGCAGAGGCCCTTCGGCTGCGGCCCTTCGCCTTGGAGGTCTTCTTCTTGGGGACAGCCATAAGGGATCCTGATCTTCGGCGGCCGATCGGACAATCCGGCCCGGCATCCTACCGGGGAGCGGTGGGGCCTACACGCCGCGGATGGTTGAGGAATCCGCTACCGCCGGACCGGTCGGGAACCGGTCCGGAACCGGTCCAGCGCAGTCCTCGGAGCACAGGGGCGCCAGCGGCAGGGCCAGCACGGCGGCCTCGCGAGCCGCTGGAGCCAGATCGATGCGGTGATCGTTGATCGGCCAGGTCTCACCCTCGGTCGGTTCCCATTCGAACACCTCGTGCAGCGGCGCTTCCAGAGGGCCCCTCACCTCCTCCAGGCAGCGACGGCACTCCGCGGTCCACGCCCCCACGACCCGCCCGTCCGCCACAAGGGACCCTCCGGCCGCTCGTACCACCACTTCCAGGTGCACGACCCCGTCCACCACCAGAGCCCCCGGGACGCCGGGCTCGTCCAGAATGCACTGGTCGTTTATTTCGATGTGGTCGACCGAGCCGGCATCAAGCCGGACACAGTCCACCACCAGCCGCTGCTGGCGTTCGTTCAACCCAGGTCCTGGTCGAATATGTCGTCGTCGGGTTCGGCCGGAGCGGGCGCGGGTGCCGGGCGCGGCAACCGGGTGTCCTGGAGTCGCTGGCGCCCGGTCGACACGGCGGTGGCTGTCTTGTGCAGCATCGCCTCGAAGGCTGCCAGCCGCTGGTCGCACCAGTCCTCGGTCTCGAGCTTCATCCTCCTGGCCCGCTCCTCGGCCTCGTCGACCGTCCGTCTCGCCCGCATCTCGGCGGCCTTGACGACCTCGCTGCGCTGGACCATCTGCTCCGCGCGAGCCCGGGCCGCCGCGATGATGTCCTCGCCCTCCCGGTGCGTGCGACGCCGCATGTCGTCTCGTTCCTTGAGCATCCACCGAGCAGCCCGCAACTCCTCGGGAAGAGCCGCGAACGCCTTCTGCAGTATCCCCAACACCTCTTCGCCGTTGATCATCACCGAGGTCGAGAACGGCATCGGCCGCGACCTCTCCACCATCCGGATGGCCTGGGTGAGCAGTTGCTCGACGGCCAGCCGTCGAGCCTCGGACGAACTCTCGGCCGAGCCCGTCCCCGCCGGCGGGACCAGATCGCTCGAACTCATTGCTCCCGCTCGGCCTCTAGACGACCGGCCAGCCGGACCTGCACCGGCTCGGGCACCATTGACGACACGTCCCCACCGAGGCGAACGACCTCCCGGATCAGCTTTGAAGCCACGAACGACCTCTTGCTTGCAGAGGGGATGAAGATCGTCTGTACGCCGGCGAGGGCGTGGTTCATCTGCGCCATCTGAAGCTCGTTCTCGAAGTCGGATACTGCTCGCAGCCCCTTCACGATGAAGTCAGCCTCGACCTCCTGGGCCAGATTGACCACGAGGTTGGAGAACATCGCCACCGAGACATTGGGCAGATGGGCGACGCACTCCTTGATCAGCTGCTCGCGCTCGTGCAGGCTGAACAGGCCCTCCCCCTTCTGCGGGTTGCGCGTGGCCGCCACCACCACTTCATCGAACAGCTGGGCGATCGTCTCGATGATCTCGAGATGGCCGTAGTGGATCGGGTCGAAGGATCCGGGGTACAGCACACGGGTCACTGATCGGCTCCAGTTCCGCTCGGCCTCTTGGCAGCTTGTGCGAACGTCACCACGGTACCGCCGTGACGCCGGTGATGGTGGATGGCAAAGCGGGGTCCCACATCCACCCGGCGATCCGACTCGGCCACGACCAGTTCAGCCGGCACCCTCCGCAGCAGCTGCGGCCAGTCATCGAAGGCGTACGGCGGGTCCACCAGAGCGACATCGAAGCGGTGACGAGCCAGCTCGTCGAGAGCGGCATCGACATCGACGACCATCACGGTCGCGCCTGCAGCCAGGCCGGTGGCCTCGAGGTTGCGCCGCAGCAGGGAGGCCACGGCCCGGTCGTGCTCCACGAACGTCGCTTCGGCCGCGCCGCGGCTCAGCGCCTCGATCCCCAGCGCACCGGTTCCGGCGAAGAGGTCGAGCACGCTGGTGCCCTCGATGGCGCCGAGCGAGTAGAGCGAGTTGAACACCGCCTCGCGAACCCGGTTGGGAGTGGGTCGGGTGACGTCGCCCGCCGGCGCCTCCAGCCGTCGGCCCTTGGCCGAGCCGGCCACGACGCGAATGCTCACAGCAGCCAGACCTAGCTCTTGAGCAGGTACTCGGCCTCGCGGTCGCCGAGCATCAGGTCGATCTCGTCCGCCAGCGCCGGGTGGCTTCGCAGGTCAGGGTCCGCGTCAAGCATCTCGATCGCGGCGTCGCGAGCCTTGACCACCCATTCCTTGTCGTGTCGCAACGAGGCCAGCCGGAGGTCGTTGCGACCCTTCTGGCGTTCACCCATGATCGTGCCCTCGCCCCGCAATTCCAGGTCTACCTCGGCCAGATCGAAGCCGTCGTTGGAGTCCACCACTGCCTCGAGCCGAGCCGCGGCCTCCGCAGTAGAGGCCTCGCCCACCAGGTAACAGCTGGACGCCAAATGGGAGCGGCCCACCCGGCCCCGGAGCTGATGGAGCTGAGCGATGCCGAACCGGCCCGCATCGACAACCACCATGACGGTTGCGTTGGGCACGTCCACTCCGACTTCGATGACGGTGGTGGACACCAGCACGTCAAGAACTCCCGAGCGGAACAGCTCCATCGTGGCTTCCTTCTCGGCGGGTGTGACCCGCCCGTGCAGGAGGCCGACCCGAAGCCCGGCCAGCTCGCCGCCGTCGCCGGTCAGGCGGTCGTACATCTCTGTCACCGAGCGCACGTCGAGCACCTCAGACCCCTCGATGACAGGACACACCACATAGGCCTGCCGGCCCTCGGACACTGCGGCGCGCACTGCCTCCCAGACCTGGGCCTCCTCCAATGGGCCGCGAGCCCATGAGGTGGCCACAGGCAACCGGCCCGCGGGCAACTCGTCGAGCACGGACACGTCCAAATCGCCGTACACGGTCATGGCCGCGGTGCGAGGGATGGGCGTCGCAGTCATGACCAGCAGGTCGGGCATGACCGACCCGAGCCCGCGATCGCGCAGTACAGCTCGCTGCTCCACCCCGAAGCGATGCTGCTCGTCGATCACAACAACTCCCAGCGCCTTGTACTCCAGTCCCTCGGAGATCAGGGCGTGAGTGCCCACAACGATGTTGACGTCGCCGGATGCCAGTCCCGCGACCGCGCGGCGCCGGTCCGCCGCGCCTCGACTCCCCGTCAGAAGTTCCACCCGCAGCGGGCGCTCGCCGCCGAGCCGCGACTCGTCGGGCACGCTCAGATCACCGAGCAGTGCCACGACGGTCTCGTGATGCTGCTCGGCCAGCACTTCGGTGGGCGCCATCAGCGCACCCTGGAACCCACCCTGCACTGCGGTCAGCAGGGCGCTGAGAGCAACCACCGTCTTGCCCGCACCCACGTCTCCTTGCAACAGCCGGTGCATGGGGTGCGGCTGGGCCAGATCGTCGGCGATCTCGTCGATCACCCGCTGCTGGGCGCCCGTCAGCGGGAACGGAAGGCGGGCCAGGAAGCGGGCGACCAGATCGCCCCCGACGGCGTGCGACAGACCGGCTGTGCTCCTCTCCAGCCAACGCTTGCGCCTGACCAGTTCAAGCTGCACGCGCAGGAGCTCATCGAACTTGAGGCGACGCCGCGCCTGGCTCGACTCACGCATGTCGGCAGGCCGGTGAATCCCGTTGAAGGCGGTCTGACGGCCCACGAAGTCGAACTGCTGCAACAGGGACGGTGGGATGGGATCGGCTATGCCACGCGGCTGGCAGCGGTTGAGGGCCTGGTCGACGAACTTGGCTATCTCCCACGTGCTGACGTTCACCTTCTCCGACTGCGGGTACACGGGAACGAATCGCCCGGTGCGGTCGCCCACCAGGTCGACCACTGGATTCGTCATCTGGAGGGAGCCCCGGTATCGCGTCGGCCGGCCGTGGACGATCACCTGGCGGCCCGGTCGCAGGCTCTGCTCCTGCCAGGGCTGATTGAAGAACGTGAGCTTGAGGCGGCCGGTGTCGTCGGAGATGATGACCTCGACGAGCGGCCGGCGCTGCTTAGTTCGCCTCGACGAACTCCGTTGCACACAGCCTTCCACGAATGCGTCTTCGCCCTCGGCGAGCTCGGCGATACAGGCCTGGTTCGTGCGGTCGATGTAGCGCCGCGGATAGTGCTGAAGCAGGTCCAGCACCGAGTTGATCTCGATCGCAGTCAGTGCCGTGGCACGCTTCCGACCGACATCGCGGAGCCGGCCAACGCCGATGGCGTCCAAGTCCCGGAGGCTGAGGGGCGGGTCGCCTTCGGGCATCGGCGTTGGAGTGCAGGCCCGCCGGCGGCTATTCCAGGCCGAAGTAGTAGGGGTACAGCGGCTGGCCGCCTTCGGTCACCTCGACCTCCACGTCGGGGTGGTGCTCGGCCACGTGACCGACGATGACGTCGGTGGTCGCCGCATCGGCATCCGTGCCGGTGAGGACGGTGAGCAGCTCGTGGTCGTCATCGATGATGGTGTTCAACAGCGCGGTTGCGGCCGCAGCCATCTCGGACTCCACCGCGGCGATGCCGTCAGGACCGATGCCGAGCCAGTCCCCGGTGGCGATTGGACCTACCGAGCTTGAGGCGTCGCGCACGGCTTGAGTGACCTCGCCGTGGGTGACCGATGCGGCTGCGGCCGCCATCGACTGGGAGTTCTGGGCCGCGCTGGCACCGGGCGAGAAGGCCAGCAGGCTGGCAATGCCCTCGACCACGCTGCGGGTGGGCACGACGCCCACCGTGCGCTCGGTCTCGCCGTCGACCTGTTCGGCCACCGGGATGATGTTCTTGTTGTTGGGGAGCACCACGACATGCCCGGTCGGAAGCGAGTCGACGGCTGCGAGCAACTCGGCGGTGGACGGGTTCATGGACTGGCCCCCGGCCACCACGCGGTGGGCCCCCATCGACATGAGGATGTCGACTACGCCCGCTCCGGCTCCCACCGCCACCACCGAGCATTGATCGGCCTCGGTGACCTCTACAGCAGCAGGCGGCCCAGCGCCCGCGTCGTCCACCGGCTGGTCCGGCGCCTCGAACGACTCGGAGTGCTCAGCCGCCTGGTCGAGCAGGTCGGTGATCTGGATGCGGTGGGGCCGGCCCACCGCGATACCGGCCTCGACGGCCGCACCGATGTCGTCAGTGTGGATGTGGCAGTTCCAGATGCCGTCCCCGCCGACCACCACGATCGAGTCCCCAATCTCTTGCCACGCGGCCTTGAAGCCGTCGACGGAGGGATCGGGCGCGTCCAGCAGGAACATCACCTCGTACCGCAAGTCGGCGATCGAGGACTCCTCCACCGGCCGGGCCTCGCTGGCCACCGCGGCCGGTGCCGGCGCCGCAGAGGGCTCCGGAGCCTCGGGCATCGGCCGGCCGTCGATCTCCGCCAGACAGGCATCGAACAGCAGCAGCAGTCCGGCCCCGCCCGCGTCGACCACACCAGCCTCGGCGAGCACCGCCAGCATCTCGGGAGTTCGTTCCAGAGCGTCGTAGCCGCGGTCGCGGGCCGCATCGAAGACCTCAGTCAGACCGCCCCCGGCCGCGGCAGCAGCCTGGGCCGACTCCGAGGCCTCGCGGATGACCGTGAGGATGGTGCCCTCCACCGGCCGCGCCACCGCCGAATAGGCGCCGTCGCTGGCGGCAGCCAGTGCCTGGGCCACTACCGGTGCGTCGGGCACGGAGCCGGCCGCCGCAGCGTCGCGGAATACGCCGGACACGCCTCGAAGGATCTGAGCGAGGATCACTCCGGAGTTGCCCCGGGCACCCATGAGCGCCCCGTGGGCGAGTGCGGCGCACAGAGGCTCAAGGTCGTCGGCGACGCCGTCGAGGCTCTCGACGACGGACTTCATGGTGAGCGTCATGTTGGTGCCGGTGTCCCCATCCGGGACCGGATAGACGTTGAGGTTGTCGATTACCTGACGGTGGTCGGCGAGTCCTCCGTGGAAGCCGACGATGACGCGGCGCAGCGTGGCCGCGTCGAGAACGATCGGTGCCATAGCACCGATGATACCGGTCACCCCTGACGTGGTCCCAGACGCCCGCGATGCTCGCTACGATGCGGCTCCGTGCAGGGCGTCATCAAGAGCTACGACCCCGTGACCGGCGACGGGGTGCTCGTCAACGAAGCCGACCTCGCCGACATCGACCTCGCCGACAACGCCCTCGAGGGCTCGCTGTTCCGTATGTTGCGCCAGGGTCAGCGAGTGCAGTTCGACCTTGACGACGATGGGCGAGCCACCCGGCTGCGTATCGGCTCGGAGGTCGACATGGGCACGCCGGAGCTCTAGATCGCCGGGCGCTACATCGCGGCCGCGATCCCCATCACGGCGTAGCCCTGCCGGTTGAAGTTCGTGCGGAACAGGTTCCTGAGCCTCACGGCCGCGGCGTCGTAGGCATCCGGATCGTCCCAGGTGGCGCGGGGGTCGAGGATCTCGTCATCGATGCCGTCACAGGTCACCGGCATCCGCAGGCCCAGGATCGGATGGGTTCGGGTGGCTACGTCGTCGAACTCCCCCGCCAGCGCGGCGTCGAGCAGCCGGCGGGTCACCGGTAGCGGCATGCGCCGGCCCGAGCCGTAGGCGCCGCCCGACCAGCCTGTATTCAGCAGCACGCAGCGGGCCCGGTGCTCGTGCATGCGCTGCTTCAGCAGGCGGGCGTACACGTCGGGCTTGCGGGACATGAACGGCGCACCGAAGCAGGGCGAGAAGGTCGCAGCCGGCTCGGTGACACCCACCTCGGTACCGGCAAGTTTGGCGGTGAAGCCGGTGACGAAGTGGTACATCACGTCGTCGGGGTCCAGGATCGCTACCGGCGGCAGCACGCCGAAGGCGTCCGCGGTCAGCAGCACGATCGTCGTCGGGTGAGGGCCGCGATGGCCTGGCGCCACATGCGGGTTGCACTCCAGCGGGTAGGCGAAGCGGGTGTTCTCGGTAATGGACCTGTCCCGCAAGTCAAGATCCTGCGGGTGGGTGGCGGCGAGGCTGCGACCGTCGACGGCGGGGACGTTCTCGATGAGCGTGCCCTTCATCGACAGCGCGGCTGCGATCACCGGCTCGGCCTGCTTGTCGAGGTCGATCAGCTTGGCGTAGCACCCGGCCTCGTAGTTGGCGATCCCGGAGTCGGTCCAGATGTGCTCGTCGTCGCCGATGAGATCGCGATGGGGGTCGGCCGACAAGGTGGTCTTGCCCGTTCCCGACAGTCCGAACAGGATCGCGGCGTCGCCGCCCGACCCCACGTTGGCCGAGCAGTGCATCGACAGTTGACCCTTGCCCGGCTGCACGAAGTTCATGATCGTGAACATCGTCTTCTTGTTGACACCGCAGTAGTCGGCCCGACCGAGCACCAATGCCAAGCGGCGCTCCATGTCGAGGATCACAGCCCGCCCCGAGAGGGTGCCATCGCGCCCGGGGTCGCAGTGGAAGGACGGCACATTCAGCAGGATCCAGCCGTGGTCTCGGTGATCGGGCGCGCCGTCCAGGTGGGCGGGAAGCATGATGTTGCAGAAATAGGCGTGCGAGGCGTATTCGCCGACGAACCGGCAGGGCTCGGCGAAGTCGGGGTCCGCGCCGCAGTACACGTCGGTCACGTACAGCGGGGCTCGGCGCTCATTGAGGTGAGCGATGACGCGGTCCACCAGAGCGTCGAACGCGCCGGCGTCGAAGGGCGCGAAGCCGTCCTTCCACCACACCTGCTCGCTGATCGAGGCCCGATCCACACAGAACGTGTCGTGCACCGGCCGCCCGGTGCAGGAGGGGTCGGAGTAGAAGACCAGCGGTCCGTCGTCGCCCAGCGCGGTGGCATGGGCCTTGTGCTCATCGTCGGGACCGCCGGGGCGCACCCTGCCCAGATCGCCGGAGACCGCGGCCGCGAACAACTCGTCCTGGGTCAGTCCGTAGCGAACGTCCACCGCCGCCAGGCCTAGAGACGAGAGGAGTTCTGCGGCCACATCGCTAGCCATGTCGCTGACCGGCGCCGCCATGGTCATAGTCATAGTCGAACGACTCCTTTGTCGCCGCGGCCGACAGTACCCGGACGCTCATGGCGGGGCGCGCATGGCCGCAGCGTCCCCGCGCACCAACAGCATCAGGCAACGGAATCCAGGATCACCGCCCGGATGCCGAGGCCCATCAGGAACAGGCCCGTGCAGCCGTAGAGCAGGTACAGGTGGTTGCGCAGCTGCTGCCGGTAGCTGTAGGCGATGCCGACCGCTACCAGCGCCGAGAACCCGTAGAGGGCGTGGAGGTCGGGGGCGTCGCGGCCCTCCCGGACCATGAGCCAGGTGCCAAGCCCGGCCTGGACGAAGACAGTGGTCTGTGCGGTCGCCGTGGTCACCCACAGCCCGATCGACCGCAGGCTCGGACGGCGGTGCGCCGCAAGGGCCCAGAGCCCGGCCAGCGCGTTGGAGAAGATCACAACCCACGAGAACCAGTCGTGAACATCCGCGACAATCGAGGCCGTCACCAGGTTCGCTGCGCTCATTCCGAATCGAGCGCAGCGAAGAGATCCGTCGACTTTGCATCGCCGGAGGACGCGCCGCGACGGATGAACCACTCGGTGCCGAAGGCCAGTTCAAACGCTTCGTCGGGAAGAGCCACGAAGAACGAGTCGGCCGGGATCTGGGAAGCATGGGCCCGTATGGCGGCTCGCTTGGCGTCCAGGGCGGCACGCACGTCGATGTGATGGGTGATCCGCGCGCCCTCCACGCCGACGGTCCCCTCGTCGAGTTCAGCCTCGAACTCTGCTTGGTCCTGTTCCTGGATCGGATCCAGGCCCGCCTCGGCAGCCATGCGCATCAGCTCCTTCATGGAGGAGCGGAAGTGCTCACGGTTCAGCGTGGCCTCGTACACGACGTCCACACCGGCCAGCTCGGCGGCCCGCACCCCCACACGGTGGACCTTGATGTGGTCGGGATGCCCGTAGGTGCCGTTGGCGTCGTAGCAGGTGAGCAGATCGGCCTGCTCCTCGCTCAGGACCGCGGCCAACCGCTCCGCCGCCTCACGGTCGTCTGACTGCCAGAAGCAGCCGGGGTCCTCGTTGCCGGGGTCACCAGCCATGCCCGAGTCGCGGTAGCCGAGCATCACGACCCGGTGCACGCCGAGCAGCTCGGCCGCGGTCCGCAGCTCCACCTCCCTCATCTCGGCCAGACGCTCTGCCTCGAGTTCCTGGCCGTCGTCGAGTCCGGGCGTCTCACCCCGCGATCCGTCGGTGGCGCACACCAGCACCACGCGGTGGCCAGCATCCGAGGCCAGCCGCATGGTCCCGCCGGTGGAGAGGGCCTCGTCGTCGGGATGGGCGTGGAAGAAGACGGAGGTCGCCATCAGGCGACGGCCCCCGACTCCCGGCGCGCCGAGATGGCGGCCGCGTCGAGCCCCAGCTCGGCCAGGATCTCGTCGGTGTGCTGGCCGGCGTGGGGCGGTGGACGAAGGATGGCCCCCGGGGTCCGGCTCAAGCGGGGGGCGGGGCCGGGCTGGACCACTCCGGCCACTTCGGTGAAGGTTCCCCGCTCGCGGTTGTGGGCGTGCTCGGGGGTCTCCGCGAGCGACAGCACGGGCGCGAAGCAGGTGTCGGTGCCCTCGAGCAGGTCACACCACTCGTCGCGGGTGCGCTGTGCGATCACCGCCGCGAGCCTCTCCTTGAGTTCGGGCCAGCGCGACCGGTCCATCTGGTGGTCCCATTCCGGGCCGTGCAGTCCGAGCCGTTTCCGCAGTTCCGCGTAGAACTGGGGCTCGATCGGTCCCAGCGAGATGTAGCGGCCGTCGGCGGTCTCGTACACGTTGTAGAAGTGGGCGCCGGTGTCGAGCATGTTGGTGCCCCGCTCGTCGCTCCAGAAGCCCGAGCCGGCCATGCCGAAGAAGGCGGTCATCAGCGAGGCGGCCCCGTCGACCATGGCCGCGTCAACAACCTGGCCCCGGCCCGAGGTCCGCGCTTCGAGCATCGCGCACACCATCCCGTAGGCGAGGTACATGCCGCCGCCCCCGAAGTCGCCCACCAGATTCAGCGGCGGCACCGGGGCCTCGCCCTGCCGGCCGATGCCGTGCAGCGCGCCGGCCAGCGCGATGTAGTTCAGATCATGGCCGGCGGCCGAGGCATAGGGGCCGTCCTGGCCCCACCCGGTCATCCGGCCGTAGACCAGGCGCCGATTGCGGGCCAGGCAGGCTTCCGGCCCGATCCCGAGCCGCTCGGCCACGCCGGGCCGGAACCCCTCCAGCAGCGCGTCGGCGCCCTCCACGAGCGACAGCACGGTCTCTACACCCTCGGGAGACTTGAGGTCGACGCCGACTGAACGCCTGCCCCGGTTGAGAAGGTCCCGCGGCGGGTGATCGGGATCGCCGCCCCGCACTGCGGAGGCCCGATCGACCCGAACGACATCGGCACCCATGTCGGCCAGCATCATGGCGCAGAACGGGCCCGGCCCGATGCCGGCGATCTCGATCACCCGTATTCCTGTCAACGGCCCCATGGGAGTCTCCTTCCTCAGTTGCCTACCAAGCGATGCGGGCCGACAGGGCGGTGACGGCGCTGATGATCGGAGCCCACACCTGGGGCGGCAGATCGTGGCCCATTCCCTCTATCTCCACGTACTCGGCGTCCGGCACCAGCTCGGCCGTGCGGCGGCCTGCGTCGGGGGTGATCAGCGGATCGGCGCCTCCGTGGATCACCACGGTGGGAAGATCGAGGCTTCGCAGCGCATCGGCCCGGCTGCCGCTGCGGGCCGCGGCCTTGAACTGGCGCTCGGACGCGCCGGGATGCCACGCCCGCCGGTAGCTGCGCTCCAGGTACTCCCGCTCGGCCTGCTCGTTGCGCCAACCGGGACTGGACCAGATCCGGTAACCGGCCAGGTCGTCCTCGATCTGAGCTGCGATGGTCCCCGCAGGCGGCGCGGTGAGCGCGGCCAGGGCTTCGGGCGTGGGGTCACCGACCCCGGCCTCGCCGGTGTGCGACGAGATGGAGACCAGCCCGGCAACCCGCTCACCGCAGGCTGCGGCCGAGGCCTGCGCGACCATCCCGCCGAGCGAGTAGCCGCAGACGATGGCCCTGTCACAGCCGGCCGCGTCGAGTACCGCTACCGCATCGCCGGCCATGTCTTCGAGGGTGTAGCGGGCACCGTCGGGCAGCACGGTGGACAGCCCCGAGTCGCGGTGGTCCATGCGCAGCACGAAGAAGCCGCGATCGACGAATCCGGCGCACATCTCCTCGGGCCACACGAGCATGCTCGAACCGAGGCCGTGGAGCAGCATCAGCGCAGGATCTCCGTCCGTGCCGAAGGTCTCGTAGGCGATCTCGATCTCGCCGTTGCGGGCTGTGCTCATCCGCTGATGTCTAGTCGGCCGCTCGCGTTATGTCGGTGAACGCTATGGGAAGGGTCCGCAGACCCGACAGCCGGTTGGTGCGGGTGTAGGTGGGCTCGCCGGTGGCCTCGATCTCCCGCCAGCGATCGAGGACGGCGTTGAGCATCACGTCGACCTCCAGCCGGGCCAGGTTGGCACCCAGGCAGAAGTGGGGCCCGTGCCCGAACCCGACGTGGTTGTTCGGGGCCCGGTCGATGCGGAAGTCGAACGGCGCGTCGAAGATCGCCTCGTCCCGGTTGGCCGACATCTCCCACACGACGACCTTGTCGCCGGCGCGGATCTGCTGCCCTCCGAGGACGGCGTCTCGGGTGGCGGTTCGGCGCTTGTAGACCGACGGCGTCGTCCAGCGGACGATCTCCTCGACAGCCGCCGGCATCAGGGACCGGTCGGCCCGGAGAGCCTCGAACTGCTCGGGCGACTTCGAGAGCTCCCAGATGCCGGTGGCGATCGCCTTGCGGGTGGTCTCCGCTCCGGCGGTGAACAGCAGGCTCCAGAACATGGCCACTTCGGTCTCGTCGAGGCGGGGCGGGTCCTGGTCGGGCAGCTCCCCGTGGATAACGACCGACAGCAGGTCGTCCCGGGGGTCTGCGGTGCGATCCCGGATCAGCCGCTGGCCGTACTGGAACAAGTTGGCGCTGGCCTGCGCCCGCACCGACGACGGAACCTCGTCGCTGAAGTCCGATGACGTGACGTCGACCCACTCGCACAGCGCGTGGCGATCCTCGCCGGGGGCGCCCAGCAGCAGGCAGATGGCCTGCAGCGGCAGCTCGGCAGCCACGTCCGTCACCAAGTCGCAGCTTCCCCTTCGGCCGGGCTCCGGCGCCACCGAGTCGAGGGTGCTGCCGGTGATGGCCTCCAGATCGGCCCGCAGGCGAGCGATCCGCTTGGGAGTGAACCCCTTGCTGACGAGTTGGCGGATGCGCTGGTGGCGGGGGTCGTCCATCATGTTGAGGAGCTTCCCGCTCATCTCCATGTCGTTGATCATGGTGCCGCCGTAGGGCCGGTCGCCGCCGGTGTGGGAGGAGTAGATCCTGGGAGTCCGGAACACCTCCACCACGAGTTCGTGGGTGCTCACGCACCAGAAGCCCTCGCCGTCGGGGGTTCGGTCGGTGGGTTCGTGCCACCACACCGGCGCGTGCTCGCGCAACTGCACGAAGGCGTCGTGAGGGAAGCCGTTCACGAACGTCTCGTAGCTGCTCAAGTCCGGGACCTGAAGCCGGGCCGTCATGGCGCGTCCACTGGGGGCGGGACCGGCGCGGTGAAGCCCGCCTCGGCCTCCAGGGTCTCCATGGCGCCGAGGAAGAACTTGGTGCCCAGACCGGCTTCGACCGAGCGGGCCAGCACATCATGAGCCGCTCTGGTCAGGGGCAGCGGAGTTCCGATCTCCGCGGCCGACTCCAGGGCGAGACGGAGGTCCTTCTCGGCCAGGGACAGGTCGTAGCTGGACGACTCCCACTGCCGCTTGACGATCATGTCGGCCAGGGGCATGTACATGCCTGCCGAGCTGGCCCGGAGCACGTCGAGGAATCGGCCGGTGTCCAGCCCTGCCTTGGCCGCCAGCAGGTATCCCTCGCCGAAGACCTGGGTGGCCACCAGGAATACCTGGTTGTTGATGAGCTTGATGAGGGTGCCCGTTCCTGACGGTCCCAGCCACTTCGTGTCGTCCTTGCCGAAGCACGCCAGCACCTCGCGGACCCGATCGAAGGCAGCCTCGTCGCCCGACGGCATGAGGGCTAGATCACCCCTGTCGGCCGCCCAGGCGCCGCCCGACACGGGGCAGTCGATGTAGTCGACGCCGGCCTGGCGGCACCGCTCGGACAGGCTCCGGGCCGTCCCCACCGAGTTGGTCGAGAGGTCCACAACGACCAGGCCCGGGCGACCCGCGGCCAGCACGCCGCCTTCGCCGGCCATGACAGCCTCGGAGGCCTCGGGAGTCGGGAGGGACAGCATCACCGCCTCGGCAGCCGCCGCGACCTCGGCCGCCGACTCTGCACTGCGGGCACCGGCACTCGCGAGCCGACCGGCGGCGGCCTCGTCAATGTCGAAGACGGTCACCCGGTGCCCGGCGTCGAGGAGGTGCTTGGCGCAGGGCCCGCCGATGTTGCCCAGGCCGATGAATCCGACGTCCATGCCTACGTCAAGCTATCTGACAGCCCGGGCGGGCGATAGCGTCGGCTGATGGTCAGGTCCAGCGATAGCGCGACGCGATGACGGCTGAGACCTCGGCCCAGACCCACGACCGCGCCAGGGTCCAGCGTCGCACGATCGCGACCACCATGGTCTCGGTCATTCCCACCACCATGGCCATGGGAGCGTCGTTCGCGGGCTCGGCGGTGCTCGCCGAGGAGATCACCGGCAGTGAGACGCTGGCCACGCTGGCCGCCGGCTCCATGTCGCTCGGCAGCATGGCGGCGGCCGTTCCCCTGTCGCGCCGCATGGCCCGCCTGGGCCGGCGCCAGGGCCTGGTCGTGGGATGGGCGCTGGGCGCAGCCGGATCGATCGCCGCCCTTCTGGCGGCCGTGTTGAACCTGTACCTGTTGGTGGTGCTGGGCATCATCGGGGTGGGCGTGGGCCAGGCCACCAATCTGGCCGCCCGCTACGCCGTGGCCGATCTCGCTCCCGACGACCGCCGGGCCCGCGCCATCGGGATGCTGGTGTGGGCCTCCACCTTCGGCGCGGCGGCGGGTCCGACGATCGCTCTGGGGCCGTCTGCCGACTTCGCCCAGTTCATCGGCCTGCCCGAGTTGGCCGGCCCGTACCTGCTGGGCTCGGCGACGTTCCTGGCCGGACTGGCGATCACGCAGACCTGGCTGCGCCCCGACCCGTTGGAGGTGCTGGGCACGGTCGGGGCGGAGGCGCCCCGCCCGGCATCGCCCGCGGCCGTGATCCGGCGGATCGCGGCCATTCCCGCGGCCCGTCTCGCCCTGCTGGCCATGCTGGTGGGGCAGATGGTCATGGTGGCCGTCATGACGGCCACGCCGCTTCACATGACCAGCGGGGATCAGGACTACGCGGTGATCGGCCAAGTCATATCACTCCACATCATCGGGATGTACGCCTTCTCACCGATCGTGGGATGGCTCGTCGACCGACTGGGCACCCACACGGTCATCACCCTCGGCGGCCTGATCCTGTTCCTGGGCGCAGAATTGGCCGGGCACACCGACCCCGAGCACAGCGCCGGGCTGTTCAGCGGCCTGACGTTGATCGGAATCGGCTGGAGTTGCGGGCTAATCGCCGGCAGCGCGCTGCTCACGAACTCGTTCCCGGTGCGCCAGAGGGTGGAGGTTCAGGGCGGTGCGGACTTCGTCATGATCACAGGAGGCGCCGTGGGTGGCATGTCGTCCGGAGCCCTGGTCGAACTGCTCGGCTTCCAGTCACTGAGCCACTACTCCGGCATCGCCGCCCTCGTGCTGGTAGCCGCAGCCGCGGGCGCCTGGATCACGGCCCGCCTGGCTCGCCCCCGCCAACTCGCCTAAGGACTGTCGAGGCCTGCCATCTTGACAGGATCGACGACGTAGACGAGCCGGTCCCCGACGGCGGCCGGCGCGGCATCCCGCACCAGAAGATCGAAATCCCCAGGTTCGGTGCACAGGGTCAGTTCGAAGCGGTCGCCCCGGAAACGGGCGTCGGTCACAATTCCCGTGACGAGGTCGACGGCATCCGGAGACGACTCGTCCACGCGCCCGAAGGCGTCGGAGCGAAGCACTGCCGGGCCGGGCGGGGCGCTCAAGCGACCCCACGGCACGGCTCCGCCCTCCCCCACCGTCACTACATTGGCATGACCGAGGAAGCGGGCGACGGCCGCATGGCGGGGATCATGCCAGATCTCGGCGGGCGTGCCGATCCTGGCTATCCGCCCTGACTGCATCACCGCGACCCGGTCGGCCACGGCGAAGGCCTCGTCGTGGTCGTGGGTGACGTGTAGGACGGTGACGCCGATGCCGCGGAGCAGGACCCTGAGTTCCTCAGTCAGTTCCTCGCGGCGTGGCCTGTCGAGAGAGCCGAGAGGCTCGTCCAGCATCAGCAGGCGAGGCGCGGGCGCCAGCGAGCGGGCCAGCGCCACCCGCTGGGCCTCTCCCCCCGACAGCGTGGCGATTGTCCGCTCCTGGTAGCCGGCCAGCCCGACAAGGCCCAGCACCTCGCGGACGCGCCTGCTCCGGCCGGCGGCGTCCATCTTCTGCATCCGCAGACCGAAGGCCACGTTGGCGGCCACGTCCCGATGCGAGAACAGTGCGTGCTCCTGGAACATCAGCCCGAAGTCGCGGCGATGCACGGGCAGCCCGGCCAGATCCTCGCCGTCCCAGCGAACCTCACCGGAATCCAGGGGCTGCAAGCCGGCCACGGCCCGAAGCAGCGTGCTCTTGCCGCACCCGCTCGGGCCCAGGATGGCGACAACCTCGCCCGTTGCGACCTCCAGGTCGACCCCGTCGAGAGCTGTGACCCGGCCGAACGAGACCGTGACCCCTGTGACCGTCAGCATCTAGAAAGCCCCCCTGCGGGTGTCGCCCCAAAGGTCCATGACGAAGACTGCCACAGCCGTGAGCACCATGAGCGAGACCGCCAGCGCCATGGCCTGGCCTCGTAGCGCGTCCCCCGGGGTGCCCAGCAGTCTGAACAGGGCCAGCGGGGCGGTGAGCGTCTCGGGCCGACGGGGAATGAACGACGTCGCCCCGAACTCGCCCAGCGACACCGCGAAGGCGAAGCCGGCGCCGACTGCGACGCCGCGGGCCGCCACTCGCAGGTCCACCTCGCGGCGCACCCGGCGGGGCGATGCCCCCAGCACGGCAGCGGCCTCACGAACCCGGGGATTCACGGTGCGCAGCATCGGCACCAAGGTGCGCACGACGAAGGGAACCCCCACCAGCGCATGGGCGATGGGCACCACGATCACCGAGGTCCGGATGTCGATGGGCGGGCGGTCGAGGACCAGCAGGAATCCCAGCCCGATGGTGACCGCGGAGGTTCCCAGCGGAAGGGTCAGGCCGACGTCGAAGACCCGGCCGAGGCCCCGGGTGCCGCGGGAAGCTGACTGGATCACCACCAGGGTGGCCGCCCCTCCCACGAGCAGCGCCAGGGTGGCCGCGGGCACCGCGAAGGTAAGCGAGTTCAGCAGAGCGGCCAGGGCCGTGTCGGGCAACAGGTTGACTCTCTCGGCCATAGCCGTGTAGTTGCGCACGGTGTAGCCGCCGCCCCGGCCCGCCGTCAGGGAGCGCTCCACCAAGACGGCCAGCGGCAGCCCCAGGATCAGGGCCATGACCGTCAGGTTGGCGACCAGACCGGGACCTCGGCGCCGGGGTGCGGCCGCAGGCGAGGAGGCCGGCTCGATGGCGGCGCGTCGCCGCTCCAAGGCATTCGACACCGCCACCAGCGCGACCACGGCGGCCAACTGCACCACGGCGAGGGCCGCGGCCGTCTCGAGGTCGAGCCTGACGACGGCGTAGCGGTAGATCTCGGTCTCGATCGTGGCCCGGGCCGGGCCTCCCAGTATCAGGACCACTCCGAAGGAGGTGAACGAGAACAGGAACACGATGGCCGAGGCCGCCGCGATCGATGGTGCCAGCCGGGGCAGGACCACCCGGCGGAAGACCTCGAGGCGCGACGCTCCCAGCACCCGGGCCTGGTCCTCGACCCGGGCGTCGAGGTTCGCCCAGTAGGCGCCAACGGTTCGGAGAACCACCGCGTAGTTGAAGAAGACGTGGGCCATCAGGATGGCCCACACCGTGTGGCGCAAGCTCACTGAACCCCCGCCTGCCAGCCCGAATCGGTCGAAGAGGCCCTCGAAGGCAGCCGCTACCACCACCGTGGGCAGCACGAACGGCACCGTCGCCAGTGCCCGCAGCAGACGCTGCCCCCGGAAGTTCAGGCGGGCCATGGCTCCCGCGGCCGGCAGGGCCACGGCCACGGTGAGGACCGTGGACACAGCCGCCTGCCAGACGGTGAACCAGATCACCGAGCGGTGCGACCCCGAGCCGAGCACATCGCCCAGCGCCGCGGCCGGACCGGTCCCGCCTAGGCCCCGGGCGATGACGCCGCCGATGGGCCAGACGAAGAACAGCGCCATGAACCCGCCCACCGCCAGAGCAGGCAGCGCAGCTGCCGGACCCCGAACGAGCCGGGACACCGCGGCCATGGGACTCGGCTTCAGGTGATCGCTCAGCGCAGGACGATCTCCACCCACCGGTCTGTCCAGGCGTTCCGCTGGGCCTCCACCTCGGCCGGGTCCACCATGAACGGGTCGTCGGCTATCTCGGCGTGGGCCACGAACTCCGGCGGGAGGGTGGCCGACTCGATCACGGGGAACACGAACATGTTGAGCGGAACATCGTTCTGGAACGTAGCGGTGAGCATGAAGTCGATCAGGGCTTGGGCGCCTGCGGTGTTGTCGGCACCGGCGAGCACGCCCGCGAATTCGATCTGGCGGTAGCAGCTGGCCGTGACCACGCCCGTGGGCGGCTCGTCGACTGGCGGGTCGGCATAGATGACCTCGGCGGGCGGGCTGGACGCGTACGAGACCACTATCGGGCGATCGCCCCCGCCGGCAGTGAACTCGCCGTAGTAGGCGTCCTCCCACCCCGCGGTGACGGCCACGCCGTTGTCGCGCAGCGCAGACCAGTACTCCTCCCAGCCGTCGCCGTAGCGGGCGATGGTGGCCAGCAGGAAGGCCAGTCCCGGCGACGAGGTCTCCGGGCTCTGTACAACGACCATGCCCGCGTAGGCGGGGTCGATCAAGTCGTCGAGGGAGGATGGCGGGGGCGGCGAGCCGTCGAAGGCATCGATCCAGTAGTTGAGACATACGTCACCGAAGTCGATGGGGGTGACCCGGTGCTCGGGATCGAGCTCGAAATGGTCGGGCACATCGGCGAGGTTCGGCGACGTGTAGGGCTCGAACATGCCGCAGTCGAGGCCCCGCTGCAGGAAGGTGTTGTCGATGCCGAACAACACGTCGCCCAGCGGCTCGCCCGCGGTGAGGCATGCCTGCGCCACCAGAGCCCCAGCGTCGCCCGAGGCGAGCTGCTCCACCGTGACGCCGGTCTCGGCCGTGAAGGCCTCGAACGTCTCGGGCGAGACGTAGAACGAGTCGTGGGTGAGCAGCGTCACCGTGGTTCCGGACGGATCGGCTTCGCCCCCAGTTGGAGCGGATGTGGTAACTGCCGTCGTCGATTCGGTTTCCGAAGCAGCCGTGGGAGCGCCCTCCGCGGGAGCGGTGTCAGTCACACGGTCTCCGCTGCAGGCTGCGGCCAGCACGGCAACCGCGACCGCGGCTACTGCAAGGGCCCTCGCCCGCATCCGTCGACCGGCAGTGCGACGGGACGCGCCCTGCTGGATGGGAGTTGGTTGGGGTTGGTGATCCATGGGTCTTCCTCCGCTGGCATTACCCAGATCAGGTCGGCGGGTCGACACCGCTGCGATCGCGTGGATGCCCTCTCAGCCCGGCTGTCCCGAGCTCCCCGGTCTTGGTTGTGTCCCGAGACTATACGTCGGCACGCCGCCGGGGGCCACGCATGGCCACTACGAGGCGGTGCAGAACTCCAGGTCCAGCGTGTCGAGATCGTCGGCCAGGATGTCGAGCGACTCCCACTCCGTGGGGATGCATCCGCTCAGGGAGTTAGTGCCGCCCAGGAATATCTGTTCCAACTCGGCCAGCCGGCCCAGCTCGAATGGGATCTCGCCCGAGAGCTCGTTGTCCTGGAGCCACAGCCGCTCGATGCTGGCCAGGTTCGCCAGCCGGACGGGTATCCCCCCGGTGAGCCGGTTGCCGTCGAGGTACAGCCGCCTGAGTCCCGTCATGCCGCCGAGCTCGGCCGGGATGGTCCCGGTGAGATCGTTGCGCCTCAGCCAGAGCTCGGTCACGAGGGCGAGATCGCCCAACTCGGCCGGGATCTCCCCGGACAGCTCGTTGTCGTCGAGGTCGAGCCGCGTCAGGCTCGTGAGGCGGCCCAGTTCAGCCGGGATCGGCCCAGTGAGACTGTTGTGCCACAGGTTCAACTGCTTGAGACTGGCCAGGTCGCCCAACTCGGCGGGGATCTCGCCCGAGAGCTCGTTCCAGCGGAGCCTGAGGATCTTGAGGTTGGACAGCTTGCCGAGCTCCGGGGGAATCTCCCCGTCCAGGAAGTTGAAGCTGAAGTACAGGGCCTCCAGACCGGTGAGGTCGCCGAGACCCGGCGGGATCGGCCCGGACAGCGAGTTGCGGCTGAGGTCCAGCCACTCCAGGTTGCCGAGATCGGCCAGCGACTCGGGGATCTCACCGCTCAGCAGGTTCTCACCGAGCCTCAACTGGACCAGGTTCGTTAGACCTCCGATGCTGTCGGGGATGGCCCCCGACAGCCGGTTGCCCCTCAGGTCGAGCACTCTCAGATCCTCCAGCCCGCCGACGGCGTCCGGGATCGCCCCCGACAGGTAGTTGTTCTGGAGCCTCAGGCTCCTGAGTTCCGCAAGCGAGCCGATCCCCGCGGGGATGGCTCCGGAGAGCGAGTTGTTGTGCAGATCGAGCTCTGTGAGCTTTCTCAAGCGGCCGATGCCGTCGGGGATGGACCCCGACAGCTCGTTGTTGTTCAGGTTCAGCCGCTGGAGATCGGCGAGGTTCGCGAGATGGATAGGGATCGAACCGTGAAGCCAGTTGCCGGCCAGGTCGAGGTTCTCCAGCCGGGAGAGGCGACCCAGAGTCGGGGGTATCTCTCCCGACAGCTCGTTGCGGTCGAGGCGCAGTTGTTCCAGCAAGTCCAAGCCGCCGAGCGAGGCCGGGATGGCGCCGGAGAGCCGGTTGTCTTGGAGCTGCAGCGTCCTGAGCGGGCGCAAGTCGCCGATCTCGGTGGGAATGGCACCCGACAGCCGGTTGCCGTTGAGCCATAGATCTCTGAGGGAGCGCAGACGGCCCAGCTCTGCGGGTATCGGCCCCGACAGTTGGTTGTGGTCCAGCCACAGGTATTGCAGGGCGCGCAGTTCGCCGAACTCGTCGGGTATGGGCCCCGACAGTTGGTTGTGACCGAGCCGCAGGCGCTCCAGCGCGGCCAGGTCTCCCAGTTCGGGCGGGATCTCGCCCGACAGGTCGTTGAGGCCGAGGCTCAGATCCTGGAGCGAGGACAGGTCGCCCAACTCCGGCGGAATCTCCCCGGTCAGCCCGTTGAGCCACAGGCTGAGCGTCTGGAGCCTCGACAGCCGGCCCAACTCGGCTGGAATCGGGCCCGACAGGCTGTTGATGCTGAGATCGAGCCAGGTCAGGCCGGCAAGATCGCCCATCTCGGGCGGGATCTCCCCCGACAGCTGGTTGCGGCTCATGTCCAGCCACACGAGGCTGTCCAGACTTCCCAGCTCGGGTGGAATCCCGCCGGAGAGCCGGTTGCCGCTCAGCACCAGGCGGGTGAGGCTGGAGAGCGCGCCGAGCGTGTCGGGCAGCTGGCGGGAGAGTCCGTTGCCCCGAAGGTCCAGGATCCTGAGCCGGCCGAGGCTGCCGATCTCGGCCGGTATGGCCCCGAACAGCAGGTTGTGCTTCAGGTCCAGTACCTCCAGGCCGGCGAGTTCGCCGATCTCGGGAGGGATCGGGCGGTCCAGCCGGTTGCTCCTCAGGTTCAGGTGGGTCAGGTTGCCCAGGTCGCCGATCTCGGCGGGGATCTCGCCGTACAGGTCGTTGTCTGCGAGGTCGAGGTGCCGCAGGCTGGTCAGGCCGCCGATGGAGTCCGGGATCGTCCCGAAGAGCCCGTTGGACGGCAGGACCAGGCTCACCACCCGGCCGGTGCTGTCAGTGCCGACTCCGTACCACCGATCCAGCGGCAGGCCCGAGCCCCAGTTGTCGCTCCGGCCCCAAGCATCGCCGTCGGCCGCAGCGAAGAGCTCCATCAGCGCCTCACGGTCAACCGGCTCGTCGGCTTGGGCCAGAGCGGTCGAGGGCGCGGTCAGCGACGCAAGCAGGACGGCGACGGCTATTGCGCGGGTAGCGATGCTCACGAGTGGGGATTCCAATCATCCGGGGTGGGCGATGTAGCCGAAACGTACACATCCGTGAGCGACCACCCGCGGACCCTCGCTCGCCCCCGGGTCCCGCCGCCGTTAGCGTCTGCACATGGGCCGGCCCAACATCCTGGTGGCCATGGCCGACCAGCTCGCGCCCCACTTCACCGGGGCCTACGGCCATCCGCTGGTGCGCACGCCAGCTATGGATGCCCTAGCGGAACGGGGCACGCGATTCGACGCGGCCTACTGTCATTCCCCGCTGTGCGCCCCGGCCCGCTTCACGATGCTGTCGGGCCAGCCGGTGTCGGCCATCGGGGCATGGGACAACGCCGCCGAGTTCCCGGCGTCGGTACCAACACTCGCCCACTATCTGGCGATGACCGGGTACCGCACGGTGCTCTCAGGAAAGATGCACTTCGTGGGCCCGGACCAGCTCCACGGCTTCGAGGAGCGTCTCACCACCGACATCTATCCCGCCGACTTCGCTTGGACCCCCAATTGGGACGAGGCCGACACCAGGATCGGCAAGTGGTACCACAATATGGACAGCCTGGCGGAGGCGGGTCAGGCGTTGGCCACCTACCAGATCGACTACGACGAGGAAGTCGGTTTCGCGTCGGTGCGCCGCCTCTACGACCTGGCCCGGGACCCTGACGAGCGCCCGTTCTTCCTGGTGGCGTCGTTCATCCATCCCCACGACCCGTATGTGGCCCGCCCGGAATGGTGGGACCTGTACGACTACGACGACATCGATCTGCCCGAGCCGATGCCCGAAGATGCGCTCGACCCGCACACACGGCGCATCCGGCGCGGCATCGAGGCCGACACGGTCGGCTACACGGAGGACCAGTGCCGCAACGCCCGCCACGGCTACTACGCCAACACGAGCTACTTCGACTCGTGGGTCGGGCGTCTGGTGGGCGTGCTGGACGAGACCGGGCGCCTCGACAACACCGTGGTGATCGTGACCAGCGACCACGGCGACATGCTCGGCGACCGGGGCGCCTTCTTCAAGATGTCGTTCTTCGAGCGTTCGGCCCGGGTGCCCTTGATCATGGCCGGGCCCGGGGTGGCCGGCCGGGCAGTCCCCAACGTCTGCTCGCACCTGGACCTGCTGCCCACGCTGCTCGACATCGCGACAGGCGGCGGAACCTGGCCCGGAGTCGGGGCGCCGCTCGCCGGGCGCAGCCTCTGGGAGCTCGCAGCCGGCGGCACGGACGCCACCGACGAGACCACCGGCGAGTACACGGCCGAGATGACCTCGCATCCGATGTTCATGATCCGGCGGGGCCGCCACAAGTACATCCACTGCGACACCGATCCCCCGCTGCTCTACGACGTGGAGGCTGATCCGCTGGAGCGGACCAACCTGGCCGACGATCCCGGCTCCGCCGGCCTAGCCGCCGCCTTCGCCATCGAGACGGCCCAGCGCTGGGACAGCGCCGGGATCCGTCAGCGCGTGCTCCACTCGCAGCGCTCCCGTCGGGTACTGCACGCCGCCGTCGAGTCCGACACTGCCCTCTCGTGGGACTACAGCCCGGTCCGCGATGCGGCCAACGAGTACGTCCGCAACCACATGGACTGGGCTGAAGCAGGGCCGCGAAGCCGCTTCCCCCGACTGACCTAGGGATCGGTCAGTCCCAGCCGAGTTGGTGCAGGGTCTCGTCGTCGATGCCGAAGTGGTGGGCCACCTCATGCACCACCGTGACCAAGATCTCGTCGAGCAGCTCGTCCTCGTTGTCGCAGATCTCGCAGATCGGCAGCCGGTAGAGGGTCACCCGGTCGGGCATGGCCATCCCGCCGTAGTCGTCCCGCTCGGTCAGCGGCACCCCCTCGTAGAGGCCGAGGAGATCCTCCTCCGGGTGGGCGTCCTCCACCACCACCACGATGTTCTCCATCATCTCGCCCAACGCTGGGGGTAGAGAATCAAGAGCGTCGCCCACCAGCTGCTCGAAGCGGACTTCCTCGATCAGGAACACCGGCCAGACAGTACCGGTCGGGTGCGCGCCGAACGGCGCTCGCCGTGAGGGGTGCACGGCCGTAGGGTCGGATCGTGGCTGAACCCGAGCATCCGCTGCTGGAGAGCCTGACGCCCGAGCAGCGCGACGCGGTGACGACCCAGGCGTCGCCGCTGTGCGTCATCGCCGGAGCCGGCTCCGGCAAGACCCGCGTCCTGACGAGGCGAATCGCCTGGCAGGCCGGCGAGGGCCACGCCGACCCGCGGCGCACCCTGGCCGTGACCTTCACCCGCCGGGCCGCCCGCGAGCTGCGGTCCCGGCTGCGAACGCTCGGCCTCAACGACGCGGTACGGGCCGGGACCTTCCATGCCGTCGCTCTGGCCCAGTTGCGCCGCCACGCTGCCGACACCGGCAGACGCCCGCCCCGGATCCTCGAGAACGCCGGCGGGCTGATCTCCGAACTGCGGCACAAAGCCGATCGCGGCACGGTGACCGACATCGTCAACGAGATCGGCTGGTGCCGGGCTCGGCTGGTGTCGCCCGAGGACTACACGACTGCAGCGCGGGCCGCGGGCCGGCGGCCCCCGGTCGGGCGGGCCGATCGCTTCGTCCAGCTCTACGCCGACTATGAGTCGGCGAAACGCAAGCGCCGCCTGCTCGACTTCGACGATGTGTTGGCCCGGTCGCTGGAGGTGATGGAGACCGAGCCCAAGCACGCCGCCGCCCACCGCTGGCTCCACCAACACCTGCTCGTCGACGAGTTCCAGGACATCAATCCGCTGCAGTTCGCCCTGCTCAAGTCCTGGCTGGGCCCGGATTCGACGCTGGTGATGGTGGGCGACCCCGACCAGGCGATCTACGGGTGGAACGGTGCCGATCCCGAACTGATCAACACCGTCAGCAATCACCTGCCCGGCTGCGCGGTGCTGCACATGCGCGCCAACTTCCGGTCCACGCCCGAAGTCCTTGCCGCGGCGGGACGGATCCTCGACCGGCCGCCCCAGCCCGCGATGCGGCCATCCGGGGAGAACCCGACAGTCACCGTGTGCGACGGAGGCAGCGAGGCCGCGATGCTGGCCCGAGCGGTGAGGCAACGCCACCGGCCCGGCTCATCTTGGCGCCGGCAGGCTGTGCTGGCCCGGACCAACGCTCAGCTCGATCCGCTCCGCAAGGCGCTGGTGCGCCAGAACATCCCGGTGGCCACCGTCTCCGAAGGCAGCCTGCTCCGCCGGCCCGAGATAGCGGCTCTGCGCGAGGCCTGGACCCCCGGTGCCAGCCTCACCTCCTGCACGGCCGACGCTCGCCAGCGACTGCGCGAGCCGTTGGACGCCGGAGCGGATCCCCAGAAGCTGACCGCCCCGCACACGCCCGAGGCCCGAGCCAACATCGAAGCCTTCCTGGAGTTCGCCGAGGACCACCTGTCCCTCGACCCCGACTCCACGGTGGATGCCTTCATCACCGCGCTGAGAGCCGACAGCCGCCTGGCTCCGTCATCCGACGGTGTCGACCTGATGACCTTCCACGCCGCCAAGGGACTGGAGTGGCCCGTCGTCCATCTCGTGGGCCTGGAGGACGGGTTCGTGCCCATCGCCCACGCCCGTACCACCGCGGCCCGGGCTGAGGAGCGCCGCCTGCTCCATGTGGCGGTCACCAGAGCCGAGCAGGAGCTGCACGTCCTGTGGTGCGACCGCCGCGACCTGGGAGGCCAGACTGTCGAGAGAGAGCCGTCTCGGTGGCTGGAGGCGATCGGAGGTTCCAAGAGTCTCGACGACGCCGAGTCACGGCGACTCCGGAACCTCGAAGGCGTCAAACGGGCCCGCCGGGCGAAGATGGGCTCGGACTAGCCGGAGTCGGCGCGGGGCATGGCCACAACCGCCACGTTGGCGGTGCAGCGCTCCAGCACCGTCTCGACGGTGTGGCCCAGGAAGGGGCGGCCGTCCACGTTGCGCAGCGAGGCGCCCAGAACCACCAGGTCCGCCTCCTGCTCCTCGGCCACCGACACCAGCGTCGAGGCCGGCGACGAGCCCGGCTGCACCAGCGTGCGGGCCTCCACGCCCATCTCCTCGCCCCGCGCCCTGGCCGCGTCCATGAGCGCATCTACCACCGGTCGAGCTGCTTCGGGGTGGGCATCACCAAGTACCCGGGTCGCCAGCCTGCTGCTGGTAAGCCGCCTGGGCAGCATCCGGAGCTCCGGCCACTGCCGCTGCACCACATGGGTCAGGACCACCTCCGTGCCCAGTTGGCTGCTCACCCCGAAAGCGACTTCCTGCGCGGCCTGCGAGGACCGCGTCCCGGTGACCGGCACGATCGCACGGGTGAAGGCACCCGGCAGCGGTGTCTCCAGACCGTCGGCACGCCTGACGATGACCACAGGCAGAGGCGAGTGCAGCAGCAGCTCGTCGACCAGCGGCGAGTACAACTGGCCCTCGTGCCGGCCGGCGACACCCACGCAGATCACCCCATAGCCGAGGCGGGCTTCCGCCACGATGGCGGACGCCACGACTGCGCCGGCTGCGCTGGGGGCCCGCACCTGGCGATGATCGACCTCCCGCCCGTCGAGCACGTTGCGGACGATGGTGATGTCGGGCCACTGGCCCCTGGTCGCGCCGTCGGAGTGGTAGGAGCCGTCACCGAGGCTCTCGGGCGCCACTGAGATCACGGTGGCGGGCACCTGCACCGGCCAGGCGAAGTGCATGAGCTGCGCGGCCGCGATGGACGCAGGCTCGGCCCGCGACGCGAGCAGGAGCCGGGACGAGCGCACTACGAGGTTGCGGCTCAGGGCCTCCTCGCGCTCGAGGCGCTCGCGCTCGGCCGGGGACCCCATCCAGTCCCGCACCGCCAGCCGCAGGCTCACGGCGGCGAACACCGAAGTCACCAGGGGCACGATCACGATGACGGTGTACGCCGTCTCGCTGAACACGCCCAGAGACAGCCCCACCGAGGCGATGACGATCTCCAGGGCGCCCCTGGCATTGAGGCCGGCGCCCAGGGCCACCGCAGCCCGCTGCGACTGGCCCGCCAGCCTCGCGCCCACGAAGGCGCCGGCGAACTTGGCCACGATTGCGACCACCATCACCACTCCGGCCCAGGCCAACGCATCGCCCTCGCCCAATAGGGAGAGATCGACCCGCAGCCCGGCCATGGCGAAGAACACGGGGGCGAGAAAGGTGTTGGTAAGGGACTCGATGTGGTGAACGACCTCGTGCTGCTGGAAACGCGAGCGATTCAGGACCACGCCGGCCACGAAAGCCCCGAGCACGGCCTCAATGCCCAGAGCCTGGGTGGCCACGCCGAACACCAGCATCGTGATCACCGCAATGCCGAGCGCGCCGTGCAGGTTCGGGCCCTCGCGCCTGATCCGGCGCAAGCTGGCGTCCACGGCGCGCTGGCCCAGCGTCATCGCCAGGAACAGGAAGGCGGCCAGGCCCAGCACTGTTCGCAAGGTCCCTCCCACCGACACCTCGCCCGCGGTGGCGAAGCCCGCGAAGACGGCCAGCATCACCCAGCCGACCACGTCGTTGGCCATGCCCGCGGCCACCGTGATCTGGCCGAAGTCGCGCCTCATCAGCCCTAGCTCCGAGAGGATTCGCGCGATGACGGCCAGCGCCGACACCGACAGCGCTGAGGCCACAAAAAGCGCGAACACGGTGCGGTCGGCGCCACCGCCGACGAAGTCACTGGGCAGCACCAGTCCCGTCACCAAGCCTCCGGCAAGGGGCACGACGAGGCTGAAGCCGGTCACCAGCGCGGCGGCGCGGCCCAGGCGTCGTATCAGGGCCAGGTCTGTCTCGAACCCGGCTGTCACCAGCAGCAGTGCCACCCCCAGCCAGGTGACCGCGAACAGAGCTCCAGAGGAGATCTCCTCGTGAGGGATGAACCACTCGAACCCGCTGGGCCAGACCGCGCCGAACACCGAGGGCCCGAGAATCACCCCCGCGGCCAACTGGCCGATCACCGACGGCAGCCCGACCCGCCGCATCGCGTATCCCGCTGCCCGTGCGGCCACCACCAGCACCAGCAGCTGGGTCCAGAAGACGAGCAGGGCGTGCTCGTCCAGCGGGGTCAGCATGGCAAGGCGCCCTCGTCCATGTCGATGTACAGGGGCGCGTGGTCGCTGGGCGGGTCGTCCTTGGGTCCCTTGCGCTCATTGCGGTCAATGAGCACGAAGCCGGCCGCGTCGGCGACCGTGCGGGAGGCCAGCGCGAGGTCTATCCGCATTCCCTTGCGCTTGTGGAAGTCGCCCCGGCGGTAGTCCCACCACGTGAACAGCCCGCCGCCGTGGTGATGCTCCCGGAACACGTCCACCAGTCCCCATTCGAGCAGACCGGCGAGCTGCTCCCGCTCAGCCTCGCTGGTGTGAGTCGTGTCGGTGAAGGAGGCCGGGTCGTACACGTCGCGATCGTCGGGGGCGATGTTGAAGTCGCCGCACACCAGCACGGGCCGGCCGGGATCAGCCTGTGTGTCGAGCGAGGCTCGCAGGCGGCTCAGCCAGTCGAGCTTGTAGTGGTAGTGGTCGTGGCCGACGGCCCGGCCGTTGGGCACGTAGCACGACGCCACCCGCACCCCGGCGCAGGTGGCCCAAGCCAGGCGAGCGTCGGGGTCGGGCTCGATGCCGTCGCCGAACCCGGCCACCGGATCGGTGAGACCCACTCTGCTCAGCACCGCGACGCCGTTCCAGCGTCCCTCTCCGTTGTGGAAGCAGTCGTAGCCCAGCGACTGGAACGCCAGCGCGGGGAAGGCGTCATCGGCGAGTTTGGTCTCCTGAAGGCACACCACATCCGGTGAGAAGGACTCGATCCAGCGATGCACCCGGCCGAGGCGCGCCTTCAGAGAGTTCACGTTCCAGGTGACGACCCGCACGAGCCGACCCTATCCGGGCCAGAAAGTAGGAAACTAGGATCGTGGCCATGAACGACCGGATCCGCTCCGAGGCGAGCGACTCGCTGGGCGCCAACGCCTGGGTCATCGATGAGATGCGCGACCTGTGGGCAGCCGATCCGGCCTCGGTGGACGAAGCCTGGCGCGCCCTGTTCGAGGGCGAGTCGCCGGATGCTCCGATCACGCCGGCTCCCCCAAAGGCATCGACCGCCGCCCGCACCACCATCGAAACCACGGCGACGGATGTGACGGAGCCCGAGGTCGACTCGACCGTCGTGTCGGTGCCGCTCGCAGGCGAGCCACCGCCGCCGCCCGCACCGACGGAGGCGAAGAGGGAACCGGCGGCCGACACGCCCATCGGCGAGCCGATCAAGGGCGTGGGCGCCCGCATCGTCTCCAACATGGAGGCCAGCCTTACCGTGCCCACGGCCACGAGCTTCCGCGATGTCCCCGCCAAGCTCCTGGAGGTCAACCGCAAGATCATCAACGGCCACCTCAGCCGCAAGATGGTCCGGAAGGTCTCGTTCACCCACCTGATCGGCTACGCGGTGGTGCGGGCCATCACCGAAACGGTCCCGGCCATGAACAACATCTACGCCACCGACGCGGCGGGCAAGCCGAGGATCGTGCGGCCCGAGCACATCGGTCTCGGGATCGCGGTCGACATCGCCCGCGACGACGGCACGCGGTCGCTGATGGTGCCGTGCATCCGCGACGCCGACACCCTCGACTTCGCCACCTTCGTGGAGCGATACGACGAGCAGATCGCCAAGATCCGCGAGAACCGGCTCAGTGCCGACGACATGCGGGGCGTGACCGTCACTATCACCAACCCCGGCACGATCGGCACCCAGCAGTCGGTGCCCAGGCTGATGACCGGACAGGGAACGATCGTGGGCGTCGGGGCGCTGGCGTTCCCCACCGAGTACGAGGCCGCCGACCCGTCCCTGCTGGCCGACCTGGGCGTGAGCAAGCTGGTGACGATCAGCAGCACGTACGACCACCGGGTCATCCAGGGCGCCGAGTCGGGACTGTTCCTGCAGCGGGTCCACGACCTGCTGCTGGGCACCGACGACTTCTACGGCCAGGCCTTCCGGTCGCTGCACATCCCGTACGAGGCAGTGAAGTGGCGGCGCGACTTCAACCCTGTGGACCGCGAGGCGGCCATGCTGGAGAAGCAGGCCAAAGTCAACCAGCTCATCAACCAGTACAGGGTGCGGGGTCATCTGATCGCCGACCTCAACCCGCTGCGCGACGAGGCGCCCGTAATGCACTCCGAGCTCGATCCGGCCACCTACGGGCTCACCATCTGGGACCTGGACCGGGAGTTCCTGACCGGCAGCGAGACGGGCATCTACGCCACGGTCGGCCCCGACCGCCGGATGAAGCTCGGCGACCTGCTGGGCGTGCTGCGCGACGCCTACTGCCGCACCGTCGGCGTGGAGTACATGCACATCCAGGAGCCCGAGGAGAAGCGGTGGATCCAGGAGCAGATCGAAGGCGCCGACACCGAGCTCAAGTCCGAGGACCAGCACCGCATCCTCAGCCAGCTCAACGCGGCTGAGGCCCTCAGCAACTTCCTGGGCACCAAGTACGTCGGCCAGAAGCGCTTCGGCCTGGAGGGCGCCGAGTCGACCATCCCGCTGCTGGACGCCCTGCTGACGTGCGCGGCGGACACGCCACTGGCGGAGGTGGTGATGGGCATGGCCCACCGCGGGCGGCTGAACGTGCTCGTCAACCTGGTGGGCAAGACCTACCACGAGCTGTTCAAGGAGTTCGAGGGAGCCATCACCGAGGACCAGATCCAGGGCAGCGGCGACGTGAAGTACCACCTCGGCCAGATCGGCGCCTACACCAGTCCGTCGGGCAAGCATCTGCTGGTGGAGCTGGCCGCCAACCCGTCCCACCTCGAGGCCGTCGACCCGGTGGTGGTGGGCATGGCCCGGGCCCGCATGGACAACATCCCGCTCGACAGCGACTACGGCCCATACCCGGTCATGCCGCTGCTGATCCACGGCGACGCCGCCTTCGCGGGACAGGGCGTTGTGGCCGAGACCTTCAACCTGAGCCTCATCAGGGGATACCGCGTCGGCGGGACCATCCACCTGGTGATCAACAACCAACTGGGGTTCACCACCACGCCGGACGCGGCCCGCTCCACCCAGTACTCCACCGACGTGGCCAAGATGGTCGGCGCGCCGATCTTCCATGTCAACGGCGACGACCCCGAGGCCTGCGTGCGAGCAGCCCGCCTGGCCTTCGCCTACCGCCAGCGGTTCAACAAGGACGCCGTGATCGACATGATCTGCTACCGGCGCCACGGGCACAACGAGGGCGACGACCCCAGCTACACGCTGCCGGAGATGTACCGCCGCATCAATGCCAAGCCCACGGTGCGCACCCAGTACCGGGAGTCGCTGCTGAAGCGGGGCGACATAAGCGCCGAGGACGCCGACGCCTCCCTGGCCGAGTTTCGCGACCAGCTCCAGGCCGCTCTGGACGAGACCCGCGACGCCGCGCCCGGCCACAACATCCGCGCCCGGCGTCCGCCCGAGCCGATGGGGGTGATGCCCCACGTCCGCACGGCCATCGACTCGGTAACCGTCGAACGGATCTACGAGGCCCTCAACACCGTGCCCGAGGGCTTCACCGTGCATCCCAAGCTGGCCCGGCAGTTCGAGCAGCGCAACAAGATGTTCCGCAGCGGCGAGTTCGACTGGGGCGTGGGCGAGGCGATGGCCTTCGGATCGCTGCTCATGGAGGGCACTCCCGTCCGGCTCAGCGGCCAGGACAGCCGCCGGGGGACCTTCTCGCACCGGCACTCCACCCTGGTGGACTATGTGACCGGCGACGAGTACGTGCCCCTGTCGACCGTGTGCGCCCGCGAGGCCGACCTGTGGATCTACGACTCGCTGCTGTCGGAGTACGCCGCGCTGGGCTTCGAGTACGGCTACGCGGTGGCCAAGCCGGAAGCGCTGGTCATGTGGGAGGCCCAGTTCGGCGACTTCGCCAACGGCGCCCAGATCATCATCGACCAGTTCATCGTGGCCGCCGAGGACAAGTGGGACCAGCACTGCGGGATCGTGCTGCTGCTCCCCCACGGCATGGAGGGCCAGGGCCCGGAGCACTCGTCGGCCCGCATCGAGCGGTTCCTGACGCTGGCCGCGGAGGACAACATGCACGTGTGCCAGCCCACCACGGCGGGGCAGTACTTCCACCTGCTGCGGCGCCAGATGATCCACCGCGTCCGCAAGCCCATGATCCTGTTCACACCGAAGTCGCTGCTGCGGGCCAAGGCCGCCCGCTCGAAGGTGGCCGACCTGTCGTCGGGCACGTTCGAGGAGGTGCTCGGCGACCCCGGGGCCGAGGCCGGGACCGTCGACCCGGACACCGTTACCAGGGTGGTCTTCTGCAGCGGCAAGGTGGCCTACCCGGCGATGGAACTGCGCGACGAGCACCAGGCCCCGCTGGCCGTGTGCCGGGTCGAGCAGCTCTTCCCGTGGCCGTACGGGGCGGTCGACTACGAGCTTCGCCGGTACCCCAACGCCACGGAGATCGTCTGGCTGCAGGAGGAGCCCGAGAACATGGGCGCCTGGAACGGCATCAAGGGACGCCTCTACGAGGCCCACGGCGACGACTACGAGATCCGGAGGGTGAGCCGCCCCGAGTCGGGCAGCCCTGCGGGCGGCAGCCCAACCGTGCACGGCCAGGAACAGCAGGACCTGCTCGACGCGGCTGTGCTGGCTTGACACCTACCGCCGACGACCATCGCCTGGCGGCTCAACTCGCCCACCGTGCGGGCGAGTTGCTGGTCGAGTTGAGGGCAAGGCTGGTTGACGAGGAGGCCCCTGCCGCCGTGCTGAGAGCCGAGGGCGACCGCCAAGCCCACGAGCTGCTGGTCTCCGAGCTGGCCGCGGCCCGCCCCGCCGACGCCGTGCTCTCCGAGGAGGGTGCCGATGACGCGAGCCGGCTCGGCGCCGAACGCGTTTGGGTGATCGACCCGCTCGACGGCACTCGTGAGTTCTCCGAACCGGGGCGCACCGACTGGGCGGTTCATGTGGCCCTGGTCGTCGATGAGCGCCCGGTAGCGGGGGCGGTGGCCCTGCCCGGGATGGAGCTGACCCTCTCGACCGCCGATTCTCCCCGGCTGCCCGCCGAACGAGGAGGCCCACCCCGGATGGTGGTGTCACGCTCGCGGCCCCCGGAGCAGGCCGACGCGGTGGCCGCCGCGCTCGGCGCCGACGTCGTGCCGCTGGGATCGGCCGGCGCCAAGGCGATGGCCGTGGTCCGGGGCACCGCCGACGTCTACGTCCATGCCGGCGGCCAGTACGAATGGGACTCGTGCGCCCCGGCGGCCGTGGCGAAGGCCGCCGGCTGCTTCGTCAGCCGGCTCGACGGTTCCCGACTTCGCTACAACCAGCCCGACGTCTACCTGCCCGACCTGGTGATCTGCCGCCCCGAATTGGCCGGCCCAGTACTTGCCGCCCTGACCACCGCATGAGCGGTGCCTGTCAGCCAGCGGAGCGTTAGGCAGCTTGGGCCCAAACCGCTGACAGGGCTTCGGCTTGCTCTAGGACGGTCTGGGTCGCCTTCTCTTGCTTGTCGGGCGGGTAGCCATGTCGTCGCAGGATTCGTCGGACTAGGCGGCGGATGTTGGCCCGAACGTTCTCGCGCATGGTCCAGTCAATCTTGACGTTCATGCGGACCGTTTCGACCAATTCGCAGGCGATGGCCCGCAGGGTCTCGTCGCCGAGGATCTTGACAGCGCTGTCGTTGGTTTCCAGCGCGTCGTAGAAGGCGAGCTCATCGTCGGTTAGGCCGAGCTGTTCGCCCCGTGCGTCGGCTTCGCGAATCTCCTCGGCTATGCCGATCAGCTCCTCGATCACCTGAGCGGCTTCAATGGCGCGGTTCTGGTAGCGGCGGATGGACTGCTCAAGCATCTCGGCGAACGACCGAGCCTGCACGACATTGCGTGCTCGTCGGCGGGTCACCTCGCCCTGCAACAGCCGGCGCAGTGCCTCGACGGCAAGGTTTCGCTGGGGCAGACCCCGAACCTCGGCCAGGAACTCCTCGGACAGCACCGAGATGTCGGGTTTGTCGAGACCGGCAGCAGCGAAGATGTCGAGCACACCCTGAGGTGCGACAGCCCGTGAGATGATCTGACGGACGGCGTGGTCGAGGTCCTCTTCGTGGCGAGCCTCGCCGGGCGTGGGCTTTGAGAGCGCCGCGGCTACGGCTTGGAAGAACGCCACGTCGTTGCGGATGGACAGAGCGGCCGGATTGGGCACGGCCAACGCGAACGCCTGGGAGAGCTCTCGCACCGCCGTGGTGTAGCGATCTTTGCCGTCTTCCTGGGACAGGATGTGTTCCAACGCGGCCGGCAGTAGTCCGAGACGTGTCTGCGCGTCGCCGTCTGTCCAGCTGGACCAGTCGAAGCCCCAGAACAGGCCGCGGCATATCTCGTACTTCTCTCGCATCACCGCTACGGCTTCAGCCTGATCGAGCGCCGTCTCGCCTCGGCCGCCGCTTTCCGAATAGGTGGCAAGCGCCCTCTTGAGTTCGTGGGCCAGCCCGAGGTAATCCACGACGAGTCCGCCGGGTTTGTCGCGGAATACCCGGTTGACCCTGGCGATGGCCTGCATCAGTCCGTGGCCTCGCATGGGCTTGTCCACGTACATGGTGTGAAGGCTGGGCGCGTCGAAGCCAGTGAGCCACATGTCCCGGACGAGGACAATTCTCATCGGGTCGTCGGGATCGCGGAACCGCTTGCCGAGCGCCTCGCGGCGGGCCTTGTTGCGGATGTGGGGCTGCCATTCGGGCCCGTCCGACGCAGAGCCAGTCATCACGACCTTGATGGCGCCCTCGTCATCGTCCGGGTGGTACCAGTCGGGGCGCAGCCGTACTAGCTCGTCGTGGAGGTCAACGCAGATGCGGCGGCTCATACACACCACCATGGCCTTGCCGTCCATCGCGTCGAGGCGGGTCTCGTAGTGGTCGACAATGTCCGCCGCCACCTGTGATATTCGCTTGTCCGCGCCGACGACAGCCTCAAGCTGAGCCCACTTGGTCTTGAGCTTCTCCTTGCGCTCGACCTCTTCGCCCTCGGTGGCCTCTTCGAAGTCGGGGTCAATATGTGGCTTCTGGCGGTCGTCGAGGGCGAGTCGGGCCAGGCGGCTCTCGTAGTAGATCGGCACTGTCGCCTTGTCCTGCACGGAGCGCTGGATGTCGTAGACGCTGATGTGGTCACCGAAGACCGCTCGGGTGTTGGCGTCGGCTTTCTCAATAGGTGTGCCGGTGAAGCCGATGAAGGAGGCATTGGGCAACGCGTCGCGCATGTGGGCCGCGAAGCCGTCGATGAAGTCGTACTGGCTGCGGTGGGCCTCATCGGCGATGACGACGATGTTGCGCCGGTCCGACAGCAACGGATGCCGGTCGCCCTTCTCATCGGGGAAGAACTTCTGGATTGTGGTGAACACCACGCCACCCGATGCGGTGTTCAGGAGTTGTCGTAGGTGGACTCGGGTCTCGGCTTGCACCGGCGGCTGACGCAGCAGGTCGGTGCAGTTGGCGAAGGTGGCGAACAGCTGGTCGTCGAGGTCGTTGCGGTCGGTGAGCACGACGACAGTGGGGTTGGACATGGCCGGTTCGCGGACGATCTGACCCGTGTAGAAGGCCATGGTCAGGCTCTTGCCCGACCCTTGGGTGTGCCAGACCACCCCGATGCGCCGGTCACCGGGCTCGCCGCCCGACCTGCGACCCGAGGTTCGGCTCGCAGCCTGCCGGAGTGCTGCGGCGCGCAGGGTCTCGTCCACCGCGGCCTGCACCGCATGGAACTGGTGATAGCCAGCGATCTTCTTCTCAAGCTGACCGCTGCCGTCGTCCTCGAACACGATGAAGTCGCGGATCAAGTCGAGAAACCGTCGGTGATCGCACACGCCCTGCAGCAGCACTTGAAGCTGCGGCAGTGTCTCGTCGGCGAGTTCCTCGCCGGTGATGGTGCGCCAGGGCTTGAACCACTCGCGACCTGCGGTGAGCGTGCCCAGGCGTGCTTCGAGGCCGTCCGACACCATCAGAGCCGCGTTCAGCGAGAACATCGTGGGCAAGTCCGCTTTGTAGGTCTGGAGCTGCTGCCAGGCGGTCCAGATTGTTGCCTCGGGGTCCGTGGGGTTCTTGAGCTCGATCACACCGAGTGGCAGCCCATTGACGAACAGCACTACGTCGGGGCGCCGCTCGATCTTGTTCTCCACAACGGTGAACTGGTTGACAGCCAACCAGTCGTTGTTAGAAACGTCATCGAAGTCGATCACCCGAGCCTGCGCGCCCCGGATCCGCCCGCCGTCGCTGTACTCAACGGCCACACCGTCAATGACCATGCGATGGAACGCCCGGTTGCGAGCCTGCGTGATCGCACCCTCCGGATGAGCCAGGCGACGAACGGCATCACTCAGCGCCTCGCCGGGCAGCGTCGGGTTGAGCCGTGCTAGTGCCCCTCGCAACGTCGCCGCCAGCACCACCGCGCTGTAGTCAGCCCGCTCCGACGGCGCCGATTCCGGGTTGACCTCCGGCCCATGGGCGACGCTCCAGCCCAACTCCCCCAGCCAGCTGACGGCAGCCGCCTCGACCTCGGCCTCATTCAGCGCGTTCACGGCCGGACCTCATAATCACCGAAGGGGATCGTCCTGCTGCTTGCTGTCGGGTCCTGCACTAGGGGCGACATGGTAGTCACCGTCGGTGCGCGTCAATCCTGCGCTTGTGCGGCACGACTGGGCGATGTCACATACCTCAGGTACCGTGAAGTACAGTAGTTTCACCCTGAGAGGACAGTAGGCATGGAGCGAACGCCTGCACCTTCGGTCACCGTAGTCGCAGCGGAGATTCGCCGACGACGTCCGCGCATCGGGAAGACCAAGCTCCACAAGTTGCTCTACTACGTGCAGGGGTATCACCTCGCGTGGGAGGGCGCGCCCGCATTCCGCGAGAACATCGAGGCATGGGAGAAGGGTCCAGTTGTAGCCAGCCTCTGGCGTGCTGAGAGGCGAAGGCACTATGTAGAGTCCACGGACCGCCCACCTGAGGCGGTATGCAATGTGGTCACCTATGTGCTCCGAAGACTCGGAGACAAGTCGGGTCGCCAACTTATTGACGCGACGCACGCCGAGACACCTTGGAAGACAGCGCGGCGAGTCGGCGGCTCCCGCACAGATGAAGTGATATCGCGCCAGTCGCTGATCGACTTCTTCAGCTCTGAGAGCCCGGATCTACAGCGGATCCGTGAAGCAGTCGCCGCCGAACACGACGGCTCCCCCTTCGTGCCCGATCCTCCTGGCTTACGTGAAGAGCTGATTGCCGACTATCGGTCGAAGTAGTTCCGTTGACGTCTCGGCCTTGGAAGACCAACGCGTACTCGCGCATCAAGACGCTTGTCGACCAGAAGCACTTTTCCGGTGCTGACATAGATCTGTTGCTCGACTTTGCTCGGCAGCTAACCATAGATCCCTACGATGTCATCGCCGACAGGGATCGAGCGGGCGAGTTCTATTGCATACTCGGTTCGTCTGCGACTTACCGCGGCGCGGCCTTGGCTGTCGGCTACAGGATTGACGACGCTTACCGCACCGTCGAGGTCATCTCGTACTCACTGGTCCCATCGCGCCCCTAGTGGGTTGGCTTGGTGAACCTTCGCGTTCTTGGGTGGTTCCTGGCCTGGGTCCGCTCCTTCGCCACCTTGGGTGTGGCGATCAGCGGCGCCCCTCGTCGTGTCGGACCTCATGGCAAGGAATATTGCACGGGCAATCGCTCACGACCTCCTGCTCCCAAACGGCCGTGGCATTCGGTGCAGGCTGCATCTCGGCGTGGAATCTCGATGGCTGGTTTGGGGTTGAGTGGACGGTGTTTCGTCCAGGTGACTTCTAGATCGTCACCTCCATCCGGGAGTCCTACGGTGGCGAAAAGGTAGTCATTCACGGCGTGCGCAGTCGCTACGGCGTTGAGGGTGATGACGCTCGGCGCAGGGACCTCGTCGATGTAGCGCTGCGCCCGGCGTTGCTCGGTTGAAACGGCCTCCTCTGCGAGCCGCGAGGCGTCGATTAGTTCGTTGCACCACAGGCACGTCTCGCCAGGGAGGAGTCGGCGGACCACTGAGAAGACATCGTGGATCTCGCCGGAATCCTCGTCAGCTTGGACCTTGGCGCCCACCTGCCATGTGGGGATTAGGTACCGATGGCATATGGCGTTGACCACCAGGCGTGCAGTCATGCTGTCGGCTGCCAAGAAGATGGCGTCACAGTCGAGGAGCTGTTCGACCACGCCTGGTTCCGCAACGTCGCCAGCGATGGCATCGAATCTGATGCGGGGGTTCGCCTCGCGCGCTACACGCTCGGCGATGTCGACCTTGAGCGCAGCACGCATCCGCAGAACGCGAGCCAGTGGACTCTGCAACCACCGCGGCGCTAGGTCGCGTGGCCGGGCGCCCACCAGTCTTGGGAAGTTGGTGCGGTCGACTCGCTCGGGGTCCACGACTGCAAGGTGCCCGACCCCGAGTCGGGACAAATACTCGTTGATGAGGGAGCCGGCACCTCCGGCTCCGACAATGCCGACCTTCTGGGCGGAAAGGATGTCCTGGCCCCGGTCTCCGAACAGTCTCACCTGCCGGTCGTATCGTGGGACGGCACCAGATGGCCTCCGTTGTGCGGCGTAGAGCATCTGCTGTGCTCGGCCGATGATGACGGCATGGTCTAACTCCACTTGGCGGCTGGAAGAGAGCCAGATATCGCCAGCCACGGCTCGACGCGCGAAGACGAGCGCGCCGACGGGCGGACCGTCAAGAATGTCGAGCAGAGCGGGGTAGCCCCGGCGATGAGATGCCATGTCGTCGCGCGAGAAGCCGACGCTATTGACGCCTCGATGATTGTGGATGGCGAGGTACGCAAGTCCTTCGTCGGCGCAGGCGAGGGCGCAGCGCCTGACGAAGTCCGGGGTGAGCATGCGGTAGCCGCGCTGGCCTGGCACGTAGTCGATGCCATCGGTGGCAAGGAACAGCCTGCGCCCGAGGAGACGGCACCCCCGAGCAACCTCGGCGACTGACGTCCCGATGACAGCTCCATGCTCATCGTCGTCGCCTGGGAAGAGGTGACTCTCTAGTTCCACCCACATCCACTGCGGCAGCCGCAGACTGAACGGACCGCTCATTGCGCTCGGAGCCATTCGAGCACCTTCATTACCTTGAGAGACGCAGTGTCGATCATCGGGTTCAGTCGGTTGCTCCGCCTGGACAATTGGAGGGCCTTATGGCCGTGGAATTCAGCTTGAGCGATGCCCTCGCCGTGCGGCTGGCCGTCGGCGCGAGAGAGATCAGGGCGCACGAACAGCGGGTAGATGTCGGCGTAGGGGTACTGGAATCCGATGACGAATCGCACCCACGTCTCGCGCTGGGTGTACACCGGTCCGGGATCGACACGGGCGATGGTGACGATCGCGCCACCATCGCCCGTGCTGACGGCATCGACCTCGGTGTCAGGGAAGCAGGCTCGGAGTTCCCCAACCGCTTGCTTAACCTCCGGGGTCATCGCGGGCTCCATCAGGAGTTGTCGTCACCGGCTGTGGCCCAGAACACCGACTTCTCGGTCACCTCGACGATGTCCGCATCTCCGATGATCCTTTCCTTGCCGTCCGCCGTCTCCTCGGCCAGCTTGAAGTCCAACTTGATCTCCAAGCCCTGCTCGATGGCCGCCTTCTTGATATCAAGGCCGCTGACCTTCGGCCCGTCGACCTTGACTTCCTTCCTGTTGACGGTGATGAAGACGGGCCATGCCGACCGCTCCACCACCTCGGTGGTCTCTGCACTTGTCATGGGGTATCCTTCCCTCTGTGATTGCGTTTCCGACGCCTGATTGCGAGTCAGGTGATTTGAGAGTAGCAGTGTAATTGCTACATCGCAACCACCCTCAGGAGGAGACATGGAACCCAAAGCCGGCCGGTTCGACGCCGAAGCGTTCTTTCGGGCGCTCGACGGTGCTCGACAAGCAAGGGAGCAGACCTGGAAGGAGGTGGCCCTTGAGTCCGGGGTTAGCGCATCCACGCTTACTCGCATGGCCCAGGGCAGACGCCCCGACATCGATGGACTAGCTGCACTCGCCGCATGGTCCGGGCTAAGTGCCGATGACTTCGTAAGGTCGGACGCCGAACGCCCCGAACCCGACTCCCTGGCCATGATCTCGACACATCTTCGAGCCGACAAGAACCTAACCGCCGAAGCCGCTGCCGCGCTCGACGACGTCGTCAAGACCGCCTACGAGCATCTTCGAACCAAGGACTGAGAAAATGACGCTGCGTAGGGGCTTCAAGGCGGAGGCGGCTGAACTGGCCTCAGAGATCAGGGCCGAACTCCGGTTGGGGGCGCGCGATCGCCTTGATCCTTTCCAACTCGCGCGGCATCTCGACATTCCCGTTGTGCGGCTGAGCGCTCTCCTGTCCAGTTCCCGTGGCGCTCACTACCTTTGGGACTTATAGACGTGAGTGACAAAGTGCAGGTCAACGGCTAGAAGCGATGTCACACCCCTATGGGACAATAGTGACATGACCGAGAAGAAGAACCCGCAGACCAAGGCCCCAGGCAAAGCGTTCCGCAAGGGCATGACCATCGTCGAGTTGATCCGCCGTTTCCCCGACGACGCGACCGCAGAGGCGTGGATCGCGTCGATCCGGTGGCCGGACGGACCCGAGTGTCCGCGGTGCGGATGCACGAATGTGCAGACTCCGACGGCGCACAAGACGATGCCGTATCGGTGCCGCGGCAACGGGTGTCGCCGGTTCTTCAGCGTGAAGGTCGGCACGGTGATGCAGGACTCCAAGTTGGGCTATCAGGAGTGGGCCATCGCCATCTACCTGTACAACACCAACCTGAAGTCCGTCTCCAGCATGAAGCTTCACCGCGATCTGGGCATCTGCCAGAAGTCGGCTTGGCATCTGGCACACCGGGTGCGGCAGTGCTGGGACGACCTGGCAGGCGAACCGTTCGACGGGTCCGAGGGTGTGGAAGTGGACGAGGCCTACTTCGGTGGCAAAGCTCACAACATGAGTGCACGTCAGCGCCGCGACCGCATCCACGGCCGCGGTGTGGCAGGCAAGACGCCGGTCGTCGCGATCAAAGACCGGGCAACGAACGCGGTTCGCGCTACGGTGGTCGAGGCGACAGACAAGGCGACCCTGCAAGGGTTCGTCACCGACCACGCCGGAGTGGATGCGATGGTCTACACCGACGAACACGGTTCCTATCGGGGACTGCCGAAGCATCGCAGTGTGCGCCATTCGGTCGGCCAGTATGTGGACGGCATGGCCCACGTCAACGGCTGCGAGAGCTTCTGGTCGATGCTGCGTCGCGGCTACCACGGCACGTTCCATCACGTCAGCGCGGAGCATCTGGACCGTTACGTCCAGGAGTTCGCCGGACGGCACAGCCGAAGGTCGATGGACACCATCGACATGATGGCCGACACCGTGCGCGGCATGGTCGGCAAGCAACTTACCTACACCGACCTGGTTGCCGCAGGGCCCGGATCGTGACAATCGCTGAGACTGCCGCTCTTGGCACAGATCGACTGACGGATTATTCGATCCACCACGCCGACGCGTTCGCTCATATCGAGACCATCGCTGCGAACTCGGTACATGCTGTGGTCACAGACCCGCCGTACAGCGTTGTGGAGTACACGCCCCGCCATCTCGCCAAACGACGCAACGGGCGCGGCGGCAATTGGCGTCTTCCCCCCGCCTATGACGGTGCCAGACGTAGGCCCGTGCCGCGATTCACGGCGTTGAGCGATACCCAACGGACAATGGTCGCAGGATTCTTCGCCAGGTTCGCTGAACTGGTGCTGCCGGTACTGGTGCCCGGCGCCCATGTGTTCATCGCCACCACGCCGGTCATGTCTCATCTGGTGTATGGACCGATGATCGATGCTGGGTTCGAGAAGCGCGGCGAGATCGTGCGGATCGTCAAGACCTTGCGCGGCGGTGATCGCCCCAAAAACGCGCATGACGAGTACCCGAATGTGTGCGTCATGCCACGAGCCAACTGGGAGCCGTGGGGCTTGTTCCGCAAGCCACTCGATGGCCGAGTCCGCGACAATCTGCGACGTTGGGGAACCGGAGGACTACGCCGCATCTCAGATGATGTGCCGTTTCGGGATCTGATCGAATGCGGACCCGCCCGCGGTTACGAACGCGAGATCGCAGATCATCCGTCGCTGAAACCCCAGTCGCTCATGCGACAGTTGGTGCACGCGTCGCTACCGCTGGGTGATGGCGTTGTCTTGGACCCGTTCATGGGGTCAGGCGCAACCATTGCCGCCGCCGCGGCCCTAGGCATCGAAAGTATCGGGATCGAGATCGACGCCGAGTTCTACACGCAGGCCGCTCTAGCCATTCCACAGTTGGCGGCACTGGACCCACCGGATGCGCCGCGACGACTTTGACCCCAGCGTCGTCCTGCCCAACGGCCTGACCGTGGCAGCAGTCCGCAGCGCCGTGGACTTCATCGAACGCGACATGGACGGCCTGGTCGAAATCTACTTCGAGCAGTCCAACATGTTCAGCGGTCTTGTGAGCATCTGGGGCACTAAGGCGCTCGACATGCACAGCGTCTACGAGAAGAACCGCAATCGAGATGTGGCCGCTGGCAAGTTCCCCGATCTGCAACGCCGCGGCAGTCCCACGCCACCGCCGCCCCAGGACTGCCTCGAGTCAAAGGCCAGCATCCGGCCCTGGCAGATACAAGCACACTTTGACCACCCAGGCTGGTACATCGTCTGGCGCTATCTGATCGACACCACCAACACCTACGAACGCGACCGACAAGTCATCATCTGGCGTGTCGATGTAGCGTTCCTGAATCGTGACGACTGGAAGTACGAACGAAGCACATCGGGACCCCACGGCGGTGGCCGCACCGAAACATGGGGACTGATCAAGCCCGCCACGAAACTGAGAGGCAAAGCGGTCTATGCCCGTTCAGACGTTGCGATCAAGGGCGGCAAACCCGTTCCCGCCAATGGACCGACGACAGGAGGCACAGCATGACCGACAAGCGCAAGCGTGAACTCGAATGGCCCGACCCCATCGATGCCGACCCCGAAGACATCATGCGAGCCGTCCTCAACACCCCACCCAAGAAGCGCGACGAGTGGCGTTACCTCCAAGACGTTGACGACACCGGCGACTGAGCCGGTTTGTCACTCACGTCTATAATCCCCCTACCTTTTGACCGAGGATCCCGAGTCCTTCTCGGGTCTAACGGTTCTTCGCGGGTGCTACAGGATGATCGTCCACAACGACTCCCACAGCCCTGCACGTCAGAACAGCGATCTGGCGCACGAAGTCGCGCACGCGCTGCTGTTTCACGAGCCTGCGCCAGCACTCGATGCAGGAACTGGACGCAGACTCTGGAACGCCACCAAGGAGCAGGAGGCGAGTTGGCTCGGGGGGGAGTTGCTCGTGACCCGCGAGATGGCGCTCGCCGTTGCACGGGGGCATGTCAGCAGTCAAGACGCTATGGAGCGCTTGGCAGTAAGCGAGAGAATGTTGAAGTGGCGCCTTGACGTCACCGGCGCATCCAAGCAGGCTGCACGAGAGCGCGCGAAGCGCAGAGCGACCTAGATTCCGACCAACACGGCTTGTTGCACGAGCCCGGCATCGGCTGATCGACGAATCTGCGCGAGAGCCATGGTCGCTGTCTTGAATTGTGGCGTCCGGTTCGCCGGCCAATGTGGTGAGCCCAAGAGGCATGCCCTAGGCGGCGTATCCATCATCTCGTCCATGTGACGGTCAGGCCCATAGGATTGCTGCTCGCAATACCGATCTTTCGAAAGAGAGCTACGCGATGGCGCTATGCCCACCCGACGCCTTGAGTGCCGTGCTGTCCATCACGACACCGCAGAGACAGGACTTGAATCAGATACCATTAGGCTCGGGTTTCTTGTACAACCGTGATCGCGGCGATGGGTGGAGCGATTGCTGGATCGTCACGAACCGCCATGTCATAGATGACGCCAAGGGTGAAGGCAGTACGCAACTCTTGGCACGCGTCAATTTGGATCAACAACGAGGCACACAACCAATTGTGACGGACTTGTCCCGATGGATCATGCATCCCGACAGTTCCCGAGATATATCCATTCATCCAGCTCCGCCCCCAGAAGGCTTGCAAGAGATAGGGGCAAATGCAAAGTCGTTTGGCGACACTAACTCACTCGACAGAGCCATGGCGATACAGTCTCAATTGAGTGCCGGTGATCATTGCTTCATGCTAGGCTTCCCTGTTGGAGCACAGGCCGCTCACCAAGATTACCCCGTTGTGCGGTTTGGAATATTGTCACAAGTTCAGGGATGGTTCGATGGACACCATCATACATTTCTCGTGGATGGCTCCGCCTTCCCGGGAAACAGCGGAGGTCCTGTGTTGCTTGAACCGACACTGGTCGCTATCGAGGGAACACCAAGACGCGATTTGGCAAGTCTAATTGGAGTTGTTACTGCACAAAAGATATCTTTCACTGTATGTTCACAGTGTGGCTCACCGCATCGAGAATCGGCGGACTTGGTTGTAGTGGAGCCTATGGATTCAGTCTATGCTACGATAGATGCCGCTCGGTCGGTATTGCCGCTAATGGAGTAAACTAGTATAGACGATGCCAACAAGATCAGCTGCGATACTTTCTTGACCCAATGTGGACGCATATCTGATGGGTAGCCGTACAGCATTGCGATATCGGATACGGATCTCGCCCTAACTAACAGTTAGTCTACTGAACGTTGACGTTTGATTGAGCGCTCCCAGACACTAATCTCGGCAACAAGACATCACGCAACAATCCGAGAAGGGAAGCCTCCGCCCTGTGAACTTGGGCTCTGTCGAGAATACTCTTCGCGTATTCGTCGAAGGCGGCAACGATCTCTGCAGGTGGAACTGGTACGCCAATCGACATGACCGACTTAGCGGGTGCGCGCTGATGACTCTTGGATGTACCGGTTACGAGGGACATGACATTGTGCCTAAAGGTCTTCGAACGAGCAAGACAGTACAAGTAGCTAGATGTGAACGGCTGTCTCGGCATCAGCACCATGAACTCGGTCGAGCAGACAGCTCGCTCACCATTCGAGACGTATGGCAGCCATACGCGTTCGATCTCGGGGTTCAATCTTGAAATCAAGACGGCCCCCGGTTTGACGATTGCCTTATGGCTCTTGATCGAACTTCCGTATTGTTCCACGGGCACCATGCCAGAATCATACGCTGGGATGCTGTGGTGGCTGAACGACGTGCTAGGCGAATCCCCGGGATGTTCAGTCTCCCGCAGGTGATCTGCGATCTTGCTAAGTGGTTCAACGGTCCAACTCTCAGGGATGAGGCCCAGTTCCGAGTTCGAGAAGCGATGAGGGAAGAGATCCGCCATATGTACGGGTAGTGACAGCTCTCGTCCTTCTGCTCTAGCGCGGACAGGATCGAAAGCGACAAACCACGATCGAAAAAGTGCTTGTGCCATCTCCTCTAGCGTCTCACCAATGCGGAGGTTGAGCAGTATTCTGTCGTCCATAGTTTCAAGCACATGAACGACTGAACGTTGGCTGCCGAGCGGAGGCACACTAAGAATCTCCGAATCCAAGAAATGTTCAAACTGAAAGTTGCTGATTCCAGTCGACTGGTTCTCATATAACTTGACTCGGCCAGACATATACATCTCTTGCAGACAATAATACGCATACTTGGATTCGACATGTTCCTCATTAAATCGAACTAGACGACAGAAGCTGGCCGGAATGGCAATATCTTGCAAGTCCATTAGATTATCATCTGATAAGAAGAGGGTCCGGCCCGTAGACTGTCCGCTAGTCTGGCTACCGCCAGAGATCTCCATTACTACATCGCCCGACTGCAGTTGTCGTCGTTCTACTCTTCTGATCGACTCATGTCGCCGGGGAATACTGGTGTAGTCTCCCTCACGTATCCGCGCGAAATCTGTCCCTCGAATCACGCGGACTGGAATGGTGTCAGCACTTGGAGCTTCATCGCCCCATCCTCCGCCAATCGCGAACTTGATAGCTTCTCGCATTGGGATATCAGGCATCTGAGTCAGTTCCTAATCTCGTTCCAACTTCACTAGCATCCAGTCCATATCCGAGGTCTCTGAGGCTCGATTCGATTGCCGAGTCCAATTGGGCAGCATATGAATGTTGTTGCCTCCATTGGGCTGCTAAACGGCGCATCTTGTCTTCGAAGGGCTCGTCGTCTTCCTCGTCAGGTTCTATTCCAACGTAGCGGCCTGGAGTGAGGATGTGATCGTGCTGCCGAATGTTCTCCCGGCTAGCGCTCTTGCAGAAGCCGGGTATGTCGACGTACGAGCCGTCGCCTGAGCTCCGCCAAGTGTGGTAGGTGTCGGCGATACGGGCTATGTCATCGTTACTGAACTCGCGGTGAGTGCGGTCGACCATGTGGCCTATCTTGCGGGCGTCGATGAACAACAACTCGCCGCGGCGATCGCGGAAGCGGCTCCCGCCCCGACCCCGAGCCACGAACCACAAACACGCTGGGATCTGAGTGGAGTAGAAGAGCTGGCTCGGCAGGGCCACCATGCAGTCGACTAGGTCGGCCTCGACGAGACGCTTGCGGATCTCGCCCTCGCCTGACTGCTTCGACGACATCGAGCCGTTTGCCAGTACGAACCCGGCTACGCCTGACGGCGACAGGTGATGCACCATGTGCTGTACCCAGGCGAAGTTGGCGTTGCGGGCCGGCGGCACGCCGAATTGCCAACGTTTGTCGTCGGCTAGGTGCTCGCCGCCCCAGTCCTTTACGTTGAATGGCGGATTGGCCAGGATGAAGTCTGCCTTCAGGTCGGGGTGGCGGTCGTTGTGGAACGTGTCGCCGTGGGCTATCTGGCCCTCGATGCCCCGGATCGCTAGGTTCATCTTCGCCAGGCGCCAGGTGGTGTAGTTCGACTCCTGGCCGTAGATCGAGATGTCGGCCCGGGCTCCCGCCCGCGATTGGCTGCTGTTGCCGTTGCCGGTGGCGTGGGCCCGGATGAACTCCACCGATTGTACGAACATGCCCGACGACCCGCAGCACGGGTCGTAGACCCGGCCGCTGTAGGGCTCCAGCATCTCCACCAGCAGCTTCACCACGCACCTCGGTGTGTAGAACTCGCCGCCCCGCTTGCCCTCTGCGCTGGCGAACTGCGACAGGAAGTACTCGTACACCCGGCCCAGCACGTCCTTAGAGCGGGCCTCGGCGTCGCCCACCTTGATGTTGCCCACCATGTCGATGAGTTGGCCGAGGCGCACCTTGTCGAGCTCCGGGCGAGCGTAGTCCTTCGGCAGCACTCCCTTGAGCGCCGGGTTGTCGTGCTCGATCGCAACCATGGCATCGTCGAGCATCTCGCCGATATCGGGTTGGCGAGCCGCGGCCTGGAGACCCTCCCATCGGGCCTCCCGCGGTACCCAGAACACGTTCACAGCCCGGTACTCGTCGGGATCCTCGGGATCTGCACCTTCGTCCTGCTCGGCGATCAGTTGGGCATGTCGCTCCTCGAACGCGTCGGAGATGTACTTCAGAAAGATCAGGCCCAGCACCACATGCTTGTACTCGGCCGCGTCCATACTGCCCCGTAGCGCGTCGGCCATGGCCCACAATTCGGCCTCGTAGCCGGTGATGGCACCCTGATCCGCCACTCCGCTCGCACTGACTTGTGCCTTCTTGGGGCGCCTTTCTGGCATGCAATCCTTCCTAGCATCCGATAGCGGCGCTGCGTGGAACCGCACGCCTTACCCAACGGGCGCCAAAGCCTGCCATATCGCCGATACAGGAGTGACGACGGACTCAATAGCTCTTCTGTCTAGTCCGACCCTCTGATGTCGGCGTCATGATCGCTTTTGTGCGATCATCGTAGTTCTGTTATTCCCGAATAGGAGACAGCACGATGGCGAACAAGTCGCGTTGGGAAGACATCAAGAAGCAGCGAGGCACCCCCTCGGAGGAGGAACGGGCCGGGGTCGAGCAGGACCTCGCCCTAGGGCAACTCATCTATGACCTGCGCATCGACGTCGGCCTGAGCCAGCGCGAGCTAGCCGAGCGGATGGGCACGACCCAGTCGGTGATCTCTCGGCTGGAGGAGGGCGGTGGCGCCCGCAACCGCATCGATACTCTGGCCCGCGTGGCGACGGCGCTGGGCCGTCATCTAGTGCTCTCGTTCCCCGCCGAGGTGCCCGACCGCCTAGATGATGCCATCCAGGTTGCGTAAGGGACGGGTGCGAACTCTCCCAGTCAGGCTCGCTAGGACAACGGACATGGCCCAGTTGGCTAGTGGCTTCTCGTCGCGCTAGTAGGGTCGCGTAATGAGGCGGTTCACCGAACAGGTCTTGGTCATCACCGGCTCGGCCACCGGCATCGGTGCGGCCACCGCGCTCCGCTTCGCTGCCGAGGGAGCCAACGTCGCCTGCCTCGACATCAACGAGGCCGACAACGACGCCACCGCCACCGCGGCGCGGGCCGAGGGGGTCGAGGCGATGGCCCTGAGGTGCGATGTGCGCTCCAGCGAGGACCAGCAGGCTGCCTTCGACCGGGTGATGGAGGCTTGGGGTCGCATCGACGTGCTGGTGGCCTGCGCGGGTGTCTACGTCGGGGGGCCGCTGCCGGAGATCCCTCTCGACCGCTGGGAGGACATCGTGGCCGTCAACCTGACCGGAGTCCTCATCTCGAACAGCCTGGCCGCTCCGGTCATGACCGCTCAGGGGCGGGGCTCCATCATCAACATCGCGTCCATGGCTGCCAAGACGAGCTGGCCCTACTCGGCGGAGTACTCGGGTACCAAGAGCGGCGTAGTGGGCATCACCCGCTCCGCCGCCATGGAGCTGGGGCCCCACGGCATCACTGTCAACGCGGTGTGCGCCGGCAACACTCTCACCGACATGGTGCGCAAGGTGGCCGGAGAGGTCGGGGCCACCGTCGGGATGACCGCCGCGGAGTGGCTGGACATGAGGGCCAACGACACTGCGGTCAAACGGTTGGCCCGGCCGGAGGAGATCGCCGGGGTCGTCGCCTTCCTGGCCAGTGACGACGCCCGTTACCTGACGGGCCAGGCCATCGAGGTGGACGGCGGCCTAGTCCTCAGCTGACGGTCAGGCGATCCGGTCGAGCATGTCGGGCCGGACCTCGTTGATGGCCGGTTCGCCCGCGAGGTAGCGGCGGACCTCCTCGACGGCCAACTCGCCCATGCGGTGGCAGTTCTCGATGCAGCCCGCGATGTGGGGGGTGACCACCACGTTGTCGAGACGCCGGAGCGGGCTGTCGGGTGCCGGGGGCTCCGGATCGGTCACGTCGAGGAAGGCGAAGATCCGTCCGGTGGTCAGCTCGTCGACCAAGGCCCCCTCATCGATGATGGTGCCTCGGGCGGTGTTGATCAGCACCGCGCCGTCGCCCAGTCGGCCCAGTAGTTCGGCACCGACCATGTGCTTGGTCTCGTCGTTGGCTGGAGCGTGGATCGACACGACGTCGCAGCGATCCATCAGCTCCGCCAGCTCGACCCTCTCCACTCCGAGTTGCTGGGCCTCATCGTCACCGAGGTACGGGTCGGCCACCAGGATGGTCGTCTCGAACCCGGCCAACAGCTCGATCACGTGGCGGCCGACGTTGCCGACGCCGATCAAGCCCACCGTCGAACGGCTGAGCTCGCGGGCATCCCAGCGGTTCCAGACGGGACTCTCGCGCCATCCGCCGTCTCGCACGTGGTTTCCCAGGGGCCAGATCCGCTTGCGGCCCACGATCATCAGGCCCAACGTGGTTTCGGCCACGTCCCGGGCCAGCGCAACCGAGGCGCTGGTCACCCTCATGCCGCGCTCCCACACCGCGGCGGACACAAAGCGCTTCACGCTGCCGCCCATGTGGGCCAGGTGCCCGAGACGGGGCGCGCCCGCCACGACGTCGGCATCCAGCGGGGCCACTCCCCAGCTGGTGATGCAGGCATCGACTTCGCCCAGAACGGCGAGCAGGTCCTGCTTGCCAGCCGGTTCGTCGCCGGGGTGGTGGACGACCTCCGCGGCATCAGCCAGATCGGCCAGTGCGGCATCGCTGAACATCCGCCGGTAGTTGGATCGTCCGATGGTGATGGCAACAACTGGCCTGGTCACGGCGCTCCCTCGTGAGGCGTCCACCCTAGGGCTGCCGCGGCCAGCCGGGCCGCACCGAGAGCCGGCCAGGCGGCTTCAGGTCGCGTCACCACCGTCCGGTCGATGATTTTGGCGAGTACGTCGACCAACTCGGAGAACCGGATCCCGCCCCCGACCATGACCAGCTCGTCGCCACCGGCGGCGAACTCGCCAGCCCCCTCGAGAGCCTGGCGCACCTTGAGGCCACATTTCTCGAAGGCTTCCTGGATCTTGGCCTGCGGGGTCTCAGCCAGCATCGCGCCAAGCCCGCCCAGGTTCTCGGATGCAGTCCAAACGCCACCCAGCACGTGGGGGCTGAGGTTCAGCGAGGGTGGCAGGGAGGCGAGATCAGTCCGGTCGGTGACCGCGGTCAGCACCCATGCTGTGCCCGCCGACAGGAACAGATCGCCCGGATCTACGACGCCCAGACCCAGCGCGGCGCAGGCCTGGTCGTGGCCGCCGACTACCACCGGAGTACCCGCATCCAACCCCAGAACGGCCGCCGCCTCGCCTGCCAGTTCGCCTGCGGTGCTGCCCGACTCAAGGATCGGCGACAGCTGGCCACCATCGATTCCGGCCAGGCTGCACAACTCCTCGCTCCACGTCCGGGTGGTGACGTCCATCAGTTGCATGCCCGCCGCGTTGGACGGGTTCGTGGCCCACTGCCCGGTAAGCCGGAACACGAGATAGTCGTCCACCGAGGCCCATCTGGACACGGGTGCCGGATCGGCTCCCGGCTGGCGAGTACCTGGAGCCTGCAGCCCGACGATGGTCGAAAGGCCGACCCCGGGGGTGGGCATCCAGCCGCTGACGGCGCGGACCCTGGCCGCCACGCCGGCGGACCAGTTCTCCGGCACGGACTGGAATCGGGTGTCCATCCAGGTGATGGCCCGCTCGGCCCGGCCCTCGACCGTCACCGGAATCACAGAACCGCTCTGAGCGGCCACCGCCAGCGCGGCCACACCGACACCGGGTCCGAGCCCTCTGACGGCCCGCTGGCCGGCGGTTGCCAACGCCTGCCAGATCTCCTCGGGATCCTGCTCGCGGCCGCCGTCAGGGGTCGCACGAACGGCGATGGGATCCGACCCACCGGTCGCCAGGATCTCACCCGCCCGGTCCACAACTACCGCCTTGGCCGATGTGGTCCCCGCATCCAGCCCCAGGACAACGTGGCCGCCGGCTTGATCGACCCCGGTTCTTCTCACCGGGGTCATCCTTCCAGGACGGATAGGGCTTCCTCGACGGTGGCGCCGGCGTGCACTACCGCGACCACGGCCCGGGTCATGGCCGTGGGGTTGTCGCTCTGGAAGACGTTGCGGCCCATGGCCACGCCGGCGGCGCCCGCGTCGAGGGCGGCCCGGATGTTCGCCAGCGTGGCGGCCTCGGAGCCCTTGGATCCGCCCAGGATCACCACCGGCACGAACGTCGATGAGGTGACCCGGGCGTAGTCCTCGCAGTAGGGAGCCTTGATGAAGTCGGCTCCCAGCTCGGCTCCCAGGCGGGCCGCGAACGCCACCGCCTCGGGTCTCCGCATCTCCGGCGGCGAGTCGAACCCACCCGGCACCATCTCGGCCATCACCGGCAGATCCGATCGGTGGGCCTCGCCGATGGTACGGGCCAGATTGCGCAGCGTGTCCGCCTCCGAAGCTGAGCCGGGCAGGGCGGTCACGGCCAGGGCGTCGGCCCCTACCCGGAGCGCGTCCTCGACTCCGAAGAACCGCCCGACGGAACCGGTGCTGGGCGATCCGAGATTGCTCACCGCGCCGTCGCTGCGAAGGATGATCCCGACCGGATCCAACTCGTCCGCGAAGTTCTCGGCGATGCCGTAGGAGGTCAACACCGCGTCGGGTCCGCCGGCCACCACCGCCGAGATGGTCTCGGTCGGCCGTTCGAAGCCTGGGCAGGGCCCGTCGATCAATCCGTGATCGAGGGCGATGATCACGGTTCGCCCGTCAGGGCCGAAGATGCGGCTGAGGTCTCGGGAACCCACGGCAGCCGATGCTACGGGGTTACGGGACAACGACCGGGGTCAGCCGTGGGCGTGCTTGCGGTGCCCGTAGCGCTGGCCGCCGTCCACGGTGAGGACCTCGCCCGTTATGTAGTCGGCCTCGATCAGGAACTGGACCGCCTGGCCCATCTCAACGGGGGTGCCCCACCGCCCCACGAGAGTCTCGTCGGCCACCCGCTGGTAGGTGGCGTCGTCGTAGTCGGCGGGGCGCAGTGCCGGGCCCGGGACCACCGCGTTGACCCTGATGGCGGGGGCCAGATCCAGGGCCAGCTGGCGGGTCAGGGAGATGATCGCCCCCTTGCCCACCGAGTGGCCGGCGAACCCCGGCCAGGGCTCGAACGCGCTCAGATCACCGATGCTGACGATCACTCCGGAGCCGTTGGCCAGCATGACCGGAGCCACCCGGTTGGCGCAGTAGAAGGGGCCGTGGACGAGAGTGTCGATCGACCGGTGCCACACGGTCAGATCGTCGGTCGGGAACTCTCCGAAGGCGAAGGTGGAGGCGTTGTTGACCAGCACGTCGATGGTGCCGAAACGGTCGGTCGCCGCCTCGACCATGGCCTGGACCTGGCCGTCGTCGGTGACATCGGCCGCTACCGGCAGGGCCTGCACGCCCAGTGCCTCGGCGTCGGCTGCGGTGCGGCGCGCCTCGTCGGCCGACGAGTTGTAGTTGATCACCACGTTGGCGCCGGCCCGAGCCAGGGTCAGGGTGATGCCCCGACCGACCCGCTTGGCTCCTCCGGTCACGAGCGCCGTCCGGCCGGCAAGCTCCATCGGATGAGTATGACACCCGGGCCAGCGCCGCAGGTCAGCGGGGCGGGCGCGCTATCTCCCGCTCCTGTTCGCTGCGCTCACGGGCCGCTCGGGCCTGCTGCCCGCTCTTGTTCGCTGCGCTCACGGGCCGCTCAGGCCCAGGGGCCTCGCCCGTATGGACCGGATTCGTGCGCCTCGCCCGCTCGGCCTCTAGCTTGGCCGCGGTGCGGCTCATGATCGCCCGCTGCACCGTCGACTACGACGGCCGCCTGCAGGCCCCCCTGCCCCCGGCCGTCCGCCTCATCATGGTCAAGGCCGACGGCTGCGTGGCCGTCCACGCCGACGGTGGCGCCTACAAGCCGCTCAACTGGATGAACGCCCCGAACCGGCTGGTGATCGACGAGGCGGCCGGCGTTTGGAGCGTCACCGCGCCCGGCCGCAGCGACTCTCTCGTCATCAGGATCGAGGAGATCCTCCACGACAGCACCCACGAGATGGGCACCGATCCCGGTCTGCGGAAGGACGGCGTCGAGGCGCAGATGCAAGCGCTCCTCGCAGAGAATCCGGACGCCATCGAGGACGGCTTCATCCTGGTGCGCCGCGAGTTTCCTACCGCCATCGGCCCCGTGGACCTGCTGTGCCGCGACGCCTCCGGCAATGCGGTGGCGGTAGAGGTGAAGCGCAACGGCGAGATCGACGGCGTTGAGCAGCTCACGCGGTACCTGCACTACCTGAACTCCGACCCGAGCCTGGCGCCGGTGCGGGGCGTGTTCGTAGCCCGGACCATTAAGCCGCAGGCCAAGGTGCTCGCGGCCGACCGCTCCATCGACTGCGTGGAGGTGGACTACGACGAACTGCGGGGCATCGAGTCGCCGGAGTTGAGGTTGTTCTGAGCAGCTAGACAGAGCTGTTGAGCCAGCGCGGTCACTTGCTGCGGATACCCTCAAACCGTGCTCAGGCGGCTGCTAGGACGGCAGGTTCGGCACGGGCGACTATGGCTGTTCCTCGTCGGAGCAGCAGTTGTGATCGGTGCTCTGATCGTCGGCTGGCAGGTCTACGAGGCGCGCGAGGAGACCCGCATCCGTCCCGGAGCGACGGTTTCGGGTGTCGAGATCGGCGGGCTTGAACCCGAAGAGGCAGTCATCGCGCTCGAACCCGTCGTCCAGGAGGTGGCCGAGACCACCATCGACCTCCAGTTCCCGGATATCGACCTGCAGTTCCTGGGCCACACGATCACGGTCACCGCCGAGGAGCTCGGTATCTCGCTGGATTCCGAGCGGATACTCGCCGAGGCCGACAACCCGCCGCCGCCGGTGGTCCGGCCGGCCGCGTGGCTGTTCGATCTGTTCGCCAGCCGCGACGTGAGCCCGTCGGTGACCACCGACCTGGGAACCCTCGCCGCCACCGTCGACTCCTTCACCGACCCCGAGACGCCCCGGATCCAGCTCGACCCAGTCGATGGAGCCTTCCAGCCGGTTCTTCACATCGATGTTCCTGTCCCCGACATGGAGTTGCTGGCCCGCAGGCTCGAGGACGCCGTGCTCAACAACATGGGCGGCCGGGTTGCCGTCGAGGTTCCGATAAGTGGCATGGAGCCGGCCGACCCGATCGCGGTGGCGCTGGCCGCCGCCTTCGCCACCAAGGCCAACGAGATCACCGAGGGAGGGGTTCAGGTCCAACTCGAGGGCACCACCGAGACCTTCACCATCGGCGAGCAGGCCCTCCGGCAGTTCATCATTCTCGAGGGAGAGCAGCACGATACGCACCTCGGCCTCAACCCGCTGATCGAGGCCACTCTCGCCAGCCTGTTCGTGGGGATCGGCAGCGAAGGGATCCCCGCCACCATCAGCCTGGACGAGGACGGTGCCGTGACGATCTCCGAGGGCCATGCCGGATTCAAGTGCTGCGACGAGACGGCGGCCGACGCGCTGCTGCAGGGAATGATCGACGGTCAGCCGGTGATAGTGCTGCCGGCCGCACCCAACCCCCACCCCCGGGGACAGGAGTGGGCCGAGTCGCTCGGCATCCTCCAGGTGGTCGGCGAGTTCACCACGCGCTTCACACCAGCCCAGGACCGGATAATCAACATCGCCCGCATCTCGGAGCTGACCCGCGGCGTGATCATCGAGCCCGGTCAGCGGTTCTCGGTCAACGGCCACGTCGGGCCGCGCACAACCGGCAAGGGGTTCGTCCCAGCCAAGATGATCCTCGACGGCGTGTTCGTGGACTCGGTGGGGGGTGGTATCTCGCAGTACGCCACCACGGTGTTCAACGCGGCCTTCTTCGCGGGGCTCGACTTCATCGACTACCAAAGCCACACGATCTACTTGAGCCGCTACCCCTACGGGCGCGAGGCCACGGTGTCGTATCCGGCGCCTGATCTGGTGCTGGAGAACAACACCCCCTACGGCGTGATGCTGTGGCCCACCACCGCCGACGACTCGATCACGGTGAGGCTCTACTCCACGCCGTGGGTGCTGGCTGAGCAGACCGGCCAGTGGACCCGGACCGTGGGAACGTCCTGCACCCGGGTGACCACGGAGCGGACCCGCACATACCTCGACGACGGGCGTACTGAGACCGACACGGTTTGGGCCCAGTACCGACCCGAGGGCCTCAAGTGCGACGGGTCTCCCTCGGTCACGACGACAACGTCCACCACGGTCGTACCATCCGAGGAGGGTGAGCAGTTGGGCGAGGAGGCCGGCTGGGAGCAGGGCGAGACCGGAACGGACTTCGGCGGCGAGGATCCCGGCCAGCAGGGCGGGGAGTCGGGTGAGCCGGGGAGTAATGTCACGCCTTCCACGACCATCCCAGGTGAACCCCAATGAGCGATGCCGACAAGCCCGTCGAGAGCATCGACACGGCGGTCGACGCCTGGTGGGAGCGCGCCCTGCGGGGAAAGCCCGCCCTGGACCGGATCATGTACTCGGCATCGGAGGCCGCCAACCACTCGCGGCTATGGCACGCGCTCGGGGCTGCTCAGGCCGTGGCACGGCGAAGCCATCGCCCGGCTGCCGAACTCAGCATCTCCCTCCTCGCCGAAGCGGTGCTGGTCAACGGCGTCATCAAGACAGCCTTCGGGCGGCGGCGTCCACTCTTCGCGGGGAACCGGCCCCATGCGCTGCGCCAGCCCCTCACCAGCAGCTTTCCCAGCGGTCACGCCAGTGCAGCCATGGTCGCGGCGTCGCTACTGTCACGCCGCAGCCCTTGGGCGCCCGCGTACTACGCGCTGGGGTTGGTCGTGGCGCTGAGCCGCATACACGTCCGGATCCACCACGCCAGCGACGTGGCCGCAGGGATCGGGACCGGCGCGGTGCTCGGCGCGGTCGCCCGCCGCCTGTGGCGCTGAGGCCCGAGAATCTGGCTAGGCCATAACTAGGATCGAGACGTGGAACTCGAAGGGGCTGTCGCGGTGGTGACGGGCGCGGCCAGCGGCATCGGACGCTCGCTGGCCCGGGCCTTGGCGCTCGATGCGGGAGCTGTGGTTGTGGTGGCCGACATCGACGGGACCGGCGCCGAGGCTGTGGCCAACGAGATCGCCGCCGAGGCTGCCGCCGGGAGCCCGGTCGGCTTTGCGGCCGAGATCGACATGACCGACGAGGCCGCAGTGGTCGCCCTGATCGATGGGGTCGAGGAGAGCCTCGGCCCGATCGAGGTGTGGTGCGGCAACGCCGGTATATCCGCCATGGGCGGGGTGGAGCGCCCCAACGAGGAGTGGAACCGAATCTGGGACGTGAACCTGATGGCCCATGTCATCGCCTGCCGCCATCTCGTGCCGAGATGGGTGGAGCGAGGCTCGGGCCATCTGCTGGTGACCGCCTCGGCCGCAGGGCTGCTGACCGGACTGGGGACGGCGTCGTACGCGGTCACCAAGCACGCGGCGGTGGCGCTGGCCGAGTGGATCGCCATCACCCACGGCGACGACGGCGTGAGGGTGTCGTGCCTGTGCCCCCAGGGGGTTCGCACCCCGATGACGGAATCTGACCGGATGCTCGGAGTGGCCCAGGTGTAGGCCCTGGGTCTGATGGAGCCCGAAGAGGTGGCGGCCGCAACCCTGGAGGCGCTTCGGGAGGATCGGTTCCTGATACTGCCCCACCCCGAAGTGGAAACCTACGAGCAGCGCCGAGCCGGTGACCGGGAGCGCTGGCTGCGCGGCATGCGGCGCATGCAGAGGGGTCTGCTGGGAACGCCCAGTTCCTAGCCCGCGGCGGGCGCCAGCGCTCTGACCACGTCGAACGCGTCCACTCCGTCGACCGGCAGCACCATGGGCGCGGGGCAGGTCACGCCGTTGTCGACGAAGCGCTGGATGTGATCGCGGCACTCCTCGGGCGAGCCGTGCACCAGCAGTTCGTCGACCACGTGCTCGGGGATCTTCCCGAGAGAGCCCCGACGGTCGCCCGCCTCCCACTGGGCCCAATGCTCGCCCAGCGCGTCCGTGCGGCCGAGCCAGGTGTGGAACGCCCGGTACACCGGAACGTTGAGGTAGGCGGCGAGGATGAACCGGCCCGCGACCATGGCCGCTTCACGATCAGGAGTCGGCAGCACGAAGATGCGGGCCACTATCTCGGCTGCCGGGTTCTCGGACCTCACGATGCCGCATACCCGGGTTGCGTCCTGAGCCGAGAGCCAGTTGATGATGGCCCCGTCGCCCTCGCGTGCCGCCAGCCGCAGCATGCGCTCTCGCAGGGCGGCCACAAAGATGGGGACGGGCTCGTCGATCCTCACGCCGAGACGGAAGCCGCTTACGGAGAAGGTGTCGTAGTCCTCGGTGACCTTCTCGCCGCTCATGGCCGCTCTCAGGAAGCGGATGGTGTCGCGCACACGGTGATAGGGCCGGTCGAACGCCACCGCGTTCCACCGGCCGACGATCACGTCCGACGACGAGCCGATACCGAGGACGAAGCGGCCCGGCGCGGCCGAGGCCAGCGACGCTGCCGACTGCGCGAGCAGGGCGGGGCCGCGGGTGTAGACGGGCAGGATGGCGGTACCCAGCCGCAGGGAGGGCGCCCACACCGACGCGAGGGTGAGGGTGGTGAGGCCGT
>VYCM01000113.1 GCA_009843915.1 Acidimicrobiaceae bacterium | reverse complement strand
CGGGTTGTCATGCACGGTGAACGCGTAGGGGTTGTACACGAGCGCTTCGGCCACGACCCGATGCTACGGGGCCGCGATGCGTCCAGTCGAGGCCCGACGATGCGATACTTCGGCCCGGAGCGGAAGTGCGGGACGCAGCCGGGCGCGGAGGGCGGCCGGTGGGAGGGCGCGGTGACGGCGAGGACCATCGGGCTGACGGGAACGGGAGTGATCGGCTCCGGCTGGGCGGTGCGTGCCCTGGCCCGGGGTCACGACGTCGTGGCCTGGGATCCTGCCGGCGATGCCGAGGACCGGCTCCGGGCCGCCGTCGAGCGAGCCTGGCCGTCGGCCACCCGGCTGGGACTGTTCCCGGGGGCCGATCCGGCCCGGCTGCGGTGGGCCGGCAGCCCGGAGGAGGTGGCGGCCAACGCCGACTGGGTGCAGGAGAGTGCCCCGGAGGACGAAGGGGTGAAGCGTTCGCTGCTCGGCCGGCTCGACGCCGCCGCCGAGCCGGCGACGGTGATCGCCAGCAGCTCGTCGGGGCTACTGCCCAGCCGTCTGGCCGACGGGCTGAGCCACCCGGAGCGGCTTCTCATCGGCCACCCGTTCAACCCTGTGTACCTGCTGCCCCTGGTCGAGGTGGTGCCCGGCGAGGCCACCGCTGAGGACGCCGTCGCGGCCGCAATGGCCCACTACGACGACCTGGTCATGTACCCGCTGCTGGTGCGCAACGAGGTCGAGGGCTACCTGTCGGATCGCCTTCAGGAGGCGCTGTGGCGCGAGAACCTTCATCTGGTGAACGACGGCGCCGCCACCACCGCCGAGTTGGACGACTCGATCGTCTACGGCCCCGGCCTGCGCTGGGCGGCGATGGGCACCAACCTCACCTTCCACCTGGCCGGAGGTGAGGGCGGGATGCGCCACATGCTGGGTCAGTTCGGGCCTGCGCTGAAGCTGCCGTGGACCCGGCTGGAGGCGCCCGAGTTGACCGGAGATCTGATCGAGGCCATGGCCTCAGGTTGCGAGGACCAGGCCGGCGGGCGGTCCATCGCCGAGTTGGAGCGGCAGAGGGACGACTGCCTCCTGGCGGTGATGCGGGCGCTGCGACCGAGCGGCATCGGCGCCGGCCGAATCGTGGCCGAGCGGGAGGCGCGGATCCTGGCCGCCAAGGCCTCCACCGAGGCCGAGCCGTGGACGCCCGGCACAAAGATCGCAGCCCCGCTGTCCCTGTACTCGGCCGTGGTGGAGCCCGACTGGGTGGACTACAACGGCCACATGACCGAGTGGGCCTTCCTGGCGGTGTTCGGGTGGGCGTCCGACGCCCTGTTCCGCTACCTGGGCATCGACGAGGCGTACCGGGATGGCGGGCACTCCTACTACACCGTCGAGACCCACCTCAACCACCAGCAGGAGGCCTCGCTGGGCGAGCCGCTGCGGGTCACAACCCAGGTGCTCGGCAGCGACGCCAAGCGTCTGCACATTTTCCACGCCATGTACCGGGACGGCGAGAGGGTGTGCACCGGCGAGCAGATGCTGGTCCACGTCGACACTGCGGCCGGTCGCAGCGCCCAGCTGCTCGAAGGTCCGGCGGTCGCGGTGGCTGCGGTCACCGAGGCCCACGCGTCCATGCCGGTTCCGCCGCAGGCCGGCAGACGCATGTCCATCGACGCCCGCCGACCCGCCAACTGATCTACCAGGGAGGGCGAATTGGACTTCTCGATCAGCGAAGACCAGCAGATGGTGGTGGACGCCGTGCGCGCCTTCGTTGAGCGTGAACTGGTCCCCCATGAGGACGAGGTGGAGCGCACCGGCCAGGTGCGGCCCGAACTGGTGGAGGAGATCCGGGGCAGGGCCGTCGATGCGGGCCTGTACGCGGCCAACATGCCCGTCGAGCTCGGCGGCGGCGGACTAGACGACGTGACCCTGGCCATGGCCGAGCGGGCCTTCGGCTATACCGCCTACGGCCTGCACTACATCGTGGCCCGCCCGTCCAACATCCTGCGGGCCTGCACCGGCGACCAGGTCGAGGAGTACCTGCTGCCCACCGTGCGGGGCGAGCGGGTGGAGTGCCTGGCCATGAGCGAGCCCGACGCGGGATCCGACCTGAGAGGAATGACCTGCCGGGCCGAACGGCACGGCGACCACTACGTGGTGAACGGCACCAAGCACTTCATCAGCCACGCCGACCTGGCCGACTACGTGATCCTGTTCGCGGCTACCGGCACGGACACCACCGACCGGGGACCCCGCAAGCTGATCTCGTCGCTGCTGGTGGACTTCGAAACGCCCGGGGTCGAGCGGGTGCCGGGCTACAACTGCGTCTCGAACCGGGGTTACCACAACTTCATCCTCAACTTCGACAACGCCCGGGTGCCAGCCTCCAAGCTCCTGGGCGATGAGCACCGGGGCTTCGACGTGGCCAATGAGTGGCTGGGCAGCACCCGCCTGCAGGTGGCCGCGGTGTGCCTGGGGAGGGCCGACCGGGCCCTGTCGGTGGCCCTCGACTGGGCCGCCACTCGCGAGCAGTTCGGGCAGCGCATCGGGCGGTTCCAGGGCGTGTCGTTCAAGCTGGCCGACATGCGCATCCGCCTGCTCCAGGCCGAGTTGATGACCTACCGGGCCGCCTGGCTGTCGGCCCAGGGCGAGATGACCGACGCCGACGCGGCCATGGCCAAGCTGTCGGCCACCGAGATGCTGCAGTTCGTCTCGGATGAGGCCATCCAGATCCTGGGCGGGATGGGGCTTATGGACGAGTTGCCGCTCGAGCGGATCTGGCGTGACGCCAGGGTGGACCGCATCTGGGACGGCACCAGCGAGATCCAGCGCCATATCGTGTCCCGCGACATGCTGCGGCCCCTCGGCTGCTGAGAGGCCGAGCGGCCCGTGGGCGCAGCGAGCGAGAGCGGGCACAGCCCGTGAGCAGGCTCAATCGGCTGCTGCGGCCCCGGTCGCTGGCCTTCATCGGGGGAGCAACCGCCGAGCTGGCCATCGACGCCTCCCGCTCGTTCGGGTTCTCGGGCGACATGTGGGCCGTCAACCGGGGCCGGGAGTTGCGAGGCCTGCCCACCTTCGCCTCCGTGGACGAACTGCCAGCCGTCGACGCCGCTTTCGTGGGCGTCGGCCGCGACGCCACCGTCGAGGTGGTGCGCCAGCTGGCGGCCGCCGGCACCGGTGCCGCCATCTGCCACGCCTCCGGTTTCGCTGAGACCGGCGAGGCCGGAGCGGCCCTCCAAACCGAGCTGGTCGCGGCGGCAGCCGGCATGCCCATAGTCGGGCCCAACTGCTACGGGACGCTGTCGGCTCTGACCGGCGCCGCATTGTGGCCCGATGTCCACGGGTTGGCCCGTTGCGAACGCGGCACCGCTCTGCTGAGTCAGAGCGGCAACATCGCGGTGAGCCTCACCATGCAGCGCCGGGGCCTCGACATCGCCTGGGTGATGACACTGGGGAACCAGGTCGACCTGGGCATCTCGGAGGCCTTCGAGACTATGGTCGCCGAGGAAGCCGTCACCGGGATCGGTCTGTGCATCGAGGCATTGGACGACATCGAGCGCTTCACCGAGGCTGCCGATGCGGCCCGCCGCAGAGGCCTGCCGGTGGCAGCCCTCAAGCTGGGAGTGTCGGAGACCGCGGGGGCCATCGCCGTGACCCACACCGCCTCGCTGGTGGGCGACGACGCCGCCTACGACGCGCTGTTCCGCCGGCTGGACATCCGGCGGGTGCACACCGTGCCAGAACTGCTCGACACGCTGGCCGTCCTGTGCACTCTGGGACCGCTGAGGGGCCCCCGGCTGATGTCGCTGAGCTGTTCCGGCGGCGAAGCGGCCCTGGTGGCCGATCGCAGTCGCGGCCTCGGTCTCAGCTTCCCGACGTTCGCTCCCGACCATGCCGACCGGGTGGCGTCCACCCTCGACGGCCGGGTCGCGGTCACCAACCCGCTCGACTACCACACGTTCATCTGGGGCGATGAGGCCCGCCTGACCGGCTGCTTCAAGGCCGCTCTCGGAGCGGACGGCCCGCAGTCCACACAGGCTCCGTTCGATGCTGCGCTGCTAGTGATCGACTTCCCGGCCGATGGGCTCGACCGGTCGCGCTGGTGGCCCACCCTCGATGCCTGGGGATTACATACCTACCTTGATCGTGGGGCCGGGGGCTTCTGGCAGGGGTTTGCCCCGGCCCCACAGTTCTTCTCCACACCTGATCAGGGTGATCCGGTCAGCGTACCGGACGAGGAGGGACCGTCAACTACGGCGGTCCCTCCTCAATTCTCTTTTCTTGCACACCACGCACTTCGGAAGGTCGCCTGTACCTGCCTCGACGTGGCGATACTTGATCTTGAGTGCTGCTGGACACTCGTTATCGGTATGGTGAACATCGCCGTTGACGGAGTAAAACTGCATAGGCCACTTGAATTCCATCTTGCCCCTATCGGATTGCGTGCTGGAACGGCGTATCGAGTGTAACACCGCATGAGACAACAGGGTCTCTCACGCGCCGAAAACCATCGAGTTGAAGTCAAGGTTTAGACGTGGTAGAATGGGCTATGAGTACCCCCGACAACCGCGATCCTGATATATTTCAGTTCAATAGATTATTCCCTGACGAGGCTTCAGCCGAATTGTGGTTCGTTCGCCAACGGTGGTCCCAGGGGATCAAGTGCCCTCTCTGCGGACTATCAGACGTGTACGAGACCCCTAACCGCAAGCCCCAGCCCTACCGCTGTCGCGACTGCGGATCGTATTTCTCCGTACGAACTGGAACGGTAATGGGCAACAGCAGGCTCCCTCTACTGAAGTGGCTCTACGCCATGTACTTCATACTCTCCAGCCCCAAGAGCATCTCAAGCATCCAACTAGCCGAACATCTGGGGGTCACTCAGAAGACGGCCTGGTACCTCGCCCACCGTATTCGAGAGGTCTGGAAGGAGGACGAACCTGAGACCTTTGAAGGTCCGGTTGAGGTCGACGAGACCTACGTAGGAGGTCTAGAGCGAAACAAGCACAAGGGTGACAAGCTCGGAGTTGATCGGCACTGGGAGGGCAAGACTCCGGTGATCGGAATGAAGGATCGGGAGACAGGCCGAGTATCGGCTGTAGTTCTCGACTACGCGACCAGCTACGAGGCAACCGAGTTCATCTCCCCGCGAGTCGACGTGGGAACCCCGGTCTACACCGATGACTCAAGCATCTATCGCCATATTTCTAACAGAAGTTCTGTCGCCCATAGTCGCGGGCAATACCGCGATGGAGATTGCTACACGAACGGCATAGAGAGCTTTTGGTCTATGTTGAAACGTGCGCATAAGGGCACCTTCCACTCGATGTCCTACAAGCACCTACAGCGCTACGTGGACGAGCTTGCGGTCAAGCAGGGCACCCGCCACCAGTCGATCATGCGGCGCATGGAGGACACGGCTAAGGACATGGTGGGGTGCCATCTTCCCTACCAGACGCTCATCGCTGACTAGAAAGTCTGTGTGCATCCCATACTGCCGGGTTACACTAGAGTATGGGAGATCCCAAAACCGATACCACGAAGGAACCCGTCGGCGATCTGATAGGACTTCCCTTGGACCAGCTTGAAAGGCTGGGCAAGGGACTTTTGACAGCCGAGCGGTGCCAACTCGATGACCTCCTGGACGAGGCCATCAATGAGGATCCAAACCTCGACTAGATCGTGGGTGGGCCGGGGTGGCCTGGTACTTCCGATCCTTGGTGCCGGGTGGAGCCGGCGGTGTTAGGGGATCGCGAAGAGGAAGCGCCCCGGCCCACCCGCAGATTATCTCTTTGCGGCCCGGAGACGGCCCAGTGTTGAGTGCATCCCTCCGAGGAGAGTAACGATCGGTGTACTCGTCACTGGATCGCCCCACGGGCTCCGTGGTACTATAGCACCGCCGTTTCCAACAGGACTAGCCGAGTCCGATCAGCAATCCGTTTCGAGCTGGGTGGCCGTCATGGCTCCCCTCGGTCGGATTGCTTCGTGTTGGAAACGGCATCGGACACCCAGCCCGTTCCGAGGGGAGCCACCATGCCGTTTGGCAGCAGTGAGGAGCGCAAGCGCGCCAGACAAGACCGAATGAAGCGTCTCTACGAGAGCAACCAACGCTTCAAACCCCAACCCCAGACAGACGATCCATCCGAGGCGCTTCTGATCTCAATACGTATAGCTGTGTGGATCATCTGCTGGATCATGATGATCGACGTGGCGTTCAACTTCCTGCTACTGCTCGACATGCCACGTTAGGTCGCGGGGCTAGCGGCACACTGGCCGGGCATGCCCTAGCCCCGCAATTCTTCTACCGCTCTGGAGGGGGGCGGTCCGACAACCCTAGCGCCAATTTACCGCCATCCATTTGCACCCCTAGTATCTTCAAGCCCGGAAAGTCCGGGTGTCAATGGCACCTGGGCACCCCTGCCGTATCTAGCTGGGTGCGGTGGGGGTGCCCACCCTACCGAGTTACGGGAAGTTCAAGGTCTCTACATAGTCCCCCGATGCCTTCAGCGAAGCCTGTTCAGCTACCAGCACTCCCGGCGTGGTGGCCGCTTCGCTGGCGGAGAACCTGCCGGAGGAGGCCCGCGCCCGGGCTGCCGAGCTGGGCCTGGCCTCCTGCGGCGACATCGACACCGCCCTGTCGGCGCTCGAGGCCGCTGCGGTTTGGGGGGAGCAGACCGGCAATCCGATGTCCTTGCCGGATCAGCCGAACGAGGCGGGCCCTGGCTGCACGGTAATGCCGGAACACGAGTCGAAGCAGCGTCTGGGCGCGGCCGGCGTTGCCGTACCTGCCGGCATGGTCGTGACGGCGGACCGGGCTGCAGCTGCGGCGGCCGAGGTCGGGTACCCGGTCGTCGTCAAGGCGATCGGCTCTGCCCACAAGACGGAGACCGGTGGGGTGGTGGTCGGGCTCGGCGACCCCGCCGAGGTCGCCTCCGCCGCCAGCCGTCTTGCCGGCGACAACGGGACGGTGATGGTGGAGTCCTATGTCACCGGCGCCGTCGCCGAGTTGCTCGTGAGTGTCCGGTCGGCGCCTCCGGTGGGGATGCTGCTGACCCTGGGAGCGGGTGGCATCCTGGCAGAGGTGCTCGACGACACCGCCAGCCTGCTGTTGCCGGTGTCGGCCGACGAGGTTCGCGGAGCCCTTCGCCAACTGCGGGTCTGGCCGATGCTGGCCGGTCACCGGGGTCGACCGCCTGCCGCCGTTGACGCCGTAGTCGAGGCGGTCTCGGCGCTCGGTGCACTGGTGCGCGACGATCGCAGCATCATCGAAGTCGAGATCAATCCCCTCATCGTCACGCCGCAATGCGCGGTCGCCGCCGACGCGCTGATGCTGGTGGCGGAGGTTCCAGAGAATGACTGAAGCCGCCTCCACGCCCGCGGTGTCAGCCGTCGCCGACGGATCGGTGCTTGAGGTCACCCTCGACCGCCCCAAGGCCAACGCCATCGACGCGGCCACCAGCCGGCAGCTGAGCGGGGTGTTCGCCGCCTTCCGCGACGATCCCGATCTGCGGGTCGCGATACTCACGGGCGCAGGCGACCGGTTCTTCAGCGCTGGCTGGGACCTCAACGCGGCAGCCGGCGGCGAGGGGTTCGAGGACGACTACGGCGAGGGCGGCTTCGGCGGCTTCGGCGAGCTGCCTGGCCTGCTCAAGCCGGTGATCGCAGCGGTCAACGGCATGGCCGTGGGCGGCGGATTCGAGATCGTGCTGGCCGCCGATCTCGTAGTGGCGGCCGAGCACGCCCGCTTCTGGCTGCCGGAGGCCTCGCTCGGGATAGTGCCCGACACCGCGTCGGTGCGCCTGCCCCGGATGCTCCCGCCCGTCGTGGCCAACGAGGTCCTCTATGCGGGCCGGCGTCTCGACGCGGCCGAGGCGCAGCGCTGGGGGCTGGTCAACGCGGTGGTGAGCGCAGACGACCTCATGGCCGAGGCCCGCGCTCTGGCCACCCGAGTCGTGGAGGCCGCTCCGTTGTCGGTGGCTGCCATTAGCCAGATCCGCGACCACACGAAGCACCTGCCGCCGGCCGACGCCTTCGAGCTGTTGCGCTCCGGCGACCTGGACGCCTACGAGGCCATGCTGGTCTCCGAAGACGCAGCCGAAGGCCCCAGGGCCTTCACCGAGGGCCGCGCCCCCCGCTGGCAGGGCCGCTAGCGGCCGCCCTCGACCGGGGTGAACCGCCTTGTCCAGGCTTGGAGCAGGCGGTCGAGCAGCATCGCCAGCAGCACGATGGCCAACCCGGCCACGAATCCCGAACCGACTGAGTCGGTCCGCCTCAGTCCCTTCACGGTCTCCAGACCCAGGCCGCCGCCCCCCACGAGTCCGGCGATCACCACCATGGCCAGCACCAGCATCACCGTCTGGTTGATCCCGGCCATGATGCTCGGCGCGGCCAGGGGCAGTTGAACCTTGCGCAGCGTCTGGCCCCGGGTGGCGCCGAAGGCCCTCGACGCCTCGGTGGCCTCGCCCTCGACCTGGCGGATGCCCAGATTGGTGAGCCGGGTCGCGGCCGGCAGGGCGTAGAGCACCGAGGCGATGATCCCCGGTATGCGCCCCACGTTGAACATGATGATCACCGGCACCAGCAACACGAAGCTGGGAATGGTCTGCAGGAAGTCGAGCACCGGCTTGAGCATCCGCTCGAACCGGTCGCTGCGGGCCGCCAGTACGCCGAGGGGTATTCCGCACAGGATCGCCATCACCACGGCCACGATGACCTGGGCCAGGGTGTCCATCGACAGCGTCCACATCCCGAGGAGACCCAGTCCGGCCACGCAAGCAGTGCAGAACGTGGCCAACTGGGCGCCGCCCAGCCGCCACCCGGCCAGTGCCACTGCCAGCACCACTACCGGCCAGGCCAGGTCGGCGCTGAACAGCTCCCGCAACGGCGTGACCGCGTAGATCGTGATGGAGTCGCTGAACCAGCCGGTTCCGAACCAGGTCCCGCCGATCTCGTAGAGGTTGTCCCGGACCCAGTCCACTAGCCAGTCGATGGCCGGTGCGAAGGAGAAGGTGATGGCCGAGGGGAATTCGGGCCGCCCGAGGACGGCACTGGCGATTGTGACCACCACGAGAGCAACAAGGCCGAGCGCCCAGCGGGGGTGCCGGGCCAGGGCGGCGAGGCCAGGCGTACGACGCACCGGCGATGCCAGCGACGCGCCCACCCGGCACATGAACCTGTCGAGGGATTCCAGCGCGCTCTCGACCGATCTCACGAACCCCAGGCGCTCGAGGGAGTCGGGCATCAGGCGGAGCCTGCGACGGCGGGTGCCCAGGCCCGCCGCACCGTGGGTGACGCGGTCCATGAGCATGGCCAGCACCACGATGGCCAGCCCGGCCTCCAGCGCCCGCCCGACGAAGAGCCGCCTTAGGGATTCCAGCACGACCTGGCCCAGGCCCCCGGCACCGATGAGCGCCGCGATCACCACGATGCTCAGTGCCATCATGATCGTCTGGTTGATGCCGGTGAGCACGCTGGGCAGCGCCTGGGGGAGCTGCACCTTGCGCAGGGTCTGGCGAGGCGTGGCGCCGAACATCTCGGCCGCCTCCACGGTGGCCGGCGAGACCGTCCGGATGCCCAGGTCGGTGAGCCTGATCACCGGCGGAAGGGCGTAGACCACGGTGGCGATGATGGCCGGCACGCGAGCGACGCCGAACAGCAGCACCACCGGGATCAGGTACACGAACGCGGGCAGGGTCTGCATGGCGTCCAGCAGGGGTCTCAGGCTCCGCTGCAACCGGTCGTAGCGGGCCGAGGCGATCCCCACCGGAACGCCGATGGCGACCGAGATGCCCACCGCCACCGTCATCAGGGCCACCGTCTGGAGGCTCTCCTCCCACAGTTCGATGGCCCCGAAGTACAGGACCCCGACCGCAGCCAGCAGTCCGGCCCGCATCCCCAGCGCCGAGGCGGCCACCATGCCCCCCGCGGCCGCCACCACGTACCACGGCAGCCACAGCAGGAAGCGCTCGACGGTTCTCAGCCCCCAGTCGATGGAGTCGCTGATCGGGTTGAAGATGAAGGAGAAGCTCCAGTGAGTGGTCTGGTTGTTGATCACCCACCGGCGGGCATCGTCGATCCAGTCGGCCAGCGGGACAGCCCACGACTCAGGGAACCCGCCCACCGCGCTGAGCGCCAACTGGGCGGCGACGACTATGGCCAACCCCACAGCCAGCTCGCTGCCCGAGCGGGTCCGCCGCCGCCGGTCCAGTGTCAGCCGAGCCTCGACCGCGCCGGCGACCTCGGATGACCCGGTGGCCGGCGGCGCCGCGGTCACAGCTGGTCGGCGTTCCGGCCTGCGCCCGCCGCGCCGGACCGGGAGTTCTCATCCAGGAGAGCGACCACCCGATCGCGGTCGACGGTGCCGACCACTTCTCCCTGATCGTCAGCCACCGGAAGCGCCGCAGGGTTGGCCAGTAGCCGGGGAAGAACGTCGTCGAGCACGGCATCGAGGTTCACCGGCTCTCCCGCCGGCACCTCGCCGTCCAGGGGCTGCATGACTGAGCCGACCGTTATCACCTTGGTCTTGGGGGCGTCCTCGGTGAACTCGCGCACATAGTCGTCGGCCGGCGCCGACACGATCTGCTCAGGCGTGCCCACCTGGACGAACTCGCCGTCCTTCATGATGGCGATGCGGTCGCCGAGCTTGAGCGCCTCATGGAAGTCATGGGTGATGAACACCAGCGTCCGCCGCATCCGGGCTTGCAGTGACAGCAACTCGTCCTGCATGTCACGGCGGATCAGCGGGTCGAGCGCCGAGAACGGCTCGTCGAAGAACAGGATCTCCGGTTCCACGCACAGCGCCCGGGCCAGGCCCACCCGCTGCTGCATGCCGCCCGAGAGCTGCTGGGGGAAGTGGTCGGCCCAGTCGCCCAGACCCACTACCGACAGGACTTCCAGCGCCCGCTCGTAGCGGTCCGCCTTGGCCGCGCCCTGAATCTCAAGGCCGAACGCGACGTTGTCGATCACCTTGCGGTGGGGGAACAGCCCGAAGTGCTGGAACACCATCGACAGGCGCTGCCGCCTCAGTTCCCGCAACTCCTGATCGTCCAGGTCCCCGATCGGCGTGCCGTCGATCTTCACGGTCCCGCTGGTCGGCTCGATCAGCCGGGACAGGCAGCGGATCAGGGTCGACTTCCCCGAACCGGAGAGACCCATGACGACGAAGGTCTCTCCCCGCTCCACCGAGAACGTCGCGTCCCGCACGGCCACAAGGCACCCGGTCTGGTCGAGAACCATCTGCCGGTCGCAGCCGTCGGCGAGCCGAGCGCGGGCCGCGACGAGGTTGTCGCCGAACACCTTGGTGATCTCGTGGCACTCCAAGGGCGTCTGCTCGGTGGTCACCACCGGGCCAATGTAGTGGCCGCGAGACTCGCCCTTCACATGGCGGGGATGCAGTGCCATAATGGCGCCCTCAGTTCAGCCGCTGTAGTAGCGGCAACAGACACAACGGGAGGGGACCCTTCATGACCAAATCGCTTTGGAAGCTGGCTGCCGTGCTTGCCGTGTTCGGCCTGCTGGCTGCCGCCTGCGGCGACGACGCGGAAGACACGAGCGCGGCGGATGCCGCTGCTCTGGCGCAGGCGCAGGCCGACGCCGACGCGGCTGCTGCCGAAGCGGCCGCCGCGCAGGCCGACGCCGACGCGGCTGATGCGGAGGCGGCTGCGGCTGCTGCTGAGGCTGACGCGGCTGCGGCTGCTGCTGCTGAGGCTGAGGCGGCCCTGGCTGCTGCGATGGCCGAGACCGAAGAGGGCGTAGACCCGTCCGTCGTGGCCGAACTGGAGGCCCAGCTCGCGGAGGCCGAGGCAGCTGCCGAGGCTGCTGCTGCTGAGGCTGAGGCGGCTGCGGCTGCTGCTGCTGAGGCTGAGGCGGCCATGATGGCGGCCGAGGAGGAGATGGCCGGTCCCGATCTCGGCGAGATCACCACGATCCAGTTGATCGCCAACCCGTGGAACGGCTCGGCTGCCAACATCCAGGTCGCCGCGCAGCTCCTCGAGCACATCGGCTACGACGTGGAGATCACCGACCTCGACGAGAACGCCCAGTGGGCGGCGATCAACACCGGCGACTTGCATGCGTCGCTCGAGGTGTGGCCCTCGGGTCACGCCCAGAACCGGGTCGACTTCATTGACAACCCGGACGGCAACGTCGTGGACGCTGGTCTGCTCGGTCCCGTCGGCCAGATCGGCTGGTACCTGCCCGGCTACATGATCGACGAGAACCCCGCGCTGGCCAGCGCGGAAGGGTTCACCGATCCCGCGCTGGCCGCCTTGTTCGCCACAGCGGAGACGGGCGACCTTGGACAGATCCTGCACGGTGATCCGAGCTGGGTGTCCTTCGAGCAGGACCTCATTGACGACTTCGGACTGCACCTTGAACTCGTGTACGCCGGCTCCGAGGAGGCGCTGCTGGCCTCCTTCGATGCGGCCTTCGCCCGCGAGGATGCAGTGCTGTCGTACTTCTGGACACCCCACTCGGCGTTCGCAACCTTCGATCTCGTCGAGTTGGAGTTGCCGCCGAACCCCGACGGCGGCAAGTACTACCCGCCGGACAATCTCTTCAAGATCGTCTGGGCCGGGCTCGAGGACGGCGCTCCCGCGGCGTGGGAGTTCCTCCACAACTTCAACTACAGCACCGCCGACCAGGTGTCGATGCTGGGTGCGATCGATGCAGAGGGCAAGAGCGTCGAGGAGGCCGCCGCGGACTGGATCGCGGCCAACGAGGCCACCTGGGGCGCCTGGATCCCGTCCTAGCAGTATCCAGCGGAATAGCTGAGCCGGGGTTCGTCCCCAGGCTCTAGAGGGGGACCGGGGTTCTCGCCCCGGTCCCTCCCGCGTCCGACAGCAAGAGCCCCTAGGTACCGCGGCCGAAATCGAAGGCGGCGATCTCGGCCATCTGCTCGCCGAGCAGGGCGACCGCGGTTTCGAACAGCAGCTTGCCTTCCTCGGCGTTGGCACCGGTCGGATCGCCGATGTGGCCATCCGGCCCGAAGTCGTTCGACAGCCAGCCGAACGACGCCAGACCCCCGAAGCGCACATGCCGGTTCTGGGCCAGGCCCTCGGGAACAGCCCGGTCAGCCTTCTCAAGGTGAACCAGATGGGGCCTCAGGTGCATGAACACCGACGTCTCGCGGTGCCCGCCGTGGATGCCCATGCCCATCTCGGCCTCGGGTGACGTGCCGCCGTGGTCGGCGGGCACGAACGGGTGCACGAGGAACGTCATCAGCCCGTGCTGCAGGCGGATCTCGCGGCAGGCCACGTTGAGCAGGGCCGAGTTGCCGCCGTGACCGTTGAGGAACACGAGGCGGCGGGCCGCGGTGGTGGCGATGCTGCGGCCGATGTCGCGCAACACCGCCAGCAGCGTCTCCGCCGACAGCCACAGAGTTCCCGGCGACCAGGCGTGCTCGTTGGACTTCGACACCGACAGGGTGGGCAGCAGCCACAGGTCGTAGGCGTCGCCGTGCTCGGCGACGAGCGCGGCGGCGGCTTCGTGGGCGATCACGTGGTCGACTGCCAGCGGCAGGTGCGGGCCGTGCTGCTCCACCGCGCCGATGGGCTGCACGATCACCGACGATTCGGTGATCTGCTCCGCGATTTCTAGACCACTGAGATCCTCGAGATGGCGGCTGCTTGCGTTCGGCATGGATGTCACGGTAGCCCGCCGTCCGGCCGGGGAGGACTCCAGAAGGACACGTCGGAGGGCCCGAGGCTCGTCATGGCGCCGGCGCTGTCGAGACGGGCCACCGCAGCGACGCCGCCGTCGGCGGTATTGGCGCCGAACGTGATCGCGTCGCTGTCGGGCGACCACAAGCGCGGCGTCTCGTCGTACTGGTCGGCGAACTGGAAGTAGTCCCGGAGAAAGGTGGCGGTCGGGGCGAACCGGGCCAGTTCGTAGGACTGCCGTCCGTCCCAGATGTGCCAGGACATTCCGATGCTGTCGGGGTCGTCCGAGCTGGCCGCGATGAGCAGGTGGCGACCGTCGGGGCTCCATTCGAGCCAGTGTCCGATCCTGTCGAGGACGGTGAGGCGCTCGGCTGTGGCGAGGTCGACGATCTGCACGGCACCGGCCGGGACGCCGGTCTCTGGCCCGGTCGGCGAGATCGAGGCTGTCTCGGAGCCATCGCCGGCAAGGGCCGGCCGCTCGTGTGAAGCTGCTGAGATGGCGGCGCGGTCTCCGGAGGGATGGACTGCCAACATCGTGTAGAGGCCGGCAGGCCCGAGATCGGTGATCTCGCCTGTGTCGGCGTTGCGGCGCAGCAGTTGCGGACTGGTCGTGGCCCTCCTGTCCAGGAGCTCCTGCTCCCCGGCGTCGGGAGGGGCCTGCCCGTAGGAGTCCACGTACAGGAAATCCTGAGTCCCCGGCACCCAGGCTGGAGCAAGGAAGTCGACGCCGACCAGACCGTAGTCGCTGTGATCTCGAGGCGAGTCGACGTCGTTGACGAGCAGCAGCCGGTGCCCAGCGTGCAGCAGCAGCCGGCGCCCGCCGGGCTCCCACGCGACGTACAGACTCTGGCTCTGAAGGGTCACGTCCGCTGCGGGGCCGCCCGCCTCGTCCAGTATGAAAGCGGCAGTGCCGCCCGTCTGGCTCGGTCCCAGCGCAACCAGCCGCGAGCCGTCATGGCTCCACGAGTAGAAGAAGTATGGGCTGCTGGTGGGCGTCGTGGCGATGTCACCGGTGGTGATGTCGACCACGGCGACCTGGGAGACTCCGGTGGCCGGATGAATGAGGGTCGCAGCCAGACGGAGACCGTCGCGCGACCATGTGGGCTGGGTGACGATGTGGTCGGGGCCCAGTAGGCCCACGACTTCGCCGCTCGGCTCTAGGAGCCGCAGGCCGAGCGGGCCCGCGGCCGCGATCAGATTGACGCCGAGGGGCCCTGCAGTGGATCCCTCACCGTCGGGGGCCGGCTCTGCTGGGCTCTCCTCGGCTGGAGCAGGCTCTGGGGACGGCAGGAGTGCGGTGGGCGGTGCCGTGAAGCTCGGGTCCCCGGCCAGCGGATCGGTCTCGGCCTCCGAGGCCCAGTCGGCTGGCGCCGGCACCGAACTGCGGCTGGGTCCGGTCGAGCAGGCTGCGGCGATGACCAAGGCGCACGCCGCGACCCCCGCGATGAGGCACCGACGCATGGTGCCATCGTATGTCTCGACTCCCCGCCGGGGAGTGGTCGGCCTTGGAATCGGGAATCCTCCGGTGGCAGAATCGCAAGTGCGCCACTGCGGCAGGCATCCGCCTGCGGGACTGGAACTGACGGGAGGGCGCCATGAGAGAGTTCAAGTCGAACCTGACGACGACGCGCGTCCTGCCCCTGGTGGCGGTGCTGGCTCTGGTGGCTGCCGCTTGCAGCGGTGACAGCGCCGACGACGGCGTGGCCTCGGCACGATGCGAGGCCAACCGAGCCGCCGGACCGATCACCTTCGTAACCGGCTTCGACTTCGCCGCCTCGGCGGGAATCATCGACGCCATAGTCGCCGATGCTCAGGGCTACTTCGACGAGCTGTGCATCGACTTCGAGGTTCAGCCCGGCTTCGCGCCGGCGAGCAGCGCGCTGGTCATCGAGGGCCAGGCCCAGTTCGGCAACTCCGGGTCGTTCGGCGAGCTGGTGAACAACAACGTCGCTGGCGAGGGTGATCTGGTGGCGCTGCTGCACTGGGGGCGCACCGCCATCGAGGCGATCGTGCTGCCGGAGGGCAGCCAGATCACCGACTTCTCCGAACTGTGCGGCAGCGTCGTCGGGATAAAGGGCGACCTGCCCTACTCGTTGCAGACGTCGGTGGCCATGTCGGGAATCGACCGCGGCTGCTTCGAGGAGATCCTCCTCGATGGCTTCGACCCGATCCAGCATCTCGAGCTCGGCATCGACGCGCTGCCCGTCTACAAGTCCAACGAGCCGAACATCCTCTCATCGGCCGGTGTGCCCTTCACAATGCTCGACCCCCTGGACCTCGACGTGCCGTCGAGCTTCGGGATCAACTTCACCACCCAGGCCATGATCGACGAGCACCCCGACTTGGTGGCCGACGTGGTGCGTGCCCTGATCAAGGCCCAGGACTTCGCGGCCGCCAACCCGGACAAGGCGGTGGACAACGCCTTCGAGTTGATAGACGCGGCTGGCAATCCGATGTATTTCGCGAGGGAGGCGGAGCGCTATCGCTGGAGCGTCGAATCGGGGCTGATCGCGGACTTGGCCCCGGCCGGGACCGGTCGGGGCATTCCCGATCTCGACCTGCTCGGCGCCGAGATCGACGCGCTCACCCAGGTCGGCGTGTTCGAGGAGATGCCGGACTGGCGGTCGATGGTAAACGCCGACATCGCGGCCAGCGTCTACGACGGTACCGAACTGATCTGGCCCGCGCGATGAGACGGCCCGCGCTTGACGCGGCCGTCAGCTTCGAAGCGGTGTCGAAGTGGTTCAGGCGCAAGGACCGTCTGGTCCACGCCCTGTCGCGGGTCAGCCTGGATGTGCGCCAGTCGGAGTTCGTTAGCCTCATCGGGCCGTCCGGCTGCGGCAAGTCGACCATGCTGCGTCTGGCCGGGGGACTCCTCGAACCCGATCGCGGGTCGGTCGTCGTGAACAACCAGTCGCCCGCCGAGGCTCGCCGGCAGAAGCGCTACGGCTTCGTGCCCCAGCACCCGGCCCTGCTGCCGTGGCGAACAGTGCGCCGGAACGTCTCGCTGCTCTCCGACGTCAACCGCCGGCAGGAAAACCCGGGCATGTCCACCGACGACCAGTTAGCCATGCTCGACGACATCGGGCTGACTCCCTTCCTGGACTCGCTGCCCCGCGAGTTGAGCGGGGGTCTCCAGCAACGGGTGAGCATCGCTCGCGCCTTCGCCCTCGGAGCGCCCGTGCTGCTGATGGACGAGCCGTTCTCGGCCCTCGACGAGATCACCCGGGCCGACATGCGGTACCTGCTGCTCCACCTGTGGGGCCAGATCGGCAGCACCGTGCTGTTCGTGACGCACTCCATCCCCGAAGCGGTCGTACTGTCGGACCGGGTGGCCGTCCTGGGTTCCAGGCCGGGGCGTATCACCCAGGTCATCGACGTGAGCCTGCCCAGGCCGCGGCATGCCGAGGTGGAGGACAGCGACGACTATCACCATGTGCTGGCCGAGGTCCGGGCTGCGCTGAGGCAGGGTTGGTCGGGTTGACGGGCTGGACTGCGTCGCCTGCTCCGGGCCCGCCCGACCCTGAAGGGAGCGGGGAGCCGGGCCTCGACCCGGAGTTCGGTGTCGAGGAGCCGCCTGAGGTGCCCCGACGGCCGGTCCGGCGAGCCGCCCTCCTGGTGGCGCCCTTCGCCGGTCTGACCGCCTTCTTCGTGGGCTGGGAGATATACGTCGTGGTCCGCAACCTTCGACCCCTCACGCTCCCGCTGCCATCCGACGTGATCGTCCACGTAGTCGAGAATCCGGGCTTCTACTCGCGGAACGGGCTGGTGACGATCCAGGAGGCGTTCTGGGGGTTCTGGATCGCCTTCTTCGCGGCCCTCTTCGTGGCCACTTGGATGGCCCACTCCCAGTTCGTGGAGAGGGCGACGATGCCGGTGATCGTGTTGATGCAGTCGACGCCGGTGGCCGTGCTGGTGCCGATCTTCCTGCTGTGGTTCGGGTTCTCGCCCTGGCCGAAGATTCTCACCGCCATGCTGTTCGCGTGGGTGCCGTTCGTGGCCAACGCCCTCATTGGATTGCGTTCGATCGACAGCGAGACGCACGAGTTGCTGCGATCGGTGAATGCCAGCCGCTGGGAGATCTACTGGCGTCTCAGGATCCCCCATTCGTTGCCGTATCTCTTCGCCGCGGGCCGCATCTGCGTCGGCCTGGCCCTGGTCGGCGCGGTGGTCGGTGAGTTCTTCAACTCCAGGGAAGGGCTCGGCAACGCGGCCCGCGTCGCCCAATCCCGGCTGCTGGTGGAGCAGCTGTGGGGCAGCGTCTTCGTGCTGGCCTTCATCGGCGTGGCCTTCGTTCTGCTGCTGATTGCCGTCGAGAGGCGGGTGCTGCGATGGCATGCCTCCCAGGGCGGCGACCACCGGGGCTTGTGAAGCCGAGTTCTAGAAGGGACTGAGCCCCATCCGGTTGCGGATGGAGACCAGCTCGCCCAGGTGGTTGATGCCGTGCCCCACCGCGCTCCACTGGAGGAACCATGCGGTCGGCTTGCCGTCCCACATCGCGTACAGCCAGTCGAAGCGATCATCCGGCGTGCCGATCGCAGCCAGCGCCGAGGCAGTGTCGGGCCGCTCGTCCATCGGCGGCAGCCCGTGATCATCGAGCCAGTCGGCGGTCGACTTGACCACCGCCAGGGTGTAGCCGCCGACGGCCTCGGGGTCCAGGACGTCCACCAGATCGGCGTCCTCGCCCTCGGCGAGCCCCCGCCAAAGGTCGCCGTCGATTCCGAGGCGGCCGGTCCAGCCGTCCACCACCGCTCCGACCCCCCGCAGCACGCCGTTCACCGCCACGTCGTGATGCCGGGCCAGGTGCCACAGGACGTAGACGGGGGCGATCCCGCCGCCGTCGACCCGCTCCCGCTGCCGCTCCGCCGGGATGCGTGCCAGCACGCCGCCGTCCAGCTTGGCTCCAAGCGACTTCAAGTCGCCGACTATCCAGTCCCGCAGGTCCACGTCAAGCACTCTAGAAGGGCTCGCCCCGGCCTGTTGTTTCCCGCTCTTGTTCGCTGCGCTCACGGGCCGCTCGGGCCACGGCCTCGCAAGCTCGGCCTCTCGGTACCCTCCGGCTGTGCGCTTCGTCGTGTTGCACGCCCACCCGCAGCAGGACTGCCTGAACGTCGCGCTGCTCGACCGCGTGGTCGAGACCCTGGAACGGGCCGGCCACGACGCGCAGGTCGTGCGGCTGACGCAGGGCGAGTCGATCGACGGCGTGAGCGTGGCCGGCGCCCAGGGCCTGGTGTTCGTCTACCCCACCTGGTGGGGCGGCCTGCCGGCGCCCATGCTGAGCTGGGTCCAGCGCGAGCTCGTCGCGTGGATCGACGGCGCCGCCGACCTCGCCACGTCGCCGCTGCGCACCGTCCGCCACCTGGTGGCGGTGACCACTCACGGCTCGACGCGCTGGGTGAACTGGCTCCAGGGCGAACCCGGACGCCATCTCCTGGGGCGTTCGGTCGCCCGCCTGTGCGCCCCGGGCACGAGGCTGCGGTGGGTGGCCCTCTACGGGGTGGATCAGCGAAGCCCTGCCGAGGTGTCGGCCTTCGTGGACGGTGCAGCCGCCGAGGTGGCCCCCATCGCGGCCTAGCGGCCGCCCTCAGCGAGCCGCCACCACTGCGATCTCGACCTTCCAGGCAGGCTGGGCCAACTCCGGAACGATCAACAACGTGGAAGCGGCCAAGTGGCCCGCGAGGAACCGGTCTCGCGCCGCCATCACCGGAGCGAGGTCCTGTCCGGGCACGACGTAGGTGGTGACCGACACGATGTCGCTCGGTTCCATGCCCGCTTCGGCGAGTATGGCCGAGACGTTGCCCCATATGTCTCGGGCCTGCCCGGCGACGTCATCGGCTATCGACCCGTCGGCCCGGGTGGCCACGATCCCGCATGTGTGCAGCCAGGTCTCGGCTCCGCTGGTGGCGACGGCGTGCGCATAGCGCGCGGCCGGCGGAGCAATTCCCTCTGGTTCGACGGCCTTCGATCCCATCACCGCCGATCGTAGATCGCCGGGACTGCTGTGAGACAATCTGCGGCCATGACGCAGCGGATGGCTCTCTACTTCCAGGACAAGCACGACATCGCCTACGAGGTCGAGATGGCGAAGTATGCGGAGGAGAAGGGCTTCAGCGAGATCTGGCAGGGCGACACCCGGCTGGCCCGCGACTGCGTGGTGATGATGAGCGCTCTGCTGGCGTCCACGAAACGGCTGCGCATCGCCAGCGGCGTGCTGCCCATCTACACCCGCAACCCGGCGGTGATCGCAGCTACCTGGAGCACGATGCACGAACTCGCCGGCCCCGCGCCCGACGGGGGCAGCCGGGTGATGCTGGGGCTCGGCGCCTGGTGGGAGCCGATCGCCGGACGGGTCGGCGCCGGCCGGCGCAAGCCGCTCACCGCCATGCGCGAGAACGTCGAGGCCATCCGGGCGCTGTTCACCATGGAGGAGGTGAGCTATGAGGGCGAGTTCGTGCACCTCGACCGGGTGGCCCTCGACGTGGCCTACGGCGACACCTCTCCCCGCGACATCCCCATCTACATCGGTGCCACCGGTCCGAAGATGCTGGAGCTGACGGGGGAGATCGCCGACGGCGCCATGCTCAACTACGTGGTGCCGGTCGACTACATACGCGACGCCGTGGCACGGGTCGAGGTCGGCGCGGCCAAGTCGGGCCGAACCATCGACGACATCGACCGGCCCGAGTTGCTGATCTGCTCGCTGTCGGACGACGATCCCGACACCGCCCTGCTCACCGGCAAGTCGCTGGTCGCCTACTACCTGGGCACCGAGCCCCACATCATGGCCGCCTCCGGGGCCGACCCTGAACTCATCGATCGGGTCCAGGAGGTAGTGGGCTGGCCGGCGACGGAGGCCGACTACTACAAGGCGGCCCCGCTCATCGGCGACGACCTGGTGCGCGGCATCATGGCCGTGGGCAGCGCGTCGGAATGTCGCGACACGGTGGCCGAGTTCATCGAAGCGGGTGTCACCTGCCCGGTGCTGTACCCGCTCATGGACGACATGAGGCCGGTAATCGACACCTTCGCCGGCTGGTCCCCCTGAACCTGGTCGAGTCCGTGACCGGTCATGATCTGCTGATCCACGGCGGTGCCGTGGTCACGGTCGATGACGATGGCGCGGTGCACGATCCGGGGTGGGTGTACGTGCGCGGCAACCGGGTGGCCGAGGTGGGTGCAGGGGAGCCTCCATCCACTCGGCTGGCCCAGGCAGGCGAGGTGATCGACGCAGCGGGATGCGCGGTCATGCCGGGAATGACCAACGCCCACACCCACCTGTTCCAAGCGCTCTTCCGGGGGCTGGCCGACGACAAGGCCCTGCTCGACTGGCTGCGGGACTGCATCTGGCCCGCAGCAGTCCACCTCGATGCCGACATCGCATATGCCGCCGCCCTCGCCGGGCTGGCTGAGAACCTGCGGGGCGGTGCCACGACGGTCATCGACCACCAGTACATCCACACCGACGAGGCCATCAACGACGCGGTGTGCCGGGCCGCCGATGAGCTGGGGGTGCGCTTCCTGCTGGCTCACGGCTGGGCCGACCGCAACTACCACCCCGCGCTGGAGCAGACGGCCGAGCAGGCGGTGGCGCGCGCCGAAGCAGCCCGGCGCCGCTGGGACGGCCATTCCGAAGATCGGATTCGTGTGGAACTGGCGCCGCTCATCCCCTGGGGATGCTCAGATGAGGCGATGCGGACCACGGTCGCCGCGGCTCGCAGCTGGGGTCGGGGCACCCACATCCACTGCGCCGAGACTGCGGTCGAGGTGGAAATGAGCCTCGAAGAGCGGGGGGTGCGCCATGTGGCCTGGCTCGACTCCCTCGGCGTTCTCGGCCCAGACACCCAGCTGGCCCACAGCGTGTGGGTCGACGACGACGAGCTCGACCTGATCGCAGCGTCGGGCTCGGTGGTCGTGCACTGTCCGGTGTCGAATATGTACCTCGCTTCCGGGGTGGCCCCCGTTGCGGAGATGCGGGCCCGGGGCATCACGGTGGCCCTGGCCAGCGACGGTCCGGGCAGCAACAACCGTCAGGACATGTTCGAGGTGCTCAAGGCCACCGTGCTCCTGCAGAAGGTGCACCATCTCGATGCTCTGGTGTTCCAGCCCGAGGACGTCCTGCACATGGCGTGCCGGGGCGGGTCGGCCGCCTTCGGCATGCCGGATGAAATCGGTGCGCTGGCCGAGGGGCAGCGGGCCGACCTGCTGGTCGTGGATCTCCGGGCGCCGTTCGTGTCTCCGGTCCACCGGGTGGCGAGCGCCCTCGTCTACAACGCCACCCCCCGGGATGTCCGGGACGTGGTGGTCGACGGCAGGGTCCTGCTGCTAGACGGCCGGCTGGCGGTCGCCGACGAGCAACAGATCATGGCCCGGGCCGGTGACGCCGCCCGCGGACTCTTCGACCGGGCCGGCATCTCGACTCGCGTGACCCGAGGCTAGGCCTCGCCGCCGGGGTGAGGTCGCCCCGGCGGATAGGAGAAGTCCACAAGGGGAGCGCTAGCGTTTCTACTCGTGCCGCTGGTTACCGCATATCACCGTCCCGCGTCCCTGGATGAGGCACTCGACCTGCTGAGTTCTTCTGAGCGGGTAGCTCTCGGAGGCGGGACGACCCTGAACGCCGACCGGGAGCCGTCCGACCTGGAGGCCGTGGACCTTCAGTCCCTGGGACTCGACGCGATCGCCGCGACCGAAGCCGGTTGGGTGCGTATCGGGGCCACCGCCACCCTCGATGCCGTCCGGCGCTGCGAACTGCTGCCCGACTCGCTGCGGGAGCTGGCCAGGCTCGAGCAGCCGTCCACCCTGCGGACGCTGGCCACGGTGGGCGGCCTCGCGGCCAAGGCCTCGGCCGAGAGTCTGTTGCTGGCCGGCTTGCTGGCCCACGACGCCCGGGCGGAGCTCGCCGGCCCGTCATCCGAGTGCAGCCTGGCCGAACTGCTGGCTGCCGGGCTGCCGCCAGGCTCGCTCATCACCGCGATCACCCTCGATCCGTCCGGGCGCACCGCTACCGCCCGCACCGCCCGCACCCCGGCCGACGTGCCCATCGTCGCGGCCTACGGGCGCCGCATCGAGGGCTTCGTGGCCATGGCTCTGACCGGTGTGGGCGGCCATCCGGTGCTGGTCGACGTCTACGACCCGACCGCCGGCCTGGATCCAATGGGAGACTTCCGGGGCAGCCGCGAGTATCGCCTCCACCTAGCGGGCACGCTCACCGCCCGGGTCATGCAGGAGCTGTACCCATGACCCTCGACGTCACCTTCGAACTCAACGGCGCCCCGGTCACGGTGGACGTCGAGCCCCACCACACTCTGCGGGAGACGCTGAGGCGCTTGGGCATGTTCTCGGTGCACTACGGCTCCGACAGCGGCGAGACCGGCGCGGCCGCGATCCTCTACGACGGCAGGCTCGCCTCCAGCGACGTCATCCTGGCCACTTCGGCGGACGGCCACCGGGTCACCACCGTCGAGTCGCTCAACGTCTCGCCGGACCTGCATC
>VYCM01000064.1 GCA_009843915.1 Acidimicrobiaceae bacterium | reverse complement strand
GCGTGTTGAACATCGGCCCGACCACGTTCCAGTGGTAGTTGTGGGTCTTCAGGTACAGCGTGTAGCTGTCGGCCAGCAGCCGCGACAGCCCCTCGGCGATGGCGACGCGGTCGGCTTCGTCGATGCCTATGTCAATGACGGGCGCTTGGCTAGCCCTGTCCACCTGAGGTCTCCTTCACCGACGCCTTGCCGGCGGAGATCCACGGCATCATGGCCCGGAGCTCCTTGCCCACTATCTCGACCGGGTGATCGTGGCCGGCCGCCTCCAGGCGCAGGAAGTTGGCCCGGCCTCCCCGGCTCTCAGCCACCCACTCCTCGGCGAACGAGCCGTCCTGAACCTCGGCCAGGATGCGCTGCATCTCGGCTCGCACGGCGTCGTTGACGATGCGCGGCCCTCGGGTGAGGTCGCCGTACTCGGCGGTGTCGGACACCGAGTAGCGCATACCGGCGATGCCCTCCTCGTACATGAGGTCCACGATCAGCTTCAGTTCGTGCAGGCACTCGAAGTAACAGATCTCGGGCTGGTAGCCGGCGTCTACGAGTGTCTCGAACGCGGCCTGCACCAGCGCGGTGGTGCCCCCGCACAGCACGGCCTGCTCACCGAACAGGTCGGTCTCGGTCTCCTCGGTGAAGGTGGTCTCGATCACCCCGGCCCGGGCCCCGCCGATGGCGTCGGCGTAGGCGAGGGCCAGCGGCAGCGCCGAGCCCGACGCGTCCTGCTCGATGGCCACCAGGCACGGCACCCCGCCGCCCTCGACATACGTGCGCCGCACCAGATGGCCGGGGCCCTTGGGGGCCACCATGCACACGTCCACCGAGTCGGGCGGCTCGATTAGCCCGAAGCGGATGTTGAAGCCGTGGGCGAAGAAGACCGCCTCCCCGGGCTGCAGGTTCGGTTCGACGTGCTCGGTGTAGATGGCGCCCATCTCGGTGTCGGGCATCAGCATCATGATGACGTCGGCCTCGGCGACGGCCTCGGCGATGGACCGGACCTCCAGGCCCGCCTCCTGGGCCTTGGCCACCGACGACGAGCCCTCGCGCAGACCGACCCGCACGTCGATCCCCGACTCCTTGAGGTTGAGCGCATGGGAGTGGCCCTGCGAGCCGTAGCCCAGCACGGCCACCTTCCGGCCGGCGATGGCCGACCGGTCGACGTCGGATTCGTAATAGATGTTGGCCACGAGAACCTCTCTTGTCGCGTTTGCGGATGTGATCGTAGGGCAGACCCCGACAGAAGCGATCAGGAGTCCAGCGAGGGCAGGGCCACCCTGCCGGTGCGCTGGAGCTGCACTATCCCGAAGGCTCGCAGACGCTCCTCGAACTCGTCGAGCCTCGCCGGGCGGGCCGCCAGCGACAGCATCATCTGCGACCGGTCGGCGTCGAGCACGTAGGCCCGGAAGCCGTCGACCAGCTCCAGCAGCTCGTGGCGGCGCCCACCGGCCGCGTCCACCGTCACCAGCATGAGCTCCCGCTCCACGGATTCTGTCGGGCTCAGCTCGCTGATCTCGACCACGTTGATGAGCTTGTCGAGCTGCTTTACCACCTGCTCGAGCGACGACGAGGCCACATCAACGGTGAAGGTGATGCGGCTGAAGCGCTCATCGGCGGTGGGGGCCACGGCCAGCGACTCGATGTTGAAGCCCCGACGGGCGAACAGCCCGGCCACCCGGGCCAGCACGCCCGGCTTGTTCTCCACCGTGGTGACGATGGTGTGGAACCGGTGGCTGTGATCGGTGGCCGCGGCTTCCCCGGTTGCGGTCATCGCTGCGACTTCCGGGATGAGTCCGAGCCGGTCATCGCTGCGACGGGTCGACGACGATGTCGGAGTTGGACTGGCCCGCTGGGACCATCGGATAGACGTTCTCCTCGGCGGCGCTGCGGAATTCCAGCACAACGGGACGGTCGTCGATCTCGTTGGCCTTGTTGATGGCCGGAGCCACCTCCTCGGGAGACTCCACCCGCAGGGCCACGCAGCCCATGGCCTCTGCCCACTTCACGTAGTCGGGGATCTCGTAGGAGAGGTACACCTCGCTGTAGCGCTCCTCGTAGAACATCTCCTGCCACTGGCGAACCATCCCCAGGTACGCGTTGTTGAACAGGGCGACCTTGATGGGGATGCGCTCCATCGAGGCGGTGACCAGCTCCTGGGCGGTCATCTGGAAGCAGCCGTCCCCGTCGACGGCCCAAACCATCCGGTCGGGCATGCCGACCTTGGCCCCGATGGCGGCCGGCACCGAGAAACCCATCGTTCCCAGGCCGCCGGAGTTGATCCAGGTGTAGGGATGGTCGAAGCACCAGTACTGGCTGGCCCACATCTGGTGCTGGCCCACGCCCGAGGTGACGATGGTGTCGTCGGGGGTGGAGTCGCGCAGCACCTCCAGCACGTACTGGGGCTTGAGCAGCTCACCCGGCTCGGACTGCTCGTAGACGAGCGGGTGGCGCTCCTGCCAGCCGCTGATCTGCGAGCGCCAGGCCCGGCGGTCGGGCTGGGCTTCGAGGCCGCCGCAGGCCTTCAGTGCCTCGACCAACTCGGCGATCACCAGCTTGCAGTCGCCCCGGATGGCCACATCGGGATTGCGGACCTTGCCGAGCTCTGCCGCGTCGATGTCGACGTGGATCACCTTGGCGTCGGGCGCGAAGCCGTCGAGGCGCCCGGTGACCCGGTCGTCGAAGCGGGCTCCCAGCGCGATGAGCAGGTCCGAGCTCTGCATGGCGGTGACCGCGGTGTAGTTGCCGTGCATCCCGGGCATGCCCAGGCACAGCTCGTGGCTGTCGGGGAAGCACCCCCGGGCCATGAGCGTGGTGACCACGGGAACGTCGATCAGCTCGGCCAGGGCGAGCAGCTCGGCCGCGGCCCTGGCCTTGAGGATCCCGCCGCCGGCGTAGAGCACGGGCCGCTCGGCCGCGCAGATCATCGCCGCCGCAGCCCGGATCAGCTCGGGATCGCCAGCGGTGGCGGGGCGGTATCCGGGGAGCTCCATGATGTCGTCGGTGGGCTCGTACCAGGTCATGGCCGAGCGCGGGTTGCGGGGGTCGACGATGTCCTTGGGGATGTCGACCAACACCGGGCCCGGCCGCCCGGTGGTGGCGATGTGGAAGGCCTCATGGATGATGCGGGGGATGTCCTGGGCCTCGGTGACCAGGAAGTTGTGCTTGGTGACCGACAGGGTGATGCCGGTGGTGTCGCACTCCTGGAAGGCGTCGGTGCCGATGGCGGCGTA
>VYCM01000111.1 GCA_009843915.1 Acidimicrobiaceae bacterium | reverse complement strand
TCGACATCGAGGTGGCGCTGATGCGGCTCTGCCACCCCGACGAGGACCGGTCCCTCGAAGCGTTGGCCCAGCGAGTCCGGCAACTGGAGGCGCGCCTGGAAGGCTCGCCGGCTGCCTCGGCCCCCGGATCTGCACCCCCTTCACCGGCTTCTTCGGCTCCCAGATCGGCACCCCCATCCCCCGCGTCTCCGGCGCCGGCGCTGGAGGATCCCGCGCCACCGCCTTATGAAGAAGCCGAGCCGCCTACGGTCACACCGACCACTGCTGACCGCCCGGCGGCCGCAGCTAGGAGAACCCTGTCCGAGTATCGATCAGCGGCTGCCGGGAAACGGGAGACCGCCGCCCCGGCAGCGTCGGCCGCAGCACCTGGCCCGGCTGTCACACCACCGCCCGTTCCGGTGCCCGATCTGGCGTCGATGCGTCCCGCGAACCCGAGGGAGGTGGTGGAGTTGGCCGGTCGCCACCTGGGTCTGGAGCGGTCGTTCGTGGTCGCCCGAGCAAAGGACCTCGAACCCGACCAGGAACGCCGGCGCGAGCCCTCCCAGCTTCAAGCCCTTTGGAAGGACCTCGTGGCCCATGGCGCCAACGCAGTCCCTGCCGAAGAGGTTGACGAGTCCCCTGAGGCTGAGGCGGCGCCGGAGCTTGACGCGCCCCCTGAGGCTGAGGTGCCGCCTGAGCTTGACGCGCCACCGGAGGAGGAAGCCGTCGACGGCTTCAACCTGGCCGATCTGGATGACCTGACCGAGGCGCCCAGCCACGCTCACGACATCGAAGAGAAGATCAAGGCGACGTTCCCCGGAACGGAGCTCACGCTGCTGCCCGAACCCGACGGCGACAACGCCGGCGGCGAGACGTAGCCAGGGTGCAGGGATGAGCTACTCGAGCGCGGTTCAGGAGTTGATCGACCAGCTCGGGCGGCTGCCCGGCATCGGGCCCAAGTCGGCCCAGCGTGTGGCCTTCTATCTGCTGAGGGCGCCGACCGAGGACGCCAACCGGCTGGCCCGGGCGATCTCCGAGGCCAAGGAGAGGGTGTCGTACTGCCCCCGCTGCTTCAACCTGGCCGAGCAGGGCGGCGAATGCGCGGTGTGCCGAGATCCCAGGCGCAATCCGAGCCTCGTCTGTGTCGTGGAGGACGCCCAGGACGTGGTGGCGGTCGAGCGCACCGGCGAGTTCAGCGGCCGCTACCACGTGCTCCAGGGAGCGTTCAGCCCGATCGACGGCGTCGGCGTCGACCAGCTCCGCCTCAAGGAGCTTCTGGCCCGGGTGACCGACGAGGGCATAGAAGAGGTGATCGTGGCCACCAACCCGAACCTGGAGGGCGAGGCCACCGCGATGCTGGTCCACAAGTACCTCAAGCCCGCCGGAGTGCAGGTGACCCGCATCGCCAGCGGCCTGCCGGTGGGCGGCGACCTCGAGTACGCCGACGAGATCACCCTGGGGCGGGCCTTCGAGGGCCGCCGCTCACTCGACGGAGCCTGAGGGGCCAAGCGGATAGATTGCCGCGATGCTCACCGAGATCGACCACGTCGCCATCGCGGTCCGTGACCTCGACGCCGCGATCGACTGGTACCGGGACGCTCTGGGAGCGGAGGTCGCGCACCGCGAGGTGGTGGAGCACGACGGCGTGGAGGAGGCCCTGCTGGCGGTGGCCGAGAGCTACGTGCAGCTGATATCGGCCACCCGAGACGACTCGCCGGTGGCCAAGTTCCTCGACAAGCGGGGCGAGGGTCTGCACCACGTGGGCTACCGGGTACCGGACTGCGCGGCCGCACTGGAAGCGATGGTGAAGGCCGGGGCCACACCCATAGACGAGGCGCCGAGGCCCGGCAGCCGCAATACCACCATCGCCTTCATCCACCCCAAGGGGTCGTTCGGCACCCTGATCGAGCTGGTCGAGGAGTAGCGGGGTCGGCGCGGTGCTGGTGCATCTGATCGACGGCACCTACGAGCTCTTCCGCTTCCATTACGCCAAGTCGAACCGCGACCCGCGCCGGGGCGCCCAGCGGGGCGTGCTCAACTCGATGCTCGACCTCGTGTCCGACGGCGCCACCCATATCGGCATCGCCACCGACCACGTAATCGAGTCGTTCCGCAACGAGATGCTGGCCGGCTACAAGGACGGCAGCGCTGTGGACCCCGACCTCAAAGCGCAGTTCGGTGAACTCGAAGAGCTGCTTGAGCTGGCCGGCTTCGCGCTTTGGCCGCAGATCGAGCACGAGGCCGACGACGGGCTGGCGTCCGCCGCGGCGGTGGCCGCCGGCGACCCGCGTGTCGAGCAAGTGGTGATCTGCACACCGGACAAGGACCTGGCCCAGTGCGTGACCGCCGACGGGCGGGTGGTGCAGTACGACCGGCGCCAGAGGGTGCTCTACGACCACGCCGGGGTGGTGGAGAAGTTCGGTGTGCCCCCTGCGTCCATCCCCGACTACCTGGGCCTGGTGGGCGACTCCGCCGACGGTTTCAGTGGCCTGCCCGGATGGGGGGCGAAGTCGGCGTCGGCGTTGCTGGCCCGGTACGGCCACATCCCCGCCATCCCGTTCGACCCCGATCAGTGGGACGTGCAGGTCAGGGGCGCGGCCAAGCTCGCGGCCGCGCTCCGGGACGGCTTCGAGGACGCCCTGCTGTACCGCAGGATCGCCACCGTCGAGTTGGGCGCCCCGGTGTCGGCCACCGTCGACGAGATGGAGTGGCGCGGCCCGACTCCGGGCCTGGAAGAGCGCTGCGCTGAGCTGGGAGCGCCGCGCCTCGTAACCCGAGCCCGCGACCTCGCCCCCTAGTAGGAATTGGCAGCGGTGGACGCCCGTATGGGCCTCCTGAGCTGCCAGTTCGCGGCTGGCAGGGGCTAGGCGGACAGCACTTCGCTCAGGCCGATGGCCACGGGCACTTCCACCTGGTCGAAGCGGCAGGACTCGGGGGTGCGGTCCGGGCGCCAGCGCACGAAACGGGTGGTGCCCCGGAAGCGGCCGTTCAGCATGGCCTCGTACTTCACCTCGGCCACCAGCTCGAGTCGCAGGGGCACCCAGGGCTGCTGCCGACGCTGGCCGGACCACCGGTTGGGCGTACCGGGCATCACCGCGCCCTCATGGTGGGCCGCGGGATCCATCCATTCCGCCCACGGGTGCTCGCGGGGGTCGTCCATCACGTGGGGCCGCAGCTCGTCGAGCAGCTCGCGGCGGCGCTGGGCGGTGAAGCTGGCCGCCACCCCGCAGTGGTGCAGCCCGCCGGTGTCGTCGTGCAGGCCCACCACCAGCGAGCCCACCCCCTCGCCGTCGACGTGCATCCGGAAGCCGGCCACCGCCACGTCCACGGTGCGGGTGTGCTTGACCTTGAACTGGGTGCGCTTGCTGGGCTCGTAGAGGCCGCCGCGGGGCTTGGCGATGAGGCCGTCGAGCCCGGCCCCCTCGAAGCGCTCGTACCACTGTTGAGCCAGGCTCCGGTCGAGAGTCGACGGCGCCAGGTGGACCGGCGCATCGAACGCGCCCGCCATCGCCTCCAGCAGGGCCCGCCGGTCGCGGAACGGCTCGTCCATCAGATCGGCGTCGGCCAGCGCCAGCACGTCGAAGGCCACGAACTCGGCCGGCGTCTCGGCAGCCAGGCGCGAGATCCGGCTCTCCGCGGGGTGGATCCGCTGCTGCAGGGCGTCGAAGCCGAGCCGGTCTTCGATGCTCACGATGATCTCGCCGTCGACCACCGCCCGGGGCGGCAGCCCAGCCTTGAGCGGCTCGATCAGCTCGGGGAAGTACCGGGTGAGGGGCCGTTCGTTGCGGCTGCCCAGCACCACCTCGTCGCCGTCGCGGAACACGATGCAGCGGAAGCCGTCCCACTTGGGCTCGAAGGCCAGATCGCCGGCGGGAATGCCGTTGACCGCCTTGGCCAGCATGGGCCTCACCGGCGGCATCACGGGCAGATCCACGCGGCCGAGCCTACGTGGCCGTTCTTGACGTAGTTATCCGCATCAGGGCGGCACAACCACATCAAGAACGCACAACCGGTCCTCCACCGTCGCGACGGCTGCCTACCCTGCAGGCATGAGCGAAGAAATCCATCCCTTCACCGTCGCGGTCGACGACGCCGAGATCGACGACCTGCGGGATCGGCTGGCCCGCACCCGCTGGCCGGAGCCCGAAGTCGTCGACGACTGGTCCCAGGGGATCCCCCTCGCGTACCTGCAGGAGGTGTGCGAGTACTGGGCCAGCGACTACGACTGGCGTCGCTGCGAGGCTGCCATCAACTCCCGGCCCAACTTCATCACCGACATTGACGGCCTGGACATCCACTTCCAGCACATCCGCTCGGGCCACGACGGCGCGCTGCCGATGATCGTCACCCACGGCTGGCCCGGCTCGGTGCTGGAGTTCACCCAGGTCATCGACCCGCTGGTCGACCCGACGTCGCACGGCGGGACGGCGGGCGACGCCTTCCATCTGGTGCTGCCGTCGCTGCCCGGCTACGGGTTCAGCGCCAAGCCCTCGGCCCCCGGCACCGGCGTCGAGCGCATCGCCGCCATGTGGGACGAGCTGATGGGTCGCCTCGGCTACGACAGCTACGTGGCCCAGGGCGGCGACTGGGGCTCGGCGGTGACCACCCACATCGGCATGCAGGACCTCGGGCGGTGCCGGGCCATCCACACCAACATGCCGGTGGCCGGGCCGAGCAAGGAGTCGATGGCCGACCTGACGGCCAAGGAGCAGGCCGCGCTGGAGTCGATGGGCTACTACGACAAGTGGGACTCGGGCTACTCCAAGCAGCAGTCGAGCCGGCCCCAGACCATCGGATACAGCCTGGTGGACTCACCCGCCGGCCTCACCGGCTGGATCCTCGAGAAGTTCTGGTCGTGGACCGACCGCAGCGCCCACCCCGAGGACTACTACAGCCGCGATCAGCTGCTGGACAACGTGTCGCTGTACTGGTTCACCGCCACCGGGGCATCGTCCGGCCGGTTGTACTGGGAGAGCTTCGCCAGCTTCGCTGGCGGCGAGGTGGAGATCCCCACGGCGTGCAGCATCTTCCCCAATGAGATCTTCCGGGCCAGCCAGCGTTGGGCCTCCAAGCGCTACACCGACATCCGGTACTGGAACGAGCCGGAGGTGGGCGGCCACTTCGCGGCGTTCGAGCAGCCCGAGCTGTTCGTGGCCGAGATGCGGGCCGCCTTCAAGTTCCTGAATTAGACGCTGATCACCCGGACGTCGGGCTCGACGTCGGTGACGGCCTGGTTCCAGCGCAGGCCGATGGCGCCGAAGCGGTGCCCGTCGGTCGACATCCAGTTCCCGAAGCCGGGATCGTCAGCCGCCACCACGATGCGCACCGACCCGTCGGGCTCGTAGCGAGCGGTGCGCTTGTTGACGGTCACCGGCAGTCGCCGGTAGTCGAGGCTCTCCATCCAGCGGTTGTCCACCTGGAAGTTCCAGTAGAAGCACTCGGGCGGGGTGAACTCGATCAGCAGGGCCTCGCCGTCGTCGAGGTCGTAGGTGCCGTGGCGGAAGATCTGGTTGGGGTCGCCCCAGGCCCCCTGCATCGGCCCGGCCTCGAGGGTCAGGGCGTTGCGGGCGCTGGCGCCGAGATCGTCCACCCATCCGCTGAAGACGGCCGAGACTCCCGCTACGAAGGCGCCGGCCGATACCAACGCCTTCCCGAACCGCTCGGCCGGCAGCGGCGGGGGAAGGTCGTCGTGGTCGAGGCACTCGATCCGCACGGAGATCGGCACCTCGTTGTCGCGGTCCAGGAAGAACTGCCGGATGGCGATGAGGGTCGGCTCGGGACTGGTCTGCAGCCAGTTGTCGCCCCGGCGCTCGGGCCCGACGAAGATCTCGAAGCGGCCGTCGCCGTCGACGAGGAGGTCCCCTCCGTGGAGGAAGCCGGCCTGGCCGAGGCGTTCCTGGCCCACTCCGTAGTTTCCGGTGAAGGCGGCGAACGACAGGTAGTGGACGGTCCCTCGCTGGCCGGAGATGCGGTAGTTGAGCCGGCCGTCGATGTTGCCCGACATGTAGAGCGAGTCGGGATTGTCCGAGCCGATCTTGACCTGGTCGGGCATGGTTGTGAGCACCGGGAAGCGCACGTCGCCGGTCTCGATCGAGCTGTAGAGCCCGCCCCGGGCCAGCCGGCTCAGGTACCGGTAGCCCTCGATCCGGTCCAGGTCGCAGGTGGACCGCTCCTGCACTAGGTCGCCGGCAGCCTTCAGGGCGTCGCAGAACTCGGCCCAGGCCCGCCCGGACACCACCTTGTCGTACATCTCATCTTTGGCCATCTCCCCATGCAATCAACGCATCCGGTCGGCCGCTACTTCGCCCGCGTCCGGGCCGGCCTCTCGCCAGCCAGCCGCAATGTTGGAAGTGACGCTTGTCTTCGCAATCATCGTTGCCATGGCACAAGACCCATCCACACAACCGCGCCACATCCGGTTCGAGCCCGACGACAAGCCGCCCCTCGCAGTGACGGCCGGAATGGGCCTCCAGTTCGCGATCCTCGCCATCGCCGGCATCGTGCTCACGCCGGCGATCGTCGTGAGGGCTGCCGGCGAGAGTGATTCGTACCTGACATGGGCAGTGTTCGCGGCCGCGGTCGTCAGCGGGGTGAGCACGATCCTGCAGGCGGTCCGGGTCGGACGCATCGGCGCCGGGTACGTGCTCCTAATGGGGACTTCAGGCGCGTTCATCGCGGTGTGCGTGGCCGCTCTGGTAGAGGGCGGCCCCGGCCTCCTGGCCACGCTGGTGGTGGCGTCGTCGCTGTTCCAGTTCCTGCTTGCCGCCAGGCTGTCGCTGTTCAGGCGGCTGGTCACGCCCGTGGTGGCCGGCACGGTGCTGATGCTGATCGCGGTCACCGTGATGCCGCTGGTCTTCGACATGGTGACAGCCTCACCAGAGGGCAACTCCGCCTGGAGTGCGCCGACCAGCGCGCTGGTCACTGTGCTCGTGATCATCGTCATCGCGCTGAAGTCCTCCGGCGGCCTGCGGCTATGGGCGCCAGTCATCGGCGTCGTGGCCGGCTCGGTCGTGGCCGCCGCCTTCGGGCTCTATGACGTCGACCAGGTGGTCGAAGCACGGTGGATAGGCCTGCCCAGCGGCGGCTGGCCCGGCTTCGACACCTCATTCGGCTCGGCGTTCTGGAGCTTCCTGCCCGCCTTCGTGCTGGTCACCGTCATCGGGGCGGTCGAGACCATCGGCGACTCGGTGGCCATCCAGCGCGTGTCATGGCGGCAGCCGCGAGCGGTGGACTACCGCGTCGTGCAGGGAGCGGTGGCCGCGGACGGCACCGGCAACCTGCTGTCGGGACTGGCCGGCACCGTCCCCAACACGACCTACTCCACCAGCGTCTCGATCACCGAGCTGACCGGCGTCGCCGCCCGGCGAGTCGGCGTCGCTATCGGTGTCTTCTTCGTGGTGATGGCCCTCCTGCCCAAGTTCCTCGCGCTGGTGCTGGCCATACCGGACGCGGTCGTCGCAGCGTACATCACGGTGCTGATAGCGCTGCTGTTCGTGGTCGGCATGAGGATCGTCGCCGAAGAGGCCTCCGACTACCGCAAGGGTCTTATCGCGGGCGTCTCGTTCTGGGTCGGTGTCGGCTTCCAGAACAACCTGATCTTCGGTGAGTACCTGGAAGGGTTCGCAGGCGGCTTCCTGGAGAACGGCATGACTGCGGGCGGCCTGACGGCGATCGCGCTGACGCTGTTCACGGAGGCGACCCAAGCTCGCCGGCATCGGCTGCGCACAGACTTGGCGTTGTCGGAGCTGCCGCGCATCCGGCAGTTCCTCGATGACTTCACCAAGCGCCACCGCTGGGGTGCGGCGATGTCGGAGAGGCTCGACGCGGTCGCTGAGGAGACCCTGCTGACGTTGCTGGACGTCGAGGGGGCTGACGACAAGCTCGACGGGCGAGCCCTGCGCGTGACAGCCAGCAAGCAGGACGGGCGGGCCGTGCTGGAGTTCGTGGCCGCGGCCCGGGGCGAGAACATCGAGGACCGGATGGCCGTGCTCGACGAGCCGACCGCAGACAGGCCGGTCGAGCGCGACATCTCGCTGCGGCTACTCCAGCACTACGCGACCTCAGTGCTCCACCAGCAATACCACGAGCTCGAGATCGTCACCGTCCATGTCAATCCGCCGTCCCAGCCAAGTCGGACCGGCGAGCCGGACAACGGGTAAGGCGCCGGCCGCAGTCGGAGGAGGCACGACTCAGGACAGGGCGAAATCTTGGAACCGCGGGCGGCCATGTGGGCGTCAGTAGTGTCAGAGGCACACAAGTGCCTCGCCGTTGGGAGGCGAAGATGCTCCGGATCCGATTGGCCATTGCGCTGCTGGCGGCATTGGCGCTAGTAGGTGCAGCCTGTGGCGGCGGCGATGCCGACACCGCCAGCGATCAGCAGCCCGAGCCCGAGGCGACCGTCGCCACCCAAGCGGGATCGGACGACGCATCAACAGATGTGAGCGATGCCGTAGCAGTTGAGGACGATGTTGAAGCGGCGGCGCCCGACGCCCCGGATGACGCCGGCTCGTCGGTCGACCGCCCGGACGCCCCGCCGGTCGACCGCCCGGACGCCCCGCCGGTCGATGCCGAGGCTCTGCTGGCCTCGGCCATAACGACGCTTGACGGGCGTTCAGTTCGCGGCGAGGCGAATGTCGAGCTCGCGCCCGGGTTCGAGTTCTCGACGAGCTTCGAATCCGACGCCGACGGCGATCTCGCGGTGTTGCTCGAACTGCCGCCCGGGATGGATCCGGAGTTCCCCGGCGGCGCCGAAGCCGAGATGCGGTACGTGGGGGGTGTCGTGTACGTGCGGCCTCCGGCCACGGCCGAGACCCTGACGGAATTGGGCGTCGACGAGGCCTGGTACGTGGCCGAACCCGTCCCAGGCGCTGATCCGATGAGCGATGTCATGGGATCAGGGGGAGGGGTGATGTGCGCCTTCCCACAGATGCTCGACGCCCCGCCCGGCGACTGCGACCTGCTGGGCGAGACGGGCGCCTTCCTGGAGGCTGCCAGCGAACCCGAGATCGTCGGCCGGGAGGACGTCCGGGGTGTGGAGGCCACCAGAGTGCGCTTCCAGGTGTCGCTGCTCGATCTGGTGGGCGAGGCCCTGGGCATGGAGCCCGACAACGGCGAGACCTCCGAAGCCGGCGCGTTCGACGACACTGCATCGGACCCGTTCGCAGAAGGGCTGGATCAGATCTTCGGATTCCTCGACGCAGGCTTCGAAGTAGACGCATGGATCGATGACGAGAGCCTGATACGGCGCTTGGCGTTCGATCTAGCCTCGATGTTCGCCGGCCTCGCCGGAGAGGACGCCGGCGCTCAGATGCCCTCGAGCCTGGTGACCCTGGAGTTCTACGACTTCGACGCCGACATCAGCGTGGACGCCCCGCCGCCGGAGATGATCGTCCACGAGGCCCTGCTCGCCGGCGGCGACGACTACGCCACCTCGGAGGAGTCTGAGCCCTACGACGACGACTACAGCTAGGGGCGCTCGTCGGGAGTGAGGCCGGCCAGGTCTGCTATCGACGCCGGAGGCTCCGCGCTGGCGGTCAGGTCGACGGATGCCTCCGGCGGCTCGAAGCGGGTGGTGATCGGCACGACGCCGGCCCACCACGGACCGGCGATGTCGTCGGGCTCGTCGACCGGGTCGCCGGTGCGGACCTTGGCCGACGCCTCGGCCAGCGGCAACTCCAGCACCAGCGTCTTGCGCAGGTCCGTCTGTGATGGCGGGCGGACGGCGTCCCAGTGGGCCACCACATGGTCGGTGACGAGCTTGAGAGCTCGGCGCTTGCCCGGCTCGTCATCGATCCGCGTCGCTCGGCCCCGCACCACCACCGACCGGTAGTTCATCGAGTTGTGGAACGGTGTGCGGGCCATCACCAGCCCGTCGAGATGGGTGACGGTCACGCACACCTCATGGCCGTCACCCGTGCCGAGCAGATGGTTGGCGGCCGCGCCGTGCAGGTAGAGACGCTGGCCGTCGTGGCCGTAGGCCATGGGCAGCACTAGCGGCCCCTCGGACGTGGTCACACCCACATGAGCGATCATCCCGGCGTCGAGGATCCCGAGGATGTCGTCGCGCCCGTAACGGGCCCGAGGCACTCCCCGCCGTACCCGCGTTCGGGCCGACGGCGCCCCGCCGAAGTCGTTCGAATCAGGCACGCCGCAAGGCTAACGGCGGGCTACCGGTAGCCTTCAGGCCCGTGGCCGGGGCGTCCATGCACGACAAGCTCGAGGATCTGAGAGCTCGCAAGTCCGAGGCGTTGGCGGCTGGACCCGAGCGGGCGGTGAAGCGCCAGCACGACAAGGGCAAGATGCTGGCCCGGGAGCGGCTCGACTACCTGCTCGACGAAGGCTCGTTCCATGAGCTCGACATGCTGGCCCGCCACCGTGCCCACGAGGCCGGACTGGACGACCGGCCCTACACCGACGGCGTGATCACCGGCTGGGGGACCATCGACGGCCGCAAGGTCTTCGTGTTCGCCCAGGACTTCACGGTCATGGGCGGCGCGCTGGGCGAGGTGTTCGCTGAGAAGCTCCACAAGGTGATGGACCTCGCGGTGTCCGTCGGCGCGCCCATCATCGGCCTCAACGACGGCGCCGGCGCCCGCATCCAGGAGGGCGTCGTCTCGCTGGACGGTTACGGCGGGATCTTCTTCCGCAATGTCCAGGCCTCGGGGGTTATTCCCCAGATCAGCGTGATCCTCGGACCGTGCGCCGGGGGAGCGGTGTACAGCCCGGCCATGACCGACTTCATCTTCATGGTGCGCGAGAAGTCGCACATGTTCATCACCGGACCCGACGTGGTGAGGACGGTCACCGGCGAGGAGGTGACCCTCGAGGACCTGGGAGGGGCCACCAGCCACAGCACCAAGTCGGGGGTGGCCACCTTCGTCGCCTCAAGCGAGCACGACGTCCTCGACGACGTGAAGGCGCTGCTGTCCTTCCTGCCCTCCAACAATCTTGAGCAGCCCCCGACGTACAAGTCGGCCGATGACCCCGATCGCGAGTGCCCGGTGCTGGACACCCTGCTGCCCGACAGCCCCAACGTCCCCTACGACATGAAGGACGTGATCACCGAAGTGGCCGACGACGGCGACTTCCTCGAGTATCACGCCTCCTGGGCCCGCAGCATCGTGTGCGGGTTCGCCCGCATCGACGGGCGCTCGGTGGGCGTCGTGGGCAACCAGCCGATGGTTCTGGCCGGCGTCCTCGACATCGAGTCGGCTGAGAAGGCGGCCCGATTCGTGCGCACCTGCGACGCCTTCAACATTCCGCTCCTGACCTTCGTCGATGTCCCCGGCTTCCTGCCCGGCGTCGACCAGGAGCACGGCGGCATCATCCGTCACGGCGCCAAGCTGCTGTACGCCTACTGCGAGGCCGCGGTGCCCCGCATCTCGGTCATAACCCGCAAGGCCTACGGGGGCGCCTACGTGGTCATGGACTCCAAGGGTGTCGGCTCGGACCTCTCGTTCGCGTGGCCCTCCGCCGAGATCGCCGTCATGGGCCCCCAGGGCGCGGTCGAGATCATCTACCGCCGCGAGCTGGCCGAAGCCGCCGATCCGGTGGCCCGCCGGAACGAGTTGGTGGACGACTACACGCAGAGGCTGGCCAACCCCTATGTCGCAGCAGAGCGCGGCTTCGTGGACGAGGTGATCGAGCCCTCGCAGACGCGCCGCAAGATCGTGGCCGGACTGCGGGTGCTGGAGTCCAAGCGCGAGGAGATCCCCGAGCGCAAGCACGGGAACGTCCCGCTGTGACCGCCGCGGACGAGCTCCAGATCCTGTCGATCACCCCCGAGCCGACCGATGCCGAGCGGGCCGCCATTGTCGCCGCGGTGGAGGCGCTCAAGGCCAAGGTCTGGCCGCAGTTGAACGGGGCGACCATGCCGGATCCGTCTCCCCGCTGGCGCTACGCGGGCCGGCCGTGGCGGAGTCGCCAGAGCTACGGCGGTTGGAGATGACCCAACGGCGCTAGCCGTTTGACCGGAACATCGCCGGGGCCGGGGACTCCAACAGCTCGGGCAAGAGGCGCAGGTACTGCGAGCGCGGGATGGCCTGCACGCCAAGGGAGCGCAAGTGCGGTGTCGCCCATTGCACGTCGATCAGTCTCGAATGGCCGTCGAATAGGCCGTCGGCCAGGGCCACCAGCGCAGCCTTCGAGGCGTCCCTAGTGCGGTAGAACATGGACTCGCCCGCGAACAGCCCACCCACGGCCACCCCGTAGAGGCCGCCCACTAGCTCGCCGTCGCGCCACGTCTCGACGCTGTGGGCGAAGCCCGCATGGTGGAAGCGCACATAGGCGGCCTGCATCTGAGCATCGATCCAGCCGTGGGGCCGGGCCGGGTCGGCGCAGCCGTTGACCACTTCGGCGAATGCCGTGTCCACCCTGACCTCGAAGCGGCGGCAGGCCTTGTGCAGGGAGCGGTGCACGATCAGCCCGTCGGGTTCCAGAACGCCGCGCTCGGGAGGGGACCACCATCCGATGCGCCCTCCCGGCTTCAACGGCATGGGAAACAGGCCGCGGCTGTAGGCGGCCAGCAGAGTGGCCGGTTCCAGGTCGGCGCCGACGGCCACCAGGCCCCCCTCGTCGCTGGATGAGGGATCCGGGAAGACCCAGCGGCAAGCATCCAGCCTCGCATCGGCGGGCATATACACAGAGTAGGTTGGAACGATGACCACCGGTGCCCGGGCCGTGGAGCGGGACTTGGCGGCACCCCAGGCCCTGCTCGACGAGGTGGACGAGCGCTGCCGGGCGCTGGCCGCCATGGCCGTGGGCCGGGTGTTCAGCGTGCCGGCCGGAGACGCCGAGGCCGCGCTGCGGTCCGAGAGCCGCAATGGTGCTCGCTACGACACGGTGCTGTCCTTCATGTGCACACCCCAGGTGACCTCACTCGAGGACTACGTCGCCGCGATCGAGCAGGTCCTGGCCGACGAGGGTTGGATCCTCATGGTGGAACCGGCCGGGCTCTACCGCGGGGCATTGCCCAGGTGGCTGACCGCCCGATCCCGCCGGTCGTCGCCCTTGCCCAGCGCCGGGGGCCGCGATGTGGTGTCGACCGTGCGCTCCCGCGGTCTGTTTGTCACCGACCTCCACCGCCGCGAGGCGACATCGGTCCCACCCGAGTGGCGCCAGTACGTGATGCTGCGAGCTCGCCGCGCCACGCCTCGGCCCGAGGGGCCATGAGCCGGGTCCTTGTGGCTGAGCCGGTGAGGCGGGGCTGGTCAAGGCCATGAGCCGGCTCATCCTTACCGGGGGTCGCGAGTTGGATGCGGGCACGCCCGCGGGCCGGGCTCTGGCCGGTTGCGGTTCGGTCGCGGTGGTGACCGTGGCGGCCGCCTTCCGTCGCCCCGACGCGCTGCTCTCCCGGATCGGCGCCTGGGCCGAAGCGCTGTCGGTCCGGCCCGCAGTCGTTAGCGCGCTGCGGCGGTCCGACGCCCTGGACGCCGAGGTGTCCGGGCCGATCGCAGACTGCGACGGCGTGCTCGTGCTGGACGGGTCTCCCGCCCATTTCGTGAGCGCGGTGAAGGCGACCCCGCTGCTGGAGGCCATTTCCGCCGCTCAGAGGCGCGGTGCCGACGTCGTCTGGTCGGGCGCGGCTGCAGCCGCGGTGTGCGCCTCGATGGTGGACGACCGCGGCGGGGCGCTCACGGTCGGCCTGGGGCTCCATGACGGCATCGTGGTGGCCGCGGGCTGGGAGGGCTGGCCCCGTGACCGGCGCCGGCGTCTGTGGCGCATGGTCCCGGAGTCCGTGCTGTTCATGGCTCTGGAGTCGGGCGCGGCGGTGTGCTCGACGTCCGAGCCGCATGTCCTGGCGTCATCGTCCAGTCCGGACGACTGGGCCGTTCTCGGCGGCACCGTCGAGGCCCGCCGGGGCGGCACCACCGTCACTCTGGAGAATTGGCAGCCCGCAGCGCCCTGAAATCTCGGGTTGGTTCTGCGGATATACCACCCAAAACAAACCCGAGATTTTGCTGCCGGAAATCTCGGGTTGGTTTCGTGGATATGCCACCCATAACCGACCCGAGATTCTGATTCGGCCGGTGGGCCCGGGCCAATTCTTGCTCAGGTCTCCTCGATGGTCACCGAATGGACGGTGACGTCGCGCGACGGTGCGCCGCCCAGCGCCCCGCCCGGCTCGTGGAGGCCGATTATCGACTGGGCCACGGCCAGTCCGGCGTCATCGGTCTGGCCGAACACCACGTAGGTGCCCTGACCGTCCAGCCTTGACGCGTTGGGGCCGGTGGTCAGGAAGAACTGCGCGCTGGCCGAGTCCGGCCCGGCTGACCGGGCCATCACGAGCTGGCCGGGCTGGTAGCGGTACGGCCCGGTGAGTCCGCCGGTCTCGGGGTCGAGGTCGAAGGCAGGCTCGTCGGGGATCGTGTACCCGGGACCGGGATCCCGGTTGTCGTTGGTGTGGGGCGAGCCGCCCTGGATGATGTCGATGGACGGATCGGTGCGGAACAACAGGGTGCCGTCGTAGTAGCCCCAGCGGGCCAGGGTCACAAAGTTGTTGACGGTCAGCGGGGTCTCAGAGGCGGTCAACTCGAAGCGCATCTCGCCCTCGCTGGTGTCGAAGGTGGCGACATAGCGAGCCTCGGGGTCGATGCACATGGGGTGAGGGCCGTCGAAGTCGATCACGCGCGGGCTCGATCCGTCGACGGCCGGACACACTGCCGCCGCGGGCTCAGAGGCAGGCTCAGCGGGCTGCTCAACAGCAGGTTCGGCGACGGGTTCGGGTTCGGGCTCGGAGTTGTTGCGCTGGAGGAACCCGAGCACCGCGAGCGCGGCCGCGACGGCTACCGCCGCTATGCCGATGAGCTTGACGCGCCGTCGGGTGGCGTACTGCTTGGCGGCGGTCTCGTCGGCGGCCAGGCGCAGGCGCCGGTTCTCGCGCTGGCGCTCCCGCTTCGCTGTGCTCATCGGCCCATTAGGCGGCGAGCAGTCCCACGGCCAGTGAAGCCACCATCATCGTCACCACCAGCACCGCCACCACCGCGACCAAGCGGCGCTGCCGGTCCCGGCGGGAGCTGGTGCGCTGCCCGCTGCCGGCCGACTGCCTGGCGGCCCGGACCCGACGCTTTCGTAGATCGCTCTGGGACGGCACCGCCAAACCCTACATCGGGACCCGGGTCGGGGCTCTTGATGCGGCGTGCCGAGTGTCCGGCGCGTAGCGTTGCGCGATGGCGTCACTCCGACGCGGCACGCCCATGAGTCTGACGAGCGGCATGCTTGCCCTGCTCGTCGCCGTCGCCGGATCAGCCTGCGCCGACACCGCCGACGGCCCGTTGGTAAGCGAGGAGGTCGTCACCGAAGAGGTCGTGACCACGACCACCGCGCCGCCGGAGCCTCCTCGTTCCGAGGGAACAGCCAAGGTAGGCGACATCCAGTACGAGTTCGACGTCACCTGCCACGACCGCGGTGCCGGTGACGTCGTGGTGCTGGGGGCGGGCGACGATCCCGCTTCCGCAGGTCTGGTTGAGCTGTACCTGGAGGCCTCGTTCGTCGATCCGTACGTCGGCCTTCGCCTAGCGGACGGGACGCTAATCGAGCCGTCGCTGGAGAGCCCGCTGGACCTTTACCTGCAGGACGATGTGATCCGCGCCTCCGCTATCCGCTTCGTGCGGGATCTGGACCTGGAGACGGGCGAGGCCACCGAGGTCGGCTTCGGGGAGTTCGAGATCCACTGCTACAGCTACGAGCGCGAGCCGCCTTCCTAAACGGCCGTATTCTCCGCTCTTGTTCGCTGCGCTCACGGGCCGCTCGGGCCCCGGCCTCGCAAGCTCCGCCTCAGGGCCGCCTTCTGGTTAGGACGTCTCGCAGCCGGTGTCCAGCATCACCATGGGCAGGCGTCCGGACTTGTAGGCCCGCACCATGCCCTCGGAGATGTTGAACACCACCCGGTAGTTCTGGTCTCCCGCGTCCCGCGGCACGAAGACCAGGTCGACGGTGCCGTCGACCCGCACCTCCCGCTCGATCCTGTCGCCGAAGAGGTCGGTGACCATGGTCTCGGGAGACCCGACGCCCACGCCGGAGCGGGTTGTGACCGGCCCGCTGTTGATGTCCACGCGCTCGATGGTGCCCGCGTGTACCAGGAAGACGATCCCCTCGGGAGCGTCGTGGGGGACGACGTGATAGCAGGCGCCTGTCGGTCCCGCCGGCACCAGCACAGTCCCCGCGGCTTCCTGGGCGTCGGCGACCGTCATTCCGAAGTGGACCTCATCGAGGCCGACGGTCGAGACGGTGGACCGGTTGCTGAGCGTCGGTGGACCGAACTGGCCCGGGTTTTCCGGCGGCACCGTCGTGATCGTGGTGGTGGTGGCCGGGACCGTGGTGGTAATGGCGACAGTCGTGGAGGTCGGAGAGGCTGATGTGTCCGGTGTGTCCGAGGCGTCGGTCACATCTGCGGCGTCGGAGGCGTCCGAGGTGGCTGGAGCCTCCGCGGTCTGTTCGGCGTCTTCAATGGCGGGCTGTTCGTCTGATCCGGTGTCCTCGCTCAACTCTTCGGTGTTGTCCGCCGCGGCCGGAGCATCACCGTCGTCTCCGGTGTCTCGGCCGAGCCACCAGATCACGCCGCCCACGACCACGATCACCAACGCGACGGCTACGAGTATCGGCACCCACCTCGGGCTGCGCCTCTCGGCGGTATCGGGCCAGAACGGACCCTGATCTTGGGGTTCCGGGTTCCACTCCACGCCAGTGGAGGGTAACGCTAGCCATACAGGTTCCGGCCAGTGGGCCGCCCGGGGCTCGAACCCGGCACCTTGAGATTAAAAGTCTCCTGCTCTACCCGATGAGCTAGCGGCCCACCCCCATTCTGGCAGCGGCCACGACGCTTTGGATGGCCTCAGGTTGGCTCGCCGGTGTAGCGGTGAGCCTCGAGGTCGGCGAGGTTGGCCCACTCCAGCGTGCGGGCGTGGGTCGCTTCCAGGACGACCTGGGGCGCGGCCCCGGCCGCGTGCGCCTCCGCCCATCGCGGCGCGCACAGGCACCAGTGGTCGCCCGGCGCCAGCCCGTCGAAGCCGATGGCCGGCTGCGGGGTGGAGAGGTCGTTGCCGGCGGCTTTCGAGAATTCAAGGAACTCGGCGGTCATCACCGCGCACACCGTGTGCACCCCGTAGTCGCCGGAGTCGGTATTGCAGCAGCCGTCACGGAACCAGCCGGTCAGCGGGTCGAAGGAGCACGGCTGCAGCTCCTCACCAAGCACGTTGCGGGCCATGGGCTCCAGTCTCTCAGATCTCGCCCGTTGGCGCGAACCCGTTACTCTCAACGCATGAGCGAGACAGGCGGGGCGGCGCTCCCGGAAGGTCAAGGCATGGACGAGGCGAGCGACAGCCTGCCTCCGGACTCCGAAGCGGATCGCCAGACCGCCCAACTCCAGGGCATTGAGCGAGACTTGGACACTGTGGACGCCGCTCTCGCCGCGCTCGACTCCGATGACCTCGAAGGGGCGGAAGCACGGGCGACCGAACTCGAGGAGTCAGCTGGCTAGGGCCTCCTCCGACGCCGGCGTCATGCCGCCGATGTCGCTCAGAGCCAACAGGTACCCTTCGGCCCTCTCCGCGTAGGGGTTGCGGTTCACGATCGCCTGGAACTCGGGTGAGTGCTCGGCGACCACCAGATGGGCCAACTCGTGGATGATCACATGGTCGAGCACCCAGGGCGGTGCGTCGGCCAGTCGACTCGAGATGCGGATGTCACCGCTGCTGGTCGAGCACGAGCCCCAGCGCAGGCGCTGCCGGGACGACCACTTGATTGAGCGCGGCTCGGGAAGGCCGAAGCGGGCTGCGAGCTCGCGAGCCCTGGGCTCCAGCGGCAGATGGCCGCACCGCCACTTCTCCTCGAAGCGAGCCAAGACCTTGCTCACCAGCGCCTGCTCCTCTTCCTTCGTCGTCCAGGCTGGGACTCGGACGACCAGCACGCCGTCGGACATGCGCGCCGACACGGTCTTGTTGCGTTTGGGACTGCGGATCACCCGTACGGGCGGGAGATTCTGTGATACGGGCGCCTTCTCGGCGCTGTCGAGAGGTGTGCCTCTGGTGCTCATCGTCGCTCCGGGGTCGCAGTGGGCGTGAGGCACGCACCGTCGCCAGTGAGCGCGATTCGGCCTTGCAGGCGCACGTCACCCGACTGCACCAGGATCCGGAGACCACCGAGGTTTCGGATCCGCTTGAAGGCGCATCCGAAATACCTTTCAAGTGTATAGATAACACCGGCATGTGACACAACCAGCACATCACCGGACGTGACCCGGGCCGCGATGCGATGCGAGGCGGCCAGCACACGCTCGATCAGCGACTCGTCGCTCTCCCAGCCGGGCGGGTAGTCGCCCGCGGCCAGGGCGCCGGGATAGTCCCGTTCGATCTGCTCGCTGGTGAGGCCCTGCCACAGACCGACGTCGCGCTCTCGCCATCCGGTATCGGTGGTCACCGGCCCGGCGCCGAGTGACTCGGCGATGATCTCGGCAGTCTCGCGAGCCCGGTCAAGATCGCTGGAGACGATGCACTCGACATCGTCCAGGTTGGCGGCTGCGTCCCGCGCCTGCATCGCGCCCGCAACCGACAGCGGAGGGTTGGCGTGGCCCTGCCAGCGGCCGTCCAGGTTCCAGACGGACTCGGCGTGACGGACGACGAGAAGATTGACCATGATCGCGAGCGACCGTAACCCGGCGGCCTCAGTAGGCCGCGGATGCTCACGAGCAATGGCTACCATGGCGTCCGTGGCGCGTCTGCGGCTGTTCGCATCGGCTCGGGAGGCGGCCGGGACCGGTCGTGACAGGGTGCCCGGTGCCACCGTGCGAGAGGTCCTGGAAGAGGCCTGCGACCGCTATGGCCATGACTTTGCCGGGCTGCTGGAGACATGTCAGGTGTGGTGCAACGGCGAGCCGACCGCGCCCAACGCACCCGTAGGAGACGACGACGAGATCGCAGTGCTGCCGCCCGTCTCGGGCGGCTGACCAACAGAAGGCAGATATCCTCCGTCGTTCGTGAGTCGCGCCGCCGTCCTGTCGCTTCACACCTCTCCGCTCGTGCTGCCGGGACGGGGCGACGCGGGCGGAATGAACGTCTACGTGCGGGAGCTCGTCTCCGCGCTGGCCCAGACAGGCATCGACGCCACCGTGTTCGTGAGGCGTAACAGCGACGCGCCCACCGTCGTCGATGTGGAGCCGGGATTCAGGGTCGTCCATGTGGCTGCCGGAGCCGCCGGATTGTCCAAGGAGTCGCTCCCGGGCGTGGTGGAGGACTTCGCCGACGGTGTCGGAGCATGGCTCCAGGAACACCCGGTCGACGTCCTGCACGCCAACTACTGGCTGTCGGGGGTAGCCGGACATCGCCTGAAGCACGAGCTCGACCTGCCGCTAGTGTCCACCTTCCACACGCTGGCCCGGGTCAAGGCCGAGACCGGTGATCCCGAACCGCAACGCCGGATCGATGCCGAGGCGGAGGTGATCGGCTGCTCCGACGTCATCACGGCCAACTCCGTGACGGAGCTGCAGCAGCTCTCGGAGCTGTACGGCGCCGATCCCAAACGCATCGACGTAGTGGCGCCCGGCGTCGACGGGGCCGTGTTCTCGGTGGGGTCGCGCCGGGGAGCCCGCGCCGCGCTGGGGCTCGAAGACGGCCCGGTGCTGCTGTTCGTCGGTCGCATACAGCCCTTGAAGGGCCTCGATGTAGCCGTTGAGACCCTCGCCGGCCTCCGCCGTCGCTACGGCGGTGCCCAGCTCCTCGTCGTGGGGGGCGCCTCGGGTCCCGACGGGGAGCGTGAGCTCCTGCGCCTCGACCGCGCCGTCCGCCGCCACCGCCTGCAAGGACGCGTCGTGTTGGTTCCCCCGCAGCCGCACCACCTGCTGTCGACCTACTACCGGGCCGCGGATGTGTGCCTCGTGCCCAGCCGGTCGGAGTCGTTCGGCCTCGTCGCCCTGGAGGCCGCGGCCTGTGGGGTGCCGGTCGTCGCGGCCGACGTGGGTGGGCTGCGAACGCTGGTGGACCATGGCCGCAGCGGCTTCCGCATCTCGGAACGCGACCCGGCCCGCTACACCGAGGCGGTGCTCGCCATCCTCGACGATCCCTCGCTGGCCTCGTCGATGGCCCGTCGGGGCGCCGAGGCGGCGGTCCGCTACTCCTGGACTGCCACCGCCGCCCGGCTGCGCAGGATCTTCGCGGATCTCTCGGCGCGGGTTCCGTTGGACTGCACAGTCTGAGAGGCCGAGCCGATGGGAGACCATTCCGATCCCATGACCCAGGCGCCGCCTGCGTCGGATGCCGATCTCGACGCTCTGGAGCGGCGAATGGACTCGTGGCTGGCAGCCGCGTCGGCCGCGAACCCCGCCATCGACGCCGTCGAACGCGGCCCGCAGGACGAGCGACGGTGGTACGTGCGGGTCCACGGCGAGGAGAAGGAGGTGTGGACGATCTGGTTCACCCTCGGCCAGCGCACGCTGCACTACGAGACCTACCTGGTCCCGGCGCCGGAGGAGAACCAGGCCCGCTTCTACGAGCACCTGCTGCGCCGCAACCGACGCCTGACCGGCCTGAAGCTCGAGATCGGACCCGAGGACGCGGTGTTCCTGTCGGGCTCGACGCCGGTCTCGCAGCTGACCGCCGGAGTGCTCGACGGGATTCTCGGATCGATGTACGCGGCCACCGAGTTGATCTTCCGCCCCGCCATGCGCATCGGCTACGCCTCCAAGTTCCGAGGCTGAGACCGGACTCACCGATCTGTACGCAGCCGGCGGTCGGCGGCCCGCCGGGGCACACGATTGCGATGTTGTTAATTTTCAGCTACTGTAAAGGCTGTTCCGGCGGAGAGATGGCCGCCGATCGGGGAAGTTCGGCATGGCCCTCTCTCCGCCGGTGCCGCGCCCGAGCAGGCGTCCGGGCCCACATCACAGGTCCCGGTGTTCGGATCGAGCGTCTTGCGCTGATAGACCTACGCCGGTTCGGAGAGGGTCCGCCCTGCTCGGACTACACTGCCAGCCGTCAGTAGTCGTCGCCGAGGAGTACCGGTGGTCGCCTTCGCCCTGTCAATCGTGGTCACGGTCGCACTTGTCGGCGCCATCCTCGCCTACGCGAAGCGCCGGCCCGTGGGGACCCCGGTCACGTGGGGCGAGGCCATGTTCGGGTCGATGATCGTCTTCTTCGCGATGTTCTGGGTGTACGGGGTCGTGCCCCACCAGTGGCTCACCTGGGCTGACAACGAGCTCAACTGGCGAACGGACAAGCTCTTCGTCGGCCCGGGAGGGATCCTGCGGGCCCAGGCCCACGGCGGCAGCTTCCCGTTCACGATCACCTATGTAGTGATCCGCGACATCCTCGCCAGCGGGATCTACGTCGTCGGCGTCGGCGCGCAGGTGTGGCTGTGGATGGTGTGGCAGAACCGGGGCAAGAAGGCTGAGGCCGCCGAGGCCGTCGAGATCTCCAGCTTCGGGCGCCCCCTGGTCCGGGAAGGATCCGAAGCGTGACCACCACCGATGCCAACCCGCCTATGCCGGAGTTCCGGGACGACTACGTGCTTCAGGAGGTAGACGCGGCCTGGCTCGCACAGGCCGTCAAGCCCAAGCAGTTCATCCACATCGACCAGTCAGAGTGCATTATGTGCGAGGGCTGCGTGGACATCTGCCCGTGGAAGTGCATCTTCATGGTCACGCCCGATGCCGTCGATGAGGCCGTCGGCACCGAACTGCCGGGCATAGACCCCGCCGACAAGGTGATCTTCACGATCGACGACGACGTATGCACCCGCTGTGCGCTGTGCGTGGACCGCTGCCCGACCGGCGTCATCATTCTCGGCAAGATGGGCGATCCTCCCCCCGGGGGCGACCCTCACCAGAGAACCAACTCCCACGGCTACGGCTACGGGATGCGGCTCGCATAAGAAATCTCGACCCCCCAGACTCGATCCGCAGGAGACCCATGGCCATCGACACAGAAGAGCGCAGGACGCCTCTGCCGGAGCGCCTGGCCGCCCAGATGACGAAGATCGGCGACCAGGTCCAGGGCTCCCAGGCCTGGACCTCGATCTTCCGGCCCGGGTCGATCTTCCGCAAGGGCTACACCGACAGCCCCCGCAACCGGTCCTACGTGATCATGAACAGCGTGCTGTACCACCTTCACCCCGTGAAGGTGAAGCGTCACGCCGTGAAGGTGAGCTACACCCTGTGCCTGGGCGGCCTCAGCTTCTTCCTGTTCATCCTCGAGACCGTCACCGGCATCTTCCTGATGTTCTTCTACCGCCCCACCGCGGCCCAGGCCTGGGACGACATCTACATCCTTCAGACCTCGGTGACCTTCGGCCTGCTGGTCCGCAACATGCACCGGTGGGGCGCCCACCTCATGGTGATCACCGTGTTCCTGCACATGGCCCGGGTGTTCTACCACGGGGCCTACAAGCCGCCCAGGGAGTTCAACTGGGTCATCGGCGTGATCCTGCTGAAGCTGACGCTGCTGCTGTCGTTCACCGGGTACCTGCTGCCGTGGGACCAGTTGGCTCTGTGGGCGGTGACCGTGGGCACCAACATGATGGGCTACACCCCCGTGTTCGGCGACCAGGTGCGGTTCGTGCTGCTCGGCGGGGTCGAGATCGGAACGGACACGCTGCTGCGCTGGTACGTGCTGCACGTGCTGATGCTGCCGTTCGTGCTCGTAATCTTCCTGGCCGTCCACTTCTGGCGGGTCCGCAAAGACGGCGGCATCTCGGGTCCGCTGTAGGAGCAAGGGGTAGAGGCGATGGTGGAGATCCCCGAGCATCTGCGCAAGCGGGCCGAGGAGGCCCGGGCCAAGGCTGAGGCGGCCAAGGCGGCCGCGGCTGGCGGGCCCGCAGAGGCAGGCTCAGGCGACGGCGCCTCTGAGGCCCAGCAGCAGGCCGCGAGCAAGATCCCGCCCCATCTGCTGGAGCGATCCAAGGCGGCGAGGGCTCAGGCGTCCGGCGGTGCCCCCGAGGCGGAGGCTCCTGCCGCGGCAGCCGGCGGCGGGGGAGTGGCTGTAGCCGCCCCGCCGACCGCGCCGGAGATGCCGGCCACCGGCCCCGGCGGGCACACCCAGCGCCTGCTGACGGTGGTCAAGTCGGGCTCGATCCAGGACGTGAAATCCAAGCCGCAGGACAAGGTGCACGTGTGGCCGCACCTGCTGGTGGTGGAGTTCGTGGCTGCGCTGTTCATCACCGCGTTCACGCTGATCTTCTCGATCTTCGTGAACGCCCCGCTGCTGGAGTTGGCCAACTACAACCAGACGCCCAACCCTTCCAAGGCCCCCTGGTACTTCCTCGGCCTGCAGGAGCTGCTGACGATGTTCCATCCGATGGTGGCGGGCGTAACCATCCCCGGCATCGGGCTGCTGGCCCTGATGCTGGCGCCCTACATCGACAAGAACCCGTCCAAGAGGCCTGAGGACCGCAAGTTCGCCATCAGCCTCATGACCATCCACCTGATGTTCTGGGCAGTGCTGGTGATCATCGGCTCCTTCTTCAGGGGCCCGGGCTTCAACTTCGTCTTCCCCTGGGAAGCGGGCCTGTTCTTCGAGCTATGACCCTGGGAGGCAACCGATGATCTATGTCGCTGTGGCTGTGCTGGCCGTGCTGGCCATCGTGGCGGTGCTCGCCGCGGTCCGCCGGCGCCAGTCGGACGCTGCCATCGGCATGCTGTCGCGCGAGACCCGAAGCCGGGACCGATCATCGGTGGTGCTGAGGGCCGAGGCGCCGCCCACCGGCCGGGAAGTGGAGAAGGCCGCGGCCGCGGCTCGGGCCGGCGGCGCGCTGGAGCCGGCGGAAGGCGGCGGACCGCCCGCGCCCTATGTCCCGCCCGATCCCGAGACGATCGGGGTGAGCCGCCGCCAGTTCTTCAACCGGACGATCGTGATGCTGATGAGCCTGAGCC
>VYCM01000107.1 GCA_009843915.1 Acidimicrobiaceae bacterium | reverse complement strand
GACGAGACCGATGCCGTCATCACCTTCAGCGGCACCCTCTCCGCCGTCACCGTCGCTAGCACCACGTTCACTGTCACCGACGACGACGGTGCGCCGGGCAGCATCGAACTGTCGGTTAGTCCCACGGCCGTGACCGAAGGAGACGGCGCGACGCAGGTGACGGTGACCGCGACGATCCTGGGATCCACCCGTTTCGGCACCGCCAAGACCGTCACCGTGTCGGTGGCCGGATCGGGCACTCCGGGCGTGGTCGGGTTCTCCCCGGTGAGTAGTTTCTCCCTCACCATCAACGCGAACCAGGCGTCGGGGACCGCCATGTTTACGCTTACCCCCACCAACAACAGCACCTACCAATCCCCCGAGACGATCACGGTGTCGGGGGTGCTCTCGGGCGTGACGGTGAGCTCGGCGACGCTGGACCTCACCGACGATGACCTGCCGCCGCCGGTGGTGTCGTTCACCCAGAGCGCTGAGAGCGCATTGGAGGCCACCTCGCCGCGGCTCGTCACCGTGATCCTCGACCGGGTCGTCACCTCACCGGTGACCGTGGCCTACACGACCTCTGGCACTGCCACGTCGGGCAGCGACTACACCGCGCCCTCCGGCAGCGTCACCGTGGCCGCCAGCGCCCAGACCGCGACCATCTCGCTAGCCGTCGCCGACGACGACGACCACGAGGACGCCGAGACGATCATCCTGACCCTCAGCTCCGGCAGCGGCTACACCGTGGGCACCCAGAGCGTCCACACCGCGACCATCATCGACAACGAGGCCGCCCCCGTGGGCGGGACGTTGGAGGAGGGCGCCAGCCTGATACCCTCGGGCCTCAGCTACGGTGACCGGTTCCGGCTGCTGTTCGTGACCTCGACCAAGCGCAACGCCGCCTCGGCCGATATCGCCGATTACAACGCGTTCGTGCAGACACGGGCCGCCGCTGGCCACGCCGAGATCGTCGCCTTCGCCAGTGGGTTCCGGGCTGTCGCCTCAACTGCCGCGGTGGACGCCACAGACAACTCCGACACCAACACCACGGTCGACGGGGTGGGCGTGCCGATCTATTGGATCGGCGGCGACAAGGCGGCGGACGACTACGCCGACTTCTACGACGGCGACTGGGACAGCCGCGCCGCTGTGGACGAATCGGGCAGCACGGTCGACGTCGACAACAGCGGCGACCTTCTCAACGGCAACGGCATCTGGACCGGCAGCAATTCCAGCGGCACCGGCCAAGGCGGACTCGAACTGGGCACCGCCACCCCCCGCATCGCCGACCTCGGCACTACCAGTTCGATGAGCACTCCTCTGAGCCTTCTTACCGGGCCTCAAAGCGAGCGGCCCAAGCAGAACGCGCGGTACCTCTATGCCCTGTCGCCGCTGCTCGAGTACGTGGGGCCCGAGCTCACGGTGGCATCGGCCAGCTCGGGGGTCACCGAGGGCGCCAACATCACGTTTACCATCAGCGGGGTGCCGGCCGTTCCGGGCACGATCAGCGTTGGCTACACCGTCACCCAGACCGGCGACTTCGTGTGTGACGCCGACCAAGGCGATCAGACTGTCTCGTTCACTGGCAGTTCGGTGACCGTGATGGTATGCACCGAGAACGACCAGACCAGCGAGTCGTCGGGTTCGGCCACCGTCACGCTGAACAAGCACACAACGTACCGGGTGAGCAGCACACAGAACTCAGTCACCGTGCCTGTCTGGGACAACGACGGTGGGGTGACGCTGCCGGTAGTCTCGGTCACTGGCGGTTCGGCGGTGACCGAGGGCACGGCTGCGTCGTTCACCGTGTCGGTGTCACCCGCCCCGACTGGCACTGACACCGTGACGGTGCATTACACGGTCACCCAGACAGGCAGCTACGTCGCATCCGGGGACCGCGGAGCCAAACAGGTGACAATCGGATCGTCTGGCACGGCGACAGTTTCGGTGCCTACCCAAGCCGACAGCAACGACGAGGACAACGGCTCGGTCACCGTCACGATTGACGCTGATTCGGCCTACACCATCAGCAACACCGCCGGGGACGCGACCGTCACCGTCAACGACGACGACGACCCAGCCACGCAGCCGCAGTTGACCATCACTAGGGACACGAGTCCTATTGTGGAAGGCCAAAACGCGTCGTTCACCATCACGGCGTCGCCTGCCCCGACGAGCACTATCACGATTCGCTATAACGTCTCACAGAGCGGCGACTACGTGATTTCGGGGAACCGCGGCATCAAGATGGTCGATCTCACGGGCGGGTCCACCAGCGTGACTTTTACTGTGGCCACCGAGGACGACAGCGCCGACGAGGACAACGGCTCGGTCACCGTCACGATTTTCTCCGGCACCGGCTACACAAGAGGCAGCCCCAATTCCGCTACTATCACCGTCAACGACAACGACGGGTCGCTGCCGGTGGCGTCGGTCACCGCGGGGACGTCGCCGGTGACCGAGGGCACGGCTGCGTCGTTCACCGTGTCGGTGTCGCCCGCGCCGACGGGCTCTGACACCGTGACGGTGCATTACACGGTCACCCAGACAGGCAGCTACGTCGCATCCGGGGACCGCGGAGCCAAACAGGTGACAATCGGATCGTCTGGCACGGCGACAGTTTCGGTGCCTACCCAAGCCGACAGCAACGACGAGGACAACGGCTCGGTCACCGTCACGATTGACGCTGATTCGGCCTACACCATCAGCAACACCGCCGGGGACGCGACCGTCACCGTCAACGACGACGACGACCCAGCCACGCAGCCGCGCCTGAGCGTGACGCGCAGCGCCGCCGCGGTAACCGAGGGTTCCCCTGCAGCTTTCACGATAAGCGCTTCTCCTGCTGCCACCAGCTCGATCACGGTGCGTTATCGGGTGTCTCAGTCGGGCAGCTTCCTCACCGGTGGTACCGGCAACCGGACCGTGAGACTCAGCGGCGCCAGCGCGGCGATCAGCCTCGCGACCGTTGATGACAGCGCCGACGAGTCGAACGGTTCAGTGACGGTCACCATTCTCACCAACAGCGGTTACACTGTAGGCAGCCCTCAGTCTGCTACTGTGACTGTTCGCGACAATGATACCGGTGGTGGTGGTACTCCTCCTCCTACTACTACTCCTCCTCGTCCTTCTGTTCCTCCTCCTCCTGTTGTTGATGTTGGTGATGAGGTTTTGGGTCCGGTGTGGGGGTTGTGGGGTGATGGGGTTGTGTTGTGGGCGGTTGGTGATGATGCGGTGGTGGTGGTGCAGGGTGCTGGCTCGGATCATGAGGTGGTGTTGGATGGGGCTAATGGTTCGCCGCGGGGTTTGTGGTCTGAT
>VYCM01000085.1:2099-3557 GCA_009843915.1 Acidimicrobiaceae bacterium | reverse complement strand
CGCGGGCGCGTTGATCGACGAGACCCAGCGCGAAATCGACATGCGCCGCCAGTACAGCGATGCCTACTGCTACGAGTATTTCGTGGCGGTCACGGACTAGAAGCATGCGCGTCGGTGTCGCCGATCACGACCGTTGCAGCACGCCAGGCCACGCCCTATTGAGCCGGATACGGTCTCGTAGGTCATGACAACTGTGCCTGACGCCGGCACCGGCCAAGACTCCATTGAGGAGCCTGTAACGCTTGCTGAGCTAGAAGCGAGCGTCGGCACCGCACCTGATGCCGAATACGAGGTCGCGGTGCGCTACTACACCGACGAGGCGTTCCTGACGGCGATCCGACTGCGCCGCAACAGCCGGAGCACCGACTAGCGCCCAGGCCAACGGTGCCGACGCATGATGAGACTGGGGCATTCCTGCGCGACTCCGAGAGTCTGAGCCCTGCCGGGGCGCAACAGCCCCAGCGAAGACTCCAACTCCTCTTGTCGCACGGCGTCTTTAGGGTGCCTGTCCGTGAAATGGCGTTCATGTAGTTTGCGTGGCAAGGGGTGATGCCGATGACCCGGCACCGCCAGCCCAAGCTGATGGAGGCTGCCAGGCCGATGCCGACTTGGACCGTCGATCCGGACGGAACGCACGGCGAGGTGTTCACCCGCCGCTGGGTGGTCGATTTGATCCTGGACCTCGCCGGCTACCGGGCCTCTGCTGACTTGGGGGCTTCAGTGATCGTGGAGCCCGCATGCGGGGCCGGTGCCTTCATGGTTCCGATCGTTGAGCGGCTGGTGGAGTCCTGCGTAACACATGGCCGCTCGGTTGCCGACATGGGGCCGGCTATCAGGGCGTTCGATCTGCTTGACCGCAACGTCGACGCTGCCCGCGAATCTGTTGCGACCCGACTTGTCGAACTCGACCAGCCGGCCGCTGTCGCCGAGAGCCTCAGCACGGAGTGGGTTGGTCAGGGGGACTTCCTGCTGGGCACCGGAGTCGACGAATCCCGGCAGGCCGACTTCGTGGTGGGCAGCCCGCCCTATGTCAGGCTCGAGGACGTTCCAACTGAGGTCAGCGCGGCGTATCGGTCCGAGTGTGCAACCATGCGGGGCCGAGCCGATCTCTACGTCGGCTTCTTCGAGAAGGGCCTGTCGATACTCGGCCCCGACGGGAGGCTTGCGTTCATCTGCGCAGACCGCTGGATGCACAACCAATACGGAGAGCGCCTGCGGGCGCTGGTCGCTTCCGAGTACGCGGTGGACACAGTAGTGGTGATGCACGCTGTGGAGGCATTCGAGGAGTCGGTGTCTGCCTATCCGGCGATCACCGTGCTGCGCAACGGGCCGCAGGGTCCGGCCCATGTCGTCAACGCCACCGACGGATTCGATGCGAACGACGGCCGAACCCTCACCCAATGGCTTGCCGATGGCCACGATGTTGCTCCTGGCGGAAGCCGCTTCGGTGCCGCGAGG
>VYCM01000085.1:259-2089 GCA_009843915.1 Acidimicrobiaceae bacterium | reverse complement strand
CTGGCCGTCTGGGCCGCCCGGCGTGTTGGAACTGATTTCGGATCTAGAGGAGCGCTTCGACCCCCTCGAGGACTGGCGCACAGGCACCCGTGTCGGTATCGGTCTCGCCACCGGCTGCGACGATGTCTTTGTAGTGGAGGACGCGCCGGAGGTCGAGCGCTGTCGCCTGCTGCCAATGCTGACCGCGCGGGACATCGTTTCAGGCACGCCACGATGGAGCGGGCGGTTCCTCGTGAACCCGTGGGAAGAAGGCCGCCTCGTCGATCTCGGGGAGTATCCCGGCCTCGCCTCGTACTTGCAGCGCCACGGCGGCAGGATCAGACAGCGTTACGTGGCTCGTAACCGGCCAGAGTCCTGGTACCGAACGATCGACCGGGTGGATCCAGGCCTTCAAGCAAGGCCGAAAATAGTGCTTCCGGACCTCAAGTCGGCGGCTCATCCGGTGCTGGACACCGGTGAGTTCTATCCCCACCACAACCTGTACTACGTCGTATCCGACAAGTGGGATCTTGAAGTGCTGGGAGGACTCCTGCTGTCGGACATCGCCAACCTGTTCGTCGGTGCTTACTGCGTGAAGATGCGCGGCGGCACCTACCGGTTCCAGGCCCAGTACCTACGAAAGGTCCGGGTCCCCGCGCCGGACGCCATCGACGCAGCGAACGCGTCTGCGCTCGCGCAGGCATTCAGGAGCAGGGACCGAGCCGCAGCCACCCATGTGGCCGCAGCCCTCTACGGGATCGACCTATCCGACCTCCTTGACGCCACGGCATACGGTCCCTGAGGCACTACCGACGACTGACTTGGGCTACTCCCCTGCCTCCCAGTCGATGTCAGAGTTCGTGGCCATGAACTGAAGGCAGCGCCCATGGATCGCGGCTGCGAACGCCTGGAAGTTCAAGGAGTCCGAGGGGAACCGCACTTCCGCCGAGTCCTTCTCAGAGAGCACTACGCAGGCCGCGTCCAGGAGCCGCTCACGGATCATCCGTTCGAAGAAAATCACATACCGATCCGCATAGCTGGCGCCGTCGAAGACCGGATCTGTCTCCCACACGGCCTTCTGCGGAGTGACCACATTCGTGAAGGCCTCGTTGTCCTCCAGCAGCATGAAGTAGCCGAGCCAAGGGCGCAACGAACTGATGATCTCACGCTCCACCGCCTTCCAAACATCCACGGCCTGGCCCAGCGCCTCGTCAGTGCGATTGTTGTAGTTCTTGCCCCCGCTATCGCCCGCCATCGACTTCAACTCGACGATGCCAACCACTCGATCCTTGACCATCACCACGACATCCCATCTCTTGTCGCGACGGAAGTATCCGGCAATCGGACGCCGCTTTACATCAATCAGCTGAGCCGGAATCCCGGCGTCCACGAAGACGCTCACCACCAAGTCGTGGAGCGCGTCCATGTGGCGCCCTCCCGTTACCTCGGCCCGGATGCCGGTGTCTGAAACGCCCCTGCCTTTAGATTCTTGAGCTTGCGAGCGGCGCACCGCCCAATACCGGGCAGCGGCAGCACGAACCGAGTCGCTGTAATCGGGAAGCTGTGAAGGCATGCGGCTCCTAACGCTGGTCCTAGTATCCCAGAGCTACCGTAGAACAGGTGGAGTCCACAAGGCACCAGGACCTGTTACCGCCCACCAGCCGCCGCACCATCGACCTCGATCCCCCACACCGTCGCACAACTGCGGCTGGACCGACGGCGCCAGTTCAGAGAGCGGATGGCCACCGGTCGCCGCCACAAGGACGGCTACGTCTTCGCAAACCGGACGGATCGCCCGTCCACCCGACCTCAGCAGCCAGACCTTCGAACGCCTTCCCGCCACTCTCGATC
>VYCM01000085.1:0-249 GCA_009843915.1 Acidimicrobiaceae bacterium | reverse complement strand
CCACGCCACGATCCTGCTGTCACAAGGTGTCAACTCCCAAGTCAGCGAACGCCTCCGCCACGCCAGCGTCTCATTCACCATGGACCTCTACCAACACGTCCGACCCGGCATGCAACCCTCCCTTGACGCTCATAAGTGAACTTGCTATAAATTTTCTATCACATCAATTTTTTCTAGGTATGAGCGAGCCGAGGGGGATCCGATGCAACGGCAGGTCACGCTGCGGGAGCTTGAGAACTTCGTGTCGGT
>VYCM01000050.1 GCA_009843915.1 Acidimicrobiaceae bacterium | reverse complement strand
CCACCGAACTCGCCGAGATCAAAGTCCAGACCGCCACCGAACTCGCCGAGATCAAAGTCCAGACCGCCACCGAACTCGCCGAGATCAAGGCCCAGACCGCCACCGATCTTGCCGAGATCATCAGGCGACAGGCGTGGCACCTCTACATCGTGGTATCGACGATCGTGCTGGCAACCGTGTCGATCTGGATCGCGCTGTTGACCCAGCCCGCCGGGAGCTGAGCACCACCGTCAACCGTCAGTCCTGGAGTTGGGCTATCAGGTCCTCGGTGGTGGCGGCGGGGGACTGGCAGGCGAAGTTGCGGCATACGTAGGCGAAGCCTTCGGGGCGGTCGTGCCACAGCGGGGAGTCGTAGGGCTCGCCCCAGGCCAGGACCGCGCCCGGCAGGTAGCGGGTCTGCACCGCGGCCACTAGGTCGGCCCGGTCGCCCACGACGGCGATCTCGTCGAGGCCGTGGGTGGCCATGTCGAGCGCTTCCAACGCACGGCCGAAGGCGGTGGGGTGCTGAGCCGCAGCCGAACTGAACAACTCGATGATGCGGCGGGCGTGCTCGTCGTAGCGGGACTCGCCGGTCAGCGCGGCCAGCCGGAGCAGCCCGCAGGCGGCCAGCGACTGGGCCGACGGGGTGGCGTTGTCCATCAGGTCCTTGGGGCGGGTCACCAGCTTCTCGGCATCGTTGCCGGTCGTGAAGACCCCTAGAGCCGCGTCGTCCCAGAACAGCTCCAGCAAGCCGTCGGCCACCGACCGGGCCTCGCCGATCCAGCGGGCCTGGCCGGACAGCTCTCCCAGCCGGGTGAAGGCGTCGATCAGTGCCGCGTAGTCCTGGGCGTAGGCCAGGTGGCGGGCCTGGGCCGGACGCTCGCCGTCACCGGCCTGCCAGGAGCGCAGCCATCGGCCGTCGTCGCGCCGCAGGTTGGACACCAGGAACTCGCCGTTGGCCAGCGCCGCCGCCCGCCACTGCGGATCGCCGGTGGCCGCGGCGGCCTCGGCCAGCGCAGACAGCATCAGGCCGTTCCACTCGGTGAGGACCTTGTCGTCGAGACCGGGGCGCACCCGGCTCTCCCGGCAAACAAACAACGCCTGGCGGGCGGCCTCCACCTCCTCGGGCCGGATCAGGTCACCGCGCACCGGTCGGTTCAAGATGTTGGACCCCTCGAAGTTCCCGGCCGGGGTCACTCCCCACCAGGCTGCCGCCGCGTCGGCGGCCTCGGTGCCCGCCGCGTTCTGCACCACCGCCCGCAGCTCGGGCTCGGACCACACATAGAACTTGCCCTCGACTCCCTCGGAGTCGGCGTCCTCGGCCGAGTAGAAGCCTCCGTCGCCATGGCAGAGGTCCCGCAGCACGTAGCCGATCGTCTCGTCCACCACCTGGCGGTAGACCGGCTCGCCCGTCAGCATCCAGGCGTGCAGGTACACCCTGGTCAGCAGGGCGTTGTCGTAGAGCATCTTCTCGAAGTGAGGCACGAGCCACCGATGGTCCACCGAGTAGCGGGCGAACCCGCCGCCGAGATGGTCGTAGATCCCGCCGGATGCCATGGCGTCCAGGCTGGTCCGCACCGCGCGCAGCAGCTCGGGGCGGTTGCTGCGGTGATGGATGCGCAGTGCCGAGGCCAGGGTCATGGCCGCGGGGAACTTGGGCGCTCCGCCGAAGCCGCCCCACTGGGGGTCGAACGACGCCAGGATGGCGTCGCCGGCCCGGTCCAGCGTCCGCCCATCGGGGGAATCGGAGGCCTCCTCGCTCAATGAAGCGGCGGCACGCGACGTCCGATCGATCAGCGCCACCAGCTGGTCGGCCTGGGCGTGCACGTCGGCCCGGCGGTTGGTCCAGGCCTCGTCGATGGCCTCCATCACCTGCCGGAACGAGGCCATTTGACCGCGGGGCCGGTCCGGGTAGTAGGTGCCGCCGAAGAAGGGCCGGCCGTCGGGGGTGAGAAACACAGTCATGGGCCAGCCGCCCCGGCCGGTCATGGCCTGCACCGAGTCCATGTATATGGCGTCGACGTCGGGACGCTCCTCCCGGTCGACCTTGACGTTGACGAACAGCCGGTTCATCACGGCTGCCGTGTCGGGATCCTCGAAGGACTCGTGGGCCATCACGTGGCACCAGTGGCAACTGGAGTATCCCACCGACAGCAGCACCGGCCGGTCCCGCTCCGCGGCCGCGGTGAAGGCCTCCGGACCCCACGGGTACCAGTCCACCGGGTTGTCGCGATGCTGGCGCAGGTAGGGGCTGGTCTCGCCGCCGAGCCGGTTCATAGACCGAGCCTAGAGGCCGAGCACACGACTGCTTTCGGCCTTCGATGGGCGCTCGAACCGACGGTGGGGCAGACTGGCGCCAGTGAGCGCTGGAGTCCGGGTACTGGTCGTCGACGACGAGCCCTCGTATCGGGAGGGCCTGCAGGTGGCGCTCGGGGCCGAGGGGTTCGTAGTCGACGTTGCCGCCGACGGCGAGGAGGCTCTGGCCATGTTCGAGGCTCTTGAGCCCGAGATAGTGCTGCTCGACGTGATGCTGCCCCGCCTGTCCGGGATCGACGTGTGCCGTCGCATCCGCTCCCTCGCCGACACTCCGGTCATCATGGTGTCGGCCCGCCGGGAGGAGATCGACACGGTGGTCGGGCTGGAGGTCGGCGCCGACGACTACGTGGCCAAGCCCTACCGGGTGCGGGAGCTGGTGGCCCGGATGCGCACCGTGATGCGCCGCAGCCGGACCCGGCCGGTCAGCTCCTCCAACGGCGCAACCAACCTCCGCATCGGCGACGTCACCGTCGACCGGGACCGCCACGAGGTGACCATCGGCGGCCAGCTGGAGCGCCTGCCGCTGAAGGAGTTCGAGGTGCTGGCCCTGCTCATGGAGAACGCCGGGTTCGTGGTGAGCCGCCAGACCCTCATCGACAGGGTCTGGGGGTTCGACTACGTGGGCAACACCAAGACCCTCGACGTGCACATCAAGAGGCTGCGGTCCCGCATCGAGCGCGACCCGGCCCAGCCCGAGCGTATCGTCACCATCAGGGGCCTCGGCTACAAGTGCATGGTGCCCTGAACTCCTGCCGACGCGTCGCAGAGGCATAGACCGGCAAGATGTCAGGTATCCGGTTCTGGGTGGCCGGGGCCCGTCCCCGCACGCTGAGCGCGGCGCTGGTCCCCGTGGCCACCGGAACGGCAGTGGCGGTTGGGGAGGGTGCGCACACTTCATGGTGGCGTGCCGGAGTCGCGCTGCTGGTGGCCATGGCGCTGCAGGTGGGGGTCAACTTCGCCAACGACTACTCCGACGGCGTCCGGGGCACCGACGACTCCACCCGGATCGGTCCCCGCCGGCTGGTGGGCTCCGGGCTGGTCGAGGCCCGCCGGGTCAAGTGGGCCGCGTTCTCCGCTCTTGCGGTGGCCGCCGCGGCCGGCGCGGTGCTGGCGGCGGTTGCGGGCTGGGGGCTGCTGGCGGCGGGAGCGGTGTGCCTGGCCGCAGGATGGGCCTACACGGGCGGGCCCAAGCCGTACGGCTATCTGGGGCTGGGCGAGGTGTTCGTGTTCGTGTTCTTCGGCCTGGTGGCCACCGCGGGCACCGCCTACGTGCTGCTGGAACGGCTGGACTGG
>VYCM01000003.1 GCA_009843915.1 Acidimicrobiaceae bacterium | reverse complement strand
GTGGGATCGATGATCTTGCCGACCTCGGTGACCACCGTCGCCGGGAACCCGCTGCGCTCGGCGTGCTCGTCGATCAGCCCCGGTTCGTCGCAGACATAGACGCAGAAGGTCTTGTCGCCGGCCACGTAGCTGTGCTCCCACTGGATGGCCTTGCCCTCGGATTGCATGGCCCGCAGGACCGAGTTGGATTGTCCGGCCGCGGCCCGCAGCTGCTCGCGTTCGGCCGAACCGATGTCGGGAATGTCCCGTTCAATGATGAAGCGTCGCATCTTGCCCCCTGGAGTCGGCTGGCTCGACTCTAACGCTCCGGTAGTGTTGCCGCCTCCGGATAGTAGACAATTGCGCATGCAAAATGTAGATTAAGGGTGTGGCTACCACGACGATCCGAATTGACACCGATACTCACGCCCGGTTGGTCGAACTCAGCGACGCCGCCGATGCATCGCTCATCGACACCGTGCGAGACGCGGTAGAAGCGCTCAGGCGTCAGCGGTTCGCCCGCCGAGTCACGGCCGAAATCGCCGAGTTGCGCAGCGATCCCGAGGCGTGGGCGTCCTACCTGACCGAAGCCGAGGGCACGTCGGTTCCCGATGGCCTCGGTTGACGACCTCTGGCTCGTCGACTTCGGTGATCCGTATCCTGGCGAGCCTGCCGCCCTCCGGCCGGCGCTCGTTCTGGGGCCACCAGAGACGTTCGGTCCGGACTTCCCGTTCGTGATCGTGGCGCCGCTGACGACGACCCGGCTCGGGCTCTCGCTTCACGTTGAGATCGAGCCAGGCGCAGAGACAGGTCTCGACGAGACCAGCTACGCCCAGTGCGAGTTGATCCGGTCGGTCAACCGCCGTCGCCTCGTGCATCGATTCGGTCAGATCGACGCAGGCGCGAGTTACCGAGTCACCTCTGTCGTCAAGACGCTACTCAACCACTGACATCGCCGCCTCTGCTGGAGTAGGCGCTTCCAGCCCCGAGACGTCAGTCTGTGTCGATGTCGTAGTGGCGGGTGGGGCCCCGGGCGGTGTGGCTGACGTGGAAGCGCTCCAGCGCATCGACCCGTTCGCTCATCCCGGTCGGGCTCAGGTCACTCGCGGCCGGGTCCCGGACGCCATGGAGGTAGTCCTTGGGTGCGATGTGGTCGACGAAGCCGAAGTTGGACGACCCCAGGGAGTACCCCATCAGCTCCTGGAGCTCGTCGGGCAGCGTCCGCGCCTGCTCCTCGGTGACGGCCAGGTACTGGTTCTCCTCCTGGCGCAGCCACCCGAGGGAGTAGTGCAGCGCGACGCCGGTGCGGGCGCGGTCCGAGCGGTTCGAGCCGCCGCCGTGGACCACGTTGCCGAGGTAGATCAGGACCGAGCCCGCCGGCATCTCGGTGGCGATCACGTCGGCGCGCGTCGGCGCACGGTCATTCGCCCACTGGTGGCTGCCCGGGCAGATCCGGGTGCCGCCGTTCTGGGGCGTGAAGTCGGTGACCGCCCACATGGTCGCCACCGTCAGCGGGGGGCACGGGTTGGCGAAGGGATAGACCGACGTGTCGCGGTGCATCGTCTGCTGCTTCTCGCCCGGCTCGAGATGCATCACGCCGGTGTAGTGGAGCTGGTAGGTCGCACAGCTCGGCAGCAGGGCATGGTCAGCGACCGCCAGCACTGTCGGGTGCATGATCAGCGCTTGCACCGCTGTGGTCTTCGCCACGAGCGCGCCGAATCGCTTGGTAAGGCTGCCCATGAACTCCTCGTGGCCGGTGTGGGCGGCGTCGAGATACGGCTGCAGATCGGCCGCGACCGCGGCCAGGGTGTCGGCGTTCATGGCGTCGCGCACCACCGCGTAGCCGTCGCGGGTCACCGCGGTCGCAACCTCCGATGCGTCTGAGACGGCCTCGAAGACGTTCTGCATGCTCAACCTTGAGGCTCCTCGCCGGCCGGAACCGGTCTCGCGGTTGCGAAGATGCGCAGGATGGCGGTTGTTGCCGGTGAGTACACGTCGAGGAAGACGGCCGGTTCGTCGCCGAGAACCTTGCCTCCGTGGGGCACGTCGGCGGGCGCGTACCAGCCGTCGCCCGGCCCGATCTCGCGGGTCTCGTCCCCGACGGTCAGAAGCAGTCGCCCCGACAGCAGCAGGCTGAACTGCTCGTAGGGGTGGCTGTGCAGTTCGTAGGTCGCGCCCGGCTCGTAGACGGCCCGGATGAGGTGCATGTGCTCACCGGTGACGATCTTGGCGTCCACCCCGTCGTCGTCCCAGCGCACCCCGTCGAGTGCGTCCCAACTGAAGATGCGCGGCGCGGTGATCTCGGCACCGTGCTCGTTGAATCCCGGTCGGCGCGTGTCGCCCTCCCGTCCCCGTTCGTCCTCGCTCTCTGGCGCGGACTGTACAACCCGGGGCGTTGGGCGTACATCAACTCCCGTGCATCAAGCCTTGGCGAGTTCGTAGCCCTCGTCCAGCCAGCCGATCTTGCCACCGATCATCTTCTTGACCGGCCGCCCCAGCCGCGAGAGACGGGCCGCGGCCTTGTCGGCGGCGTTGCAGTGCGGCCCTGCGCAGTACACCACGAACAGAGTGCCGTCCGGGTAGGGCGCCAGCGTCACTTCATTGATGGTCGAGTGGTGCATGAAGGTCGCTCCAGGCACGTGGCCGGCGTCGAAGCCGGCCTGGTCGCCGTTGACGTGCAACAGGACGAAGTCGGGTCCGTCCTTCATCGACTCGTGCACGTCCCAGCAGTCGGTCTCGAACGCCAGCAGCCGCTCGAAGTGGTCGGCCGCCTCCTCGGGAGCGGCCGCCGGCATCTCAGTCACGTGGCTACTCGTCGTCACGGTCATCTCTGTCTGTATCCCTTTCATGTGGCTTGGCGCTGATCGAGTGTGCCGTCGCGGCTCCAGGCTGACTACCCGGTCCCCGTCCCAATCGATGTCGAACGCCTGCCGGTGTCGCTAGCAGGACTTAGTCCTGCTAGCGGGTCGGCGAGGAACTGCGTCACGGATTGTTCGATCTCGGCTCAGTTGAGGGAGTCGACTATCAGGTCGGTGTTGGTGCGCAGGTATCCGGTGTAGGTCTCAGCGCCGCTGCCGGGAGGCCCGAGGCTGCCGGTGTAGAGGGTGACCACTTCTACGCCGCCGATCCGGTCAGCTAGAGCCTCGATGTCGTCGCCGGAGTGCTGTGTCTCGGCGAAGATGGCCCTGATTCCCTCGTGCTCGATGATCTCGGCCAGCTCCTCGAGCCCGGCGGGATTGGCCTCCGCCATGCTCGACAGTGACGGGATGACCGTGCCGATGACCTCGAATCCGTACCGGGCCGCGTAGTACGCGAAGGCGTCGTGGTTGGTGACCAGCTTGCGGCTCTCGGGGGGTAGCTGCGCAACCTTGGCGGCGATCTCGGCGTCCACCGCCTCCAGTTCTGCCCGGTAGCTGTTCATGCACGCTTCGACTGCAGCCGGGTCGAGGCCGGCGTGGGCCGTGAGTGCCTGGGCGAGGACCGGCAGAGCCTCCGCCACGCGGTGGGGGTCGAACCACACATGCGGATCTTCCGCTCCGTGGGCGTGGTCGTGGTGGCCGTGGCCTTCGTCGTCGTGTTCGTCGTGGTCGTCGTGGCCTTCGTCGTCGTGGTCGTCGTGGCCTTCGTCGTCGTGTTCGTCGTGGTCGTCGTGGCCTTCGTCGTCGTGGTC
>VYCM01000015.1 GCA_009843915.1 Acidimicrobiaceae bacterium | reverse complement strand
CAGAACCGGAACCCGGCACCACAACCACAACCACCCAACCGCCTACGACCACCACCACGCCGTCGGATCCGGTCGTTGATCGGCTGCCGGCCGATCCCGACGCCCCCGTCACCGAATGGGTTGCCGGTGTCAACGCAGCCGGATGGAGCTTCCACCGGCACCTGACCGGCAACGCCGTCTCCAGCCCGATGAGCATCGGAATGGCCTTCAGCCTGAGCGGGCCGGGGCATCAGCCGACTCCGGGGCATCCCTCGATGAGATCTTCGGGTTCCCCGAAGCCGGCACCCACAGCGCGGCCAACGCCGTCGATCTCAGGCTGGCCGAGGCCTCAGTGGAGCCCACCACCCTGGAGGTGGCCAACCAACTCTTCCCCGACGACGGGTTCTCGCCGCTGCCCGACTTCCTCGCCACCGCCGCCCGCCAGTACGGAGCGGCGATCGAGCCGGTCGACACCGCCGACGGCGCGGCCGCGGCCGACACCATCAACCGATGGGCGTCGGAGCGCACCCGCGGGCTCATCCCGATGATCGTCGACGCCGGCACGGTCCAGGACCAGAAGCTGGTGCTCGTGAACACCGTGTACCTCAAGGCCGACTGGAGCAGGCAGTTCTTCGCCGAGCTGACCGAGGACGGCCAGTTCAACACCGGCGGCAACCAGTGGGTAACGGTGCCGTTCATGAGAGACCAGAGCCCGCGCGAGCGCCGCTACGTCCTGCTCGACGAAGCCGACGCGGTAGAGCTCCCCTATGAGGGCGGCGAGCTCGCCATGTGGCTCATCGTCCCCCACGACGCTGCCGGCCTTCCAGCCGTCGAGGAATCGCTCGACGCCGCCGCTTTGACCGGACTGTCACGCGCCGCCCGAACGGGGACCGTCCAACTGGCGATGCCCAAGTGGGAGCAGACCCTGCCGCCGGCCGACCTGTTCGAATGGCTCTGCCCGCAGGGGTTCTGCCCCGGCGCCCCCTTCGGAGGGATAGCACCCGACATCTTCATCAGCGCCGCGCTCCACGGAGCCAAGGTGATCGTTGACGAGAAAGGCACCGAGGCGGCCGCGGCCACCGCCGTGGCCTTCCCGACGTCGCTGCCCCCCGAACCCGATCTCACGATCGTCGCCGACCGGCCCTTCCTGTGGGCCATCGTCCACCAGGACACCGGAGCCCTGCTGTTCGTAGGCCGCCTCGTCAACCCGGCCGGGTAGCCCCCGGAGGATATGGTGACTCGGGTGAGAGCTGGGGCCGCCGCGGGTGCCTGCGTTGGCTAGCGGGCTCGCAGGACACGTAGTCGCAGCCGTTCTCCACGAGACCGGCGGGCAGTTCGTGCTCGAGGAGATCGAGCTGGACGATCTGCGTGCCGGCGAGTTGCTCGTTCAAGTGGAGGCCTGCGGCGTCTGCCACACCGACGTGCAGGGCAAGACCCTGCTGGAACCTCCATGCGTGCTGGGGCACGAGGGCACCGGGACCGTGGTCGCATGCGGTCCCGGAGTGGAGGGAGTCTCGCCCGGCGATTGCGTGGTCATGTCGTACCCGAGCTGCGGGACCTGCCGGCAGTGCCTCGATGGCCAACCGTTCCACTGCCCGTCGAACCTGTCGCTGTCGCTCGACGGCAGGAGATCCGACGGGTCACCGACGATGAGGCTGGGGTTGGAGTGGATCAACGGAGCATGGTTCCAGCAGTCGGCGTTCGCGACCCACGCGATCGTCCCGGCGCGCTCCGTGGTCGTGGTCGACCCCTCGGTACCGCTGCAGATCCGTGCCGTGCTGGGATGCGGTATCTTGACCGGCGCGGGAGCCGTCGTGAATGCGCTCGCCCTCGACGGGGCCTCTTCGCTCGCCGTTGTCGGGGCGGGCGGCGTGGGCATGGCCGCGGTGATGGCTGCTCACCTGATCGGGATACAGCCCTTGATCGCGGTCGATGTGGTGACCGCGAGGCTCGACACGGCCCTCGAGCTCGGCGCCACCCACGCACTGGATGCGTCCGCCGGTGATCTCACCGATCAGATCCGTGCGATCGCCAAGGAAGGCATCGACGCCGTGATCGACACCTCCGGCAGCCCGACAACCTGGGAGTGGGCTCCGGAGGTCCTCCGTCCCGGCGGGACCTTCGCGGCCATCCCGCTCCCGAAGGGCGACTTCGCTTACGAGGTAGCTCCGCTGTTCCGGATTCCCGCAAGCCTGCGAGTAGTCCGACTGGGCGAAAGCGCGCCACACCAGTTCATCCCGCAGCTCATCGACTGGTACCAGCAAGGCAGGTTCCCGCTCGACCAACTGGTAGAGACGTTCCCGCTCGAAGGCATCAACGATGCGTTCGATGCGAGCACGTCCGGACGGGTCATCAAGCCCGTTGTCGTGATGACACCGTGAAGAATCTTCATCTCCTGCAGGAATGAAAACGTAATAGTAAGTCACTGGACGGCATAGGTCATGCCTGATAGTTCCTAGGGACACACGCCCAAAGCGTTCCCAGGGGGAGGTAGACGTATGTCCGGTAACGATCCCGCCCAGCGAGGCATGCCCAGACGGCGGTTCATGAAGCTGGGGATCTATGTCGTCGGTGCCGGAGGAATTGCCGCAGCCTGCGGCGACGACGCCGCGGCGCCCGCGCCCACCACCACTGCGGCCCCGAGCGGGACGGCTGCACCGACAACCACCGCGGCCGCGGCCACCACAACCGCGGCACCGGCCACCACCGCCGCGCCCACGACCACCGCGGCCGCAGGGCCGCCGATCGGCGGTGTGCTGCGGCTCGGAACCACCGGTGCCGGCCCCCGTGAGACCGTCGATCCCCACGCCGGGGGCGGCAGCAACGCCAACGTGGCCCGCAAGTTCAATCTCCACGCCCGGCTGCAGGAGATCCGGGCCGACATGGCCGTCGAGAACACCCTGGCCGAGATCATCGAGCCGAACGCAGACGGCAGCGCCTACACCATCCGGCTCATCGACGGCGCCGAGTTCCATCACGGCAAGTCCATCGAGGCCGAGGATGTCATGTTCTCGATCCAGCGGATGGCCGAGGGCGGCATCATGAGAGACGTCCTCGAGCTGGCCGATGTGGCCAACATCAGGATCGTCGACCGGCTGACCATCGAGCTTCCGATGCTGACGCCCGCCTTCGTGTACAGCAAGTCCTGGGGCGAGCTGGCATCGGGCATCGCGCCGATCGACTACGACCCCGAGACCAATCCGGCCGGGTCGGGTCCGTTCAAGCTCGTCGACTGGGTCCCGGGCGAGGAGACCATTCTCGGGCGCCACGAGAACTACTTCGGCGATCCCGGATCCGGCGGCCCGTACCTCGACGAGGTGAGGCTCATCTCCTTCAGCGACGACCTGTCGCGGACCAACGCGCTGCTCAGCGGGCAGATCGACGCCATGGACTCGGTGCCCATCGGGCAGATCCCCGTCGTCGAGGGAACCGACGGGCTCGCGGTGCTCGAGGCGGAGGCCGGCCGGGTGATGTTCTTCTACATGCGCAACGACCGCCCGCCGTTCGACGACGTCCGCGTGCGCCAGGCGATACGGCTGATCGCCGACCGGTCCCAGATGGTCAACCAGGCCCTGTCCGGGCGGGGCGCGGTGGCCAACGACCTGTTCTCGCCGTTCGATCCCTGCTACGCGTCGGAGATCCCCCAGCGGACACAGGACATCGCCGAGGCCAGGCGACTGCTCGAGGCGGCCGGCCAGTCCGGGCTCACCATCGATCTGAACGTCTCGCCGGTGATCGCCGGCGTGGTCGAGGCCGCCCAGGTCCTCGCCCAGCAGGCCACCGAGGCGGGCGTGACGATCAATGTCGTGAACCTCGACCCAGGCGACTACTACGCCAGCTGGCCCGACGGCTGGGAGTTCGGCTTCGAGTTCTTCGCCAACCTCCAGTACCCGGTGATCGCGCCCATCGTCAACGGACCGGGCGCCTTCTTCAACATGCCGGCATGGGAGGACCAGGAGTGGCTCGACCTGCTCCTGAAGGCCCGCACCGAGCCCGACGACGAGGCCCGCTGCAACATCTTCAAGGAGATGCAGGCTCTCGAGCACGAGCGCGGCGGATACCTGATCTGGGGAAGGGCGAACATCACCGACGGCTACAGCACCGCCTACGACGGGTTCGTCAGCCACCGGCTCGGTCGCAGCTTCGGCCAGTACGACATGAGGCCTGTCCACCAGGTGTGACCTCGGGCGCACCCTCCGGCGCTGAGGCACCGGAGAGGAGCGCACAACTACGCTCACCCTTATGAGGCTCTGGAATCGTCACGGCTGGATCATCCGGCGCCTCGGTGTAGCGGTGCTGTCGCTGTGGGTCGTATCGATCGTCGTGTTCATGGCGACGCAGGCCCTACCGGGGGACGCGGCCGTCGCCATCCTGGGCCGGCAGGCCACCCCGGAGGCGGTGGCCATCATGCGGGCCGACCTCGGGCTCAACCGCCCTCTGGTGACGCAGTACATCGACTGGTTCGGCGGGGTGCTGGTGGGCGACTTCGGCGAATCGGTCGGCTCGGGCGCCCCCATCTCGGACCTGATCGGCAGCCGCATCGTCAACACCGCGGTGCTGCTGGTGGTGTCGGCGGTGATCATCTTCCCGGCCGGGATCGCCCTCGGCGTGTTCGCGGCCCTGCGCCGGGACGGCCCGCTCGACCGGGTCTTCTCGGTCACGACCCCTGCCATGAACGCGCTGCCCGCCTTCGTGGTCGGGCTGGTCCTGGTGATCCTGTTCGGCACCACCGTGTGGAAGATCTTCCCAGCCACCGCACTCTTCCCGCCGGGTGAATTCCCGTTGCGCCATCCCGACGTGATGGTGCTGCCGGTGGCCACCCTCGTGCTGTCGACCGTGCCCTACCTGGCGCTCATCGTGCGGGCCACGACCATCGAGGCCCTCGAGTCCGACTACGTGCAGATGGCCCGCCTGAAGGGCCTGCGCCCGCGCACGGTCGTGCTGGTGCACGCCCTTCCCAACGTCGTGGTGCCGATCCTGCAGACCGGCGCGGTGATCCTCGGCCACCTCGCCGGCGGGGTGGTCGTCGTCGAGTTCCTCTTCCGTTACCCGGGGCTCGGGACGTCGCTCACCAACGCGGTGTCGGCCAGGGACCTGGCCCTGATCCAGGCCTCGACGCTGCTGCTGGCCGCGGCCATCGTCGTCATCAACCTGATCGCGGACATCCTCACCGTCCAGCTCACGCCCCGGCTGAGGACGGCTGAGACGTGACCGCTGTGGCCGACACCGCTGCAGGCCCATCCCGGCGGAGGGCCCCGACCGGGCTCAGGAGCCTCGCCGACGCCTGGAAACACCTCCAGACCAAGGTCGGCGTGATCATCACGCTGCTGATCGTCCTCGTAGCCGTGGCCGGTCCGTATCTCGCGCCCTACGCCCACACCGAGTTCGTCGATCTCCCCTTCGGCAAGCCGAGCGGCGACGCCTGGTTCGGCACCGACAACCTCGGCCGCGACGTGTTGACGCGGGTCCTCTACGGCGGTCGGACCGTGGTGGTGATGTCGTTCCTGTCGGTGGTGGTCGGCATGGTCCTCGGGATCGCGTTCGGCCTGGTTGCCGGCTACTCGCGCACATGGCTCGACGATGTGCTCATGGGGACTACCGACATCGTGCTGGCCTTCCCCCACCTGTTGCTCACCCTGTTGTTCGTGGCCATGGCCGGCCCCCACAAGTGGCTGATCGTCCTGCTAGTGGCGGTGGGGCACGCGCCCCGCATCGCCAGGCTGACCCGGGGGCTGACGCTGGATGCCTCGCGTCTCGAGTACGTCGAGGCGGCCGAGGCCATGGCCCTGCCCCGCTGGCGAATCCTGGCCAGCGAGATACTCCCCAACCTCTCCACACCACTCATGGTGGAGTTCGGGGTGAGGCTGGCCATCTCGGTGGGGATGCTGGCCGCGTTGAGCTTCCTCGGGGCAGGGCTGCAGCCGCCTGAGGCGGACTGGGGCCTGATGATCAACGAGAATCGTTCGGCTCTCAACGTGCAGCCCTGGGCCGTTGTCATTCCGATGGCGACCATCAGCCTGTTCGCGCTCGGCGCCTACCTCATCAGCGAGGGCTTCGCACGGGCCTTCGCCGGTGTGGACCGGCAAGGGATCCGGACGTGAACGTCATCCACCTCCCGGATGAGGCAGGGCCGCGGCCGTGACCGTCATCGACGTCGACGGCCTGCGGGTCGAGCTGGCCGGGGACAGATCGCCGATCGTCGACGAGATCTCCTTCACGGTGCAGGCCGGGGAGCTGGTCGGCATCGTCGGCGAGTCGGGCTCGGGCAAGACCACCATCGCGACCGCCCTGTCGGGCCATTTCCGCCGCGGTGCCCGGCACGCAGCCGGGTCGGTGGCGGTCGACGGAACCGACATGGGCGCCATCAGCAGCAAGGCCCGCCAGGACCTTCGAGGACGCGTCATCGCCTACATGCCCCAGGATCCGACGGCAGCCCTCAACCCGGCCCTGCGCATCAGGCGCCAGCTCGAGGAGGCGCTCACGGCCCACCGCATCGGATCGAACCGCGCCGAGCGCCGCGGGCGGATCCGCGAGGTCCTGAGAGAGGTAGCACTACCCGACACCGACGACTTCCTGAGCCGCTACCCCCACCAGCTATCCGGCGGGCAGCAGCAGAGGGTCTGCATCGCCATGGCGTTTATCTGCCAGCCCAAGGTGATCGTGCTGGACGAGCCGACCACCGGGCTGGACGTCACCACCCAGGCTCAGGTGCTCGAGACGGTGAAGACGCTGTGCGAACGGCACTCCACCGCAGCTATCTACGTGAGCCACGACCTCGCGGTGGTGTCCAACCTGGCCGATCGAGTGCTGGTTCTCTACGCCGGGCGGATGGCTGAGTTCGGGCGTCGAGCAGCAGTCTTCAACAGCCCCGCCCACCCCTACACCCGCATGCTGCTGAGCGCCATTCCGGATCCGAAGGAACGCAAGAGCACCCACGTGCGGACCGGGCGAACCCCGGCGCCGGGCGAGGTGATCGACGCGTGCCCGTTCTCGTCCCGCTGCGAGTTCGCCACCGAGCGCTGCACGCTGTCGGATCCGCCGATGGTAGAGGTCGGCGTCGAGCACGCCATCCGCTGCCATGAGCACGAGACCGTCGCGGCCGTGCCCATGGAGGCTGCTGTCTCCGCTCCCCGCGCGCCCGACGACCGGGCCGACGCCCTGTTGAGCGTCAAAGACCTGACCGCCTCCTACGGCACCAACCCGGTGCTCGCCGGGGTCTCGCTCGACCTCTTCTCCCACGAGTGCCTGGCGGTGGTGGGCGAGTCGGGCAGCGGCAAGACCACCCTGGCCAAGTCGATCGCGGGGCTGATGCCCGCCTACGACGGGACCGTGTCGTACCGCGGCAGGGAGCTGGCCCGCGGGGCCCGCTCGAGGTCGACCGAGGAACGCCGGTCCCTCCAGTACATATTCCAGAGCCCGTACCGGTCCCTGAACCCCCGCAAGACGGTGGGCCAGGCCATCCGGGCCCCGCTGTCGCACTTCTTCGGCACCTCGGAGGCAGAGGCCAGCAACCAGGTCGCGGCCGCCCTCGAGCGGGTGGCCCTCCCGTCGGAATTCGCTCGGCGGTTCCCCGACGAGCTGTCCGGCGGCGAGCGTCAGCGAGTGGCCATCGCGCGGGCTCTGGTCACCGAGCCGGACGTGCTCATCTGCGACGAGGTCACCTCCGCTCTCGACGTCTCGGTCCAGGCCTCGATCGTCGAGTTGCTGGAGGATCTCCGCGAGCAGGAGGGGCTGGCGCTGCTGTTCGTGACCCACAACCTCGCGCTGGTTCGCAGCATCGCCGATCGGGTGACCGTCCTCGACCGGGGAACGCTGATCGAGACCGGGGCGGCCACCGAGATCCTCGACCGCCCCAGCGAGGACTACACCCGTCGCCTGCTGGCCCACACGCCGACCGTCAAGAGCGGCGACGCAACCGGCACGATCCTCGGCGACTCGGGCCCCGACGGCGGTCGCAATGGTCGGCACTCCTCCTGACCCCACGACAGCCGAACGCCTGCTCAGTCTCCCGTTCGTCGCGCTCGGCCTGTCGTCACTCTTCTACTACTTCGCGCTGGCGCTCACGACCACGGTGCTGCCCATCTATGTGGTCGACGTCCTGGAGGGAGGTGGTGTGGCCGTGGGAGTGGCCATGGGCTCGCTGGGTGTGGCCGCGGTCGTGGCCCGGCTGTTCGTCGGCACGGCGGGAGACACAGCCGGACGCCGGACTCTCGTCGTTGCCGGCAGCTTGATCGCGGGAATGGGGATGCTGCTGCTGACGGTCGCCGAGAGCGTCCCGGTGGTTGCGGCCTGCCGGCTGTTGACCGGAGCGGGGGAAGCTGCCGCGGCCGTGGGGATCGCCACCGCGATGCAGGACCTGGTGCCGGCCAACCGCCGTACGGAGGCTGCCATCTACTACGCCTTGACCCTGTCCGTCAGCTTCGGTGCCGGCGCGCCCGTCGCTGAATGGCTGAGGCCTAGAGTCGATTTCGACTTCATCTGGCTCGCGGCCGCGGCAATCACCGCAATCGCAACGTTGCTGGGCTTGCTGGCTCCCGCTCACCGGTCGTCGCAGGCTCAGTATCGCTTCAGACCCGCAATCGTCCGTTCCAGTCTCGGACCCGCCCTGATCCTGTTCTTGGCGATGATCAGCTTCTCCGCCTTCATCGCCTTCGTAGTTCTCCGAGGCCGTGACGTAGGGATCAGCCAGCCCGGACTCGCCTTCTCCGCCTACGCGGCGGTGTCCATCGTTGCCCGGATCGGCGTTGGCAGGTTCGCCGACCGGATCGGGCCGCGGCGGCTGACCACCCAGGCGCTGGCACTCACGGCCGTAGGCCTGGCCGTGATCGGCGGATGGTCCACGCCCACCGGCGTGCTGGTCGGCGCGGCTGTGCTAGGGGCTTCGCACCCGCTGATATTCCCAGCGACCATCGCGGTCGCCTACGCCCGGGCAGGGACCGAGGAGCGGACCGCGGCGGTGGCCACCGCAACGATGGCCCTCGATGCGGGCATAGCCGTCGGGGCCATCGCCTGGGGAGGCGCAGTGTCAATGAGCGGCTTACCCGCTCCGTTCCTGCTCGGCGCGGGCCTCTGCGCGCTCACGATTCTCGTTGCCCGGCGCCTTCTCGTCGAGACGCCAAACCTCACGTAGCCGGAATGAATGACGCACGAATTGTCATTGGACGGAATGAGTGGCCGTGCTTACCCTGATCTCCAACGGTGTTGCCGGGCCAGTGCCGCTCCCCAGCCGCACCCCGTAGTTCAGCGGCGACAGAGCACCCATGGGCAATCGGCTCGAGCGACTGACCGGATACGACCGGATCACGGTGACACCCGTGACGCCGACGATCGGCGCGGAGGTCTCCGGCGTGCGGGTGGGCGACCTGGATTCAGAGACGTTCGACGAGGTCTTCGCTGCCTGGATGGATTGGAAGGTGCTGGTGTTCCGGGAGCAGGACATCACCGTTGCCGATCACATCGCCTTCAGCCGGCACTTCTCGGAGTTGGAGGCTCATCCCTTCAGCCCCTACCTGGACGGCCACCCCGAGGTCATCGTGCTGGAGAGCACCCCGGGCGAGCCGTTCGCGGCCGAGATCTTCCACAGCGACGTGACCTACCGCCTCTGCCCTCCCATGGGTGCTGTGCTTCGTTGCCGTGTGATCCCGCCGGTCGGCGGCGACACCATCTGGGCCGACATGGAGGCCGCCCTCGAGGGCCTCGACCCCGAGACGCGAGCGTTGATCGATGATCGGCGGGCGGTCCACACCGTCACCAAGAACGTGCTCAACATCAAGGAGAAGGCGGAGCGGGCGGAGGAGCTCAGAGCGGAGTATCCGGATCGGGAGCATCCCATCGTCCGCACCCATCCCGTGACCGGTCGAAAGTGCCTGTACGTGAACGAGTCGTTCACGCTGCGGGTGGCAGGGCTAGACGATGACGACAGCGACGCCCTGCTGCGCCGCCTCTGGCGGCAGGCCTTGAATCCCCTCTACCAAGTCCGGGTGAAGTGGCGACCGGACACGGTGATCATGTGGGACAACCGGTGCACCCAGCACTACGTGGTCCCCGACTTCTTCTCATCGCACCGGCGCATGGAACGGACCACCCTGATCGGCACCGAGGTGAAATGAACCCGGCAGCGAAGGAGGTCGACATGGAGTCAGCAGCCAAGGAGGAATCACGATGAGTCACGACATCGACGTCGAGACGGTCCAGCAGGCGATCTCGCATCCCGTCATCGACGCCGACGGGCACATGATGGAGTACTACCCCCTGATGCTCGAGATCGCGACCGAGCTGTCCGATCCGACCACGGCCGCGACAGCGCTCGCCCCGTTGACCGACAAGAGGTGGGCACCGCTGCGGGCGACACCGGTTGACGAGCGCCGCGGCCAGGCCATCTTCAGAGGTGCATGGTGGGCGATGCCGGCGGCCAACACCCGCGATCAGGCCACCTCGGTGCTGCCCGGCCTGCTCTATGAGCGGCTCGGCGAGCTCGGGATAGACTTCCAGCTGGCCTACCCCACCTACGGGATGTTCTGCTGGGTCCTCAGGAACCCGGAGCATCGGCAGCTCCTTGCCCGCACCTACAACACGTACTGTGCCGAGGCGTATGCCGGCTACCGGGACCGGCTCGAGCCGGTGGCCGTGGTCCCGATGCACACGCCCGAGGAGGCGGCCCGCGAGATCGAGTACGCAGTCGAGGATTTGGGCCTCAAGGCCATCGTGATGACCGGCTGCGTGCCGAGGCAATTCGACGGCGCCGACCTGCCCGGAGCCGCCTGGCTCGACACCGTCGGCTACGGGAGCCAGTACGACTACGACCTCGTGTGGCAGACGTGCGAGCGGCTCGGTGTGTCGCCCGCGTTCCACGGCATCGGGATGGGCTGGGGATCCCGGACGTCGCCGACCAACTACATGTACAACCACCTCGGCCACTTCGCGGCGGCCAACGAGGCCACCTGCCGCGGCCTGCTGATGGGCGGGGCCCCACTCCGGTTCCCCAACCTGACGTGGGCCTTCCTGGAGGGCGGGGTCTCGTGGGCGTGCCAGCTGCAGCTGGACATGATGGAGCACTTCGAGAAGCGCAACATCGACACACTGCTCGCCACCCTCGATCCGAGACTGGTCGACCACGAGTTGCTGAACAATCTGTTCCAGCAGTACGCCACCGGCCGCATGGCCGGCCGCGATCAGCCCTTCGCGGGCTGGTCGCGCTCCAACTCCGACCCCAACGAGGAGTACGACGACGATTTCGCCGAGTCGGGCATCAAGAGCACGTCAGACATCGTCGACATCTTCGGACGCTTCTACTTCGGGTGCGAGGCCGACGACCGCATGAACGCTGTCGCCTTCAACACGAACCTGAACCCTCAGGGACGCACGCTCCAGGCCATGTTCGCCAGCGACATCGGCCACTGGGACGTGCCCGACGCCCGCGAGTGCGTGCCCGAGGCGTGGGAGCTCGTCGAAGAGGGGCTGATCTCGGAGGACGACTTCGAGTCCTTCACCTTCCGCCACCCGGTTCGCTTCCTGCTGGAATCCAACCCGAGCTTCTTCGACCGCACCGCCATCGCCGACGCGGTGGCCGGGGTCAAGGCCGCGGCCTGACCGCCGCTCAGCGAAGAGCGACCGTCACCGACTTCGTCTCCAGGTACTCCTCGACCCCCTGGAAGCCGCCCGACACGCCGATCCCCGACTGCTTGTACAAGCCCATCGGCAGGGCGTGGTCGAGCCCGATCGCGCAGTTGATGGAGACGCCGCCGACCCGCAGCTCGGATGCCACCACGTGGGCCCGTGACAGATCGTTGGTCCAGACGCTGGCGCTGAGCCCGTAGGAGGTGGCGTTGGCCATGGCGATGACCTCGGACTCGTCGGAGAACTCGGTCGTGACGAGGACCGGCCCGAAGATCTCCTCCTGGTTGACGCGCAGGGCCGGATCATCGGTGCGGAAGACCGTCGGCTCGACGAAGTACCCGGGCCGGTCGATCCGGCTGCCGCCGGTGACCAGGGTGGCCCCCTCGCTCCGGCCGAGTGCGAGGTAGCCGCTGACCCGGTCGAGCTGCTCCTGGCTGACGAGCGGTCCGAGGTCGGTCTCGGGGTCCATGCCGGGCCCGACCTTGAGGCTTCGGGCGTGATCGACGACTCCGGAGATGATGTCGTCGGCTACCGCGGACTGCACCAGCAGCCGGGAGCCGGCGAAGCACATCTGCCCGCTGTTGAGGAAGATGAGGCCGGCCGCCGCGGCAGTGGCCTCCTCGACGTCGGCATCCGCGAAGATGATCGTCGGCGACTTCCCCCCGCACTCGAGGCTCAACCGCTTCAGGCTCCGGGACGCGGAGGCCGCGATCGTCCTGGCCGTCTCGGTGGAGCCGACGAAGGCGATCTTGTCGACATCGGGATGGCTCACGAGGGCCACTCCGGCGACCTCGCCCGACCCGGTGACGATGTTGACGGCTCCGGGCGGGAACCCGGCTTGCTCGATCAACTCGCCGAGGCGCAGTGTCGTCAGCGGGGTCTGCTCGGCCGGCTTGATGATCACCGTGCAGCCCGCGGTTATCGCCGGCGCCAGGCGGGCCACCGCCATCAGCAGCGGGACGTTCCACGGGACGATGGCGGCGGCGACGCCGACGGGCTCCCGCAGAGAGTAGGCGTGGGTGTGCGGCCCGTACGGACGGCCGGCCGGCTCGACCGGAGCGAGATCAACCGTCGTGCCCTCGATCTTGGTGGCCCATCCGGCGTAGTAGCGCAGCGTCTGCACCGGCGCCTTGACGTCGAGGCCGCGGGCCACCGACAGCGGCTTGCCCTGGTTGAGGACCTCCATTACCGCCAGCTCTTCGGCGTGCTCCTCGATCAGGTACGACAGGTTCCACAGCAGCTCCGTCCGGCGGGCCGGAGGCAACCGCCGCCAGTCCCGGCTCTCGAATGTTCGGCGGGCCGCGGCCACCGCGGCGTTGACATCGGCGGCGCCGGCCTCGGCCACCTCGGCCAGAGGCTCGCCCGTGGCCGGGTTGTGGACGGTGCGCACGCTGCTTGATCGCGACGGCACCCACTGGCCGCCGATGAGCATGTGGTGGGGCGCATCGAGGAACCGGGTCACCCGCTCGATCGGTTCAGGGAGCTGTGACGACTCAGCGGGCACCGGCGACGAGGGTATTTCTTCGGCAGGTCGCTAGTCCAATAGCGGAATATGACCAACTGTTCCCGATCAGCATCCCTGCGTTTGATAGCTCAGAAGAACTACTGATGGTAATGTCATAACCCGATGGAGTTACGACACCTCCGCTACTTCATGGCCGTCGCCGAAGAGATGCACTTCGGCCGGGCCGCCCAGAAGCTCTACGTGGTCCAGCCGGCGGTCAGCAAACAGATCGCCGCCCTGGAGCGCGAGCTCGGCTTCGAGCTGTTCAGCCGAACCAAGCGACGCGTGGAGTTGACCCCGGCCGGAGCCGCCTTCGTGCCCGAGGTCCGCGACATCCTGGCGAGGATAGACCGGGCGGTCGAGCACGCCCGGGACGCGGCCAAGGGCTACGTCGGGAACCTCGCCGTCGGGTTCATCGGACCGGCCATGGACAGCGTGTTGCCGAGGATCCTGCCGATGTACCGGGAGCGCTACCCCGAGGTCCGGATCAGCCTCGACGAGTTGACCACGGCCGCACAGTTGACCCGGCTCCGCGACGGCAGTCTCGACATCGGCTTTCTCCGCCTGCCGATCGACGACACTCAGGTCGAGGTGCGTCCCATACTCGCCGAGCGCATGGTCATCGCGCTGCACGAGAACGATCCGCTCGCCCAGAAGCCGGCGGTCGAGATGACCGACGTCGTCTCGGCCCCGTTCGTGATGATTCCACGATCGGAGGAGGCCGGGCTCCATGACACCACCGTTGCCCTGTGCCGGATGGCCGGCTTCAGCCCGACGGTCGTCCAGGAGGCCAGAGGGTTGCACTCGTTGCTCGGGCTGGTGGCCGCCGGCATGGGCGTGACCCTGGTGCCCGAGTCGGTCGAGAACCTCGCCCGGGCCGGAGTGGTATACCGCCCGATAGCGGACTCGCACGCCCGCCTCGAGTTGGCGGTGGCATGGCCGGTCAAGTCGGTCTCGCGGCCGGCCGAGCTGCTGCTGGAGATGCTGGAGGACTCTCCGGGGAGCGACTAGGAGCGGCTCACAGCCAGGGGCCCAGCACCGGTGTGTCGGCGGGTTCGCCGGCAACGGTCGCGCTCAGCTCGCTGGCCGTCCGGCCAAGAAGCCACGAGAGGATCTGGTGAGGGGGTCCGTCCACCACGACGGCGCCCTCGGCCGGTCCGAACAACTGGTATCCGTCCGGAAGGCCGGGATGGCGGACCTCAACGCCGCGGTCGCCGAGGTCGAGCCGCTCCGGTATCGAAGGCGCGGCGACTCGGGCAAGCTCATCGGCCAACGCGGCGGGGACGGCGTCGAGCCCCCGGCCGGTGCCCAGATCGCAGGCGTGGATCTCCGTCTCCTGCCACCTCAGCCGGATCGTGACCCAGGCCGGCTTCTGCCCCGATCTCACCAGCACGGGCCGCTCCCACACATCGGTGTCGAGATCGTCCCACAGCCCCTCAAGGCGGGAGGCGGAGTGGTCGAAGTCAGCCAGCAGTTGGGACACGCCGGCATCCCGGCCCGCGGCGATGTCGGCCGCCCGCCCCTCGAGGCCGCCCGGATACATGGGCACGAGCTCGTTCCGCAGCGCGGCCTCAAGCAGTCCCGACAAGGCGTCAGCATTGCGGCACACGTGGGTGACCAGCTCGGCCCGGTTCCACCCGGGGAGCATTGAGGTCGCTGCCGGACCGTCGGCGGGCAACTGCTCGATCAGCCCGCGCAGCATCCGGTGCGAGTCCCGCAACTCATCGAGTCGCTCTACTGCGGTGATGTCGCTGAGGGCCATGGCTAAACGATGCGGTTCCGGCAGGTGGCGACGCCCTCGAGGGCGACCTCCACGACCGAGCCGGCCTCCAGGAAGCGCGGCGGGTTCCGGGACGCGCCCACCCCGCCCGGAGTTCCCGACATGATGATGTCCCCCGGCCGCAGCCTGGTCACGCTCGATACGTAGGCCACCAGTTCCGCCGGCCCGAAGACCAGGTCGCTGGTACGGGCATCCTGCATGACCTCCCCGTCCACGGTCGTCGTGAGCCGCAGGTCGGCGGCGTGGTCGATCTCGTCGCCGGTCACCAGCGTGTCGCCGATGGGCGTGGCCGCTTCGAGGTTCTTGCCCTGGAACCATTGGAGGGTTCTGTGCTGCCAGTCGCGCATCGAGATGTCGTTGCCCACGGTGTACCCCGCGACGTGGCCCAGCGCGCTCTCACGGTCAACGTTGTGAGATTCTCGTCCGATCACGATGCAGAGTTCGCTCTCCCAATCCAGGCGGTCGCTGTTCGATGGCCGGGCTATGTCGGCATACGCCGAGCACAACGCGTCGGGATACTTGGCGAACAGCGTCGGGTACTCGGGCAGGTCCCGGCCCATCTCCAGGATGTGGGCACGGTAGTTCAGCCCGATGCAGATCACTTTCGACGGCTGTGCCAGTTGGGCGAGCTCCACGTCACGGGCGTCGACCAGCTCGCCGTCACGGGGGTCGCGCTCCGCCCATCCGTCATCGGCGAGGAGATCGGTGAGCGACGCTTCGGGCTGCAGCGAGAACCCGTCCTCGGTCACGATGGCAGCGTGAGTGACCCCACGGTGGACAACAGTCGAACATCGCATGGTGACGTACTCCCGCCGTTGGCTGCTTGCGACGATAGAGCGGGCGGACAGCCCGCCTCCAGGAACTTGTTGTACCCGGTCGATCACCCGCAGACATCGTCTATTCATTCTTCGGAGGAATGATTTGGCACTGAACTTACATTGGAAGTGCTAACTCGCGGCCGGGTAGCGTCACCCCTAGCGCCGAGGCCCGATCTGCGCAGTCGTGTCGGGAGGACAATTGACGATCACATCCTCCACAGCCGCTTCCGTAGCCGAGGAGTCGGTGACGGTCAGGGGCACCGGGTTGCGGCTCCTGCGCAGCGGCAGCGGTCCGCCGGTCCTCGTCCTGCACGGGTCGGGCGACCGCGGCGACTGGGTCCCCTTCTTCTCACTGCTGGCGGAGGAGCACTCCGTGCTGCGTCCCGACCACCCCGGGTTCAACTGGAGCGACGACGACGACCGCATCGACTCCGTTCACGATCTTGCCTTCTTCTACCTCGACTTCCTGGACGAACGGGGCTTGGATGCCGTCGATCTGGTGGGGATCTCTCTGGGTGGATGGGTCGCGGCCGAGTTGGCGATCCTCGCCGGTTCCCGCGTCGGAAAGCTCATCCTGATCGACGCCGCCGGCATCAGGGTCGAAGGGGTGCCGGCACCCGACTACTTCCTGCTGGGACCCGAGGAGCTCTCGGACACCGTATGGCACGACCCTGACTTCAAGGCTCACAACCTCGAGTGGGGGCGCACGGTCGCAGAGGACGCCGAGGCGTTCGGCCGTTTCCTGCGAGGCCGCGCCTCCACCGCTCATCTCGCCTGGAATCCCTACTTCCACGATCCCAAGCTGCTGGACCGCGTTCATCGCATCCGATCCGACACGATGATCCTGTGGGGAGCGGAGGATCGGCTGTTCCCGGTGGCCTACGGCCAGCGCTGGCGCGAACTGATCCCCCAAGCCGAGTTCCACGTGATCGAGAACGCCGGACACCTTCCCCACGTTGAACGGCCCGACGAGGTCCACGCGCTGATCGAGGGCTTCCTGTCCGAGGGGGGCGACCGATGAAGTTCTACGGATTCCACCTGATGCCGTACCGCCACGTCACCCGCGAGCAGCTGGACTCGACCGACACCAGCTGGGTCACCTTCAGCAACGCCGTGTGTGACCCCGAGGTCTGTGCGGACCTGTACGAGGAGTACATCTCGGAGCTGGTGCTCTACGACGAGGTGGGGTTCGACGGGGTGTGCGTCAACGAGCACCACCAGACCTGCTACGGGCTGATGCCGTCGCCGAACGTGATGGCGGCCACGTTGATCCCCCGGGTGAAGGGCAAGATCGCCATCCTCGGCAATGCCCTCCCGCTGAGGGACCACCCTCTGCGGGTCGCCGAGGAGATCGCCATGCTCGACATCGCGTCGAAGGGTCGGGTGCTGTGCGGCTTCGTCCGCGGCATCGGCGGCGAGTACTACAACTTCGACATGGACCCGTCGCAGTCGCGGGACCGGTTCTACGAGGCCCACGACCTGATCATCAAGGCCTGGACGACGCCGGGACCGTTCGAGTGGTACGGCAAGCACTACAAGTTCCGGTACGTGAACCCGTGGCCGGTGCCCATCCAGAAGCCGCACCCGCCGATCTGGAGCCCGTCGCAGGGCAGCGCCGAGACGGTGGAGTGGGCGGCCAAACACCGCTACACCTACTGCCAGACGCTCAGCGACCCGGCGACGGTCACACGCATCTTCCGAGAGTTCCAGGCTGCCTGCGACCGGCACGGCTACACCGCCGATCCCGAGCAGATGTCCTACTCCGTTCCGATGTTCGTGGGTGACACGGATCACGAGGCGATGAGGGACGCCGAGCCCCACATGCTCTCGTACTTCAACGACCTGCTGCGGATGCCCCCCAACATGCTGTTCCCGTCGGGCTACCTCACGGTCCAGTCGGCCATGCGGGTCCTCGCCTCCCGCAGGGGACTCGGATCGAGCAAGCGCGAGTTCCACGAGCTGGTCGACAAGGGACTCGTGCTGGTGGGCTCACCCGACACCGTCTACGACCGCCTGGTGCAGCTCCAGTCAGAGTCGGGTTTCGGGGCGATGGCGCCGTACTTCCAGTTCGGGACGCTGCCGCCCGAGCTGTTCCGATCGAGCGTCACCCTGTTCGCCGACAAGGTGATGCCGGGCCTGCGATCTGTCGGTGCGTCGAGGAATGGGGTCTAACAACCAGTGAGCATGAATGGGCAACTACAAAGCACTGGACGGCGCTCGGCCGACGTGGGATAGAGGTGACATGGCCGACACGCGCGCGGTGACTGAGGCCGAGAGCCGGCAGCAGTTCTACGACAGCCTTGCCGACCACTCGATGGCCCCTCTGTGGACGTCGCTTCACGATCTGCTCCCGGAGGAGCCCAGGTCGCAGGCGGTGCCGCACGTGTGGTCCTACGACATCGTTCGCAGGAAGCTGCTCGAGGCCGGGGATCTGGTGTCGGCCCGGGACGCGGAGCGACGGGTCCTGGTGCTGGAGAACCCTGCGCTCGCCGGCCGCTCCCGGGCGACCGAGCGCCTCTATGCCGGCATCCAACTCGTGCTGCCGGGCGAGATCGCGGTGCCTCACCGGCATTCGCAGGCGGCCATCCGGTTCGTGATCGAGGGGACGGGGTACACCACCGTCGAAGGCGAGCAGTGCCGGATGTCGATGGGTGACTTGGTTTTGACGCCCGGCGGATGCCCCCACGACCACGGCGCCGACGGCGAGGACCCGCTCATCTGGCTCGACGGTCTGGACATTCCGATCGTGGAGTTCATGCGGGCAACGTTCTTCGAGGCCCTGGGGGACGAACCGATGCCGTTGACCAAGCCGGTGAACGCCTCGGCCGCGGCCATGGGTCGCGCCCGCCTGAACCCACCGACGATCCGCGGCTGGGACGCCGCCCACTCCCCGCTGTTCCTGTACCCCTGGACCGAGACGATCGCCGCACTCGAGGCGTTGCATGCGTCCGGGCAGTCGACTCCGACCGACGGTTCCATACTCGAGTACGTCAATCCGGTGAACGGTGGACCAGTACTGCCGACGATGGCATGCTACGCCCAGCTGATCCCGGCAGGCACTCGCACCGACGCCCACCGGCACACTCCCAGCGCCGTGTACCACGTGGTCCAAGGCGAGGGCACGACGGTCGTCGACGGCAGGGAACTCAGCTGGAGCGAGAAGGACACGTTCGTCGTGCCCGGGTGGGCGGTCCACGAACACGTCAACGAGAGCCAGCAATCGGCCGTGTTGTTCTCGGTGACCGACGAGCCCGTACACCGTGCTCTGGGTCTCTACCGCGAACGCCCAGCCGGGCAGCGCCGCGGAGGTTGACGCGAACCGGCGTTTGCAAACCGTCCCATAATCGATTATCGTCGATGGTCGATGAATATCGCGGCGCAGAATCCCATACGACCGGCGCTCCCCCCGGGCGACGCCGACGAGTACGCGAGCTGGTTCCGCTGCCTGGCCGACGGGACGCGGCTGCTGGTGCTCAACGCGGTGGCGAGCGCGGACCGGGCCATGACGGTCGGAGAGATCGTCGACTGCGTCGGCGTGGGCCAATCCACGGTCTCTCACCATCTGCGCGTGCTGGCCGAGGAGTGCTTCGTTCACATGCAAGCCGACGGGACGCGCACGCTCGTCACCGTGAACGCCGACTGCCTGCAGGCGCTGCCCGAGGCGGCGGCCCGGATAATGGGCTTCGATCGCTCATGACCTCGCTGTCGGGGGCTGCTGTGCTGGTGGCGGAGATGGTCGCCCTGCTACTGGCGGTCACGTTCGGTGTCGCACTGCTGCAGCGCCGGCTCGGTGACGAGACCATCCGGCGGTGGATGGGCGGACCGCCCCGCCGGGCCGCGCTCAAGGGCATCGCGGTCGGCTTCGTCACACCGTTCTGCACCTATTCGGCCATACCGGTCCTCGTAGGCATGCGCCAGGCCGGTGTGCGGCCCGCGGGATACGCCGCGTTCATCTTCGCCGCGCCGGTGGTCGACCCGGTGCTGGTCGGCGCCCTGGCCATCATCATCGGCCCCGCGGGAGCGGCCGTCTACGTCACCACCGCCTTCGCGGCGGCCTTCACGTTGGCTCTCATCGTCGACAAGGTCGACATCGCCCCACACCTCAAGCCGGTCCCGGCGCTGGTCGGGCAGCCCGCCCCGCCAATACGCCCTACGGTGCCACAGATTCCGTCACCGCCGGTGAGCTGCTCGTCACCGGAGGAAGCCCTGTGGGCCGGGTGGCAGACCGAATCACGAGCCGCGTGGCGCCGGGCTGTGGCGCTCCTGAAGAGCATGGCCTGGCTCATCGCCGTAGGTGTCGGCTTGGGATTGGCCATCGGCCTGCTCGTCCCCACCGACGCCCTGGCCAGCATCGCCGGCGCCGACAATCCGCTGGCCGTTCCCGCGGCCGCGGCCGCAGGCGTCCCGCTCTACTTCGGCACCGAGCTCTTCATTCCCATCGGCGACGCCCTCCACGCCAAGGGAGTGGGCACCGGCTCCATCGTGGCTCTGGTCATCGCCGGCGCCGGTGCCAACATCCCCGAGTTCGCGCTGCTCACCAAGATCGCCCGGGGCCGGGTCGTCGCCGCATTCTTCGCCTACGTGTTCGTCGTGGCCACCGCGGCCGGCCTGCTCACCGACCTGATCCTGTAGAACATCCAGCGATGCCGATCCGCCGATCGGCACAGACGACCCCGCAAAGCAGACCACCGAGGACGTCCCATGGCGAATACCCAGAAGCAGACGAAGAAGAAGATCGACAACGAAGCGGCCGTGCTCGAGAAGGTCGCGGCGATGCCCGAGCCCTATCGGGCCATGGGCGAGCGGCTCCACGAACTCATCCTCGAGAGCGCACCGGAACTCGAGGCGCGACCGTGGTACGGGATGCCGGGATATGCGAAGGGCTCCGGCCCGGTGCTGTGCTTCTTCCGGGTGGACGACTACATGACCTTCGGCCTCACCGAGAAGGCCAGCTTCGAGCTGGAGGACGGCGCACCCGACCAGCTCATGGAATGCGCGTGGTTCTTCACCTCGCTCGACGACGCCACCGAGGCCAAGCTCGCGGCCATAGTCCGCAGGGCCGTGCGCTGAGGTACGTGTTACTCCCGGCCCGGCCGGCTGACCCGTGGTGAAGCGGTCCCCCACTCCACGGTCCGAGCGCAGGAGGGCATCGGGCCCGGTCACGGGGGCCGAGCGGATCACCTCGCTCGACGCGGTCCGGGGTGTGGCCGTGCTCGGCATCCTGCCCATGAACGCCTTGGCCTTCGGCCTGGCGTCGGCCGCCTACTTCAACGTCTCCGCCGACGGGATCCGTCAACCCTTCGACTGGGTGGTCGGCGTGGCGACCATGATCTTCGTCAACCAGAAGATGATGGCGCTGTTCTCGCTGCTGTTCGGCGTGGGCGTCGTCGTCTTCGCCGACCGGGCCAAGGCCAAGGGTCGCCGGGTCGTCTGGTTGAGCCTTTGGCGCTTCGTGCTGCTGCTGGCTGTCGGTATCGCCCACACCGCCGTGTGGGACGGCGACGTCCTGGTCCTCTATGCCCTGTGCGCGCCGATCGTGCTCCTGGTCCGCAAGCTCCCCACGGCCCTGCTGATCAGCTCGGGGGTGGCGCTGGCCCTCGCCGGCAGCATCACGGCGCCCCTGTTCCAGAGCACCGTGGGCGCCGACGGAGCCGAGCTAGGCGACTTCTGGTTCACCGACATGGGCGCCATGTCGGACGCGGTCTTGGGATGGTTCTACGTGAACGGGTCCGGGCGAGCACTAGGGCTGATGCTGATCGGCGTCGCCCTGTTCCGGCTCGGCATCGTGCAGGGACAGCGAGACGACAGCTACTACCGGCGCATGGCCGCGTGGGGCCTCGTGACGGGAACGACGGTCACCGCAGCCGAGTTCGTATTCCGGATCGCGAACGACTGGTCACCGGACTACGCGCTCACCGGACAGATCCTCACCGGCTTGGGGACGATCCCCATGGCTCTCGGCTACATGGCGCTGATCATCATGTGGAACCGGCGCAGCAGCCACCACATCGAGCGCTTCCGCCGCGTCGGCAAGATGGCGCTCACCAACTATCTCACCCAGACCGTCCTCGGCGTCACCATGCTCACGCTGTGGTGGGGCGACGTCAACCTCAGCCGCACCATGATCGCCGTGTGGATCCTCGGCGTGTGGGGACTGCAGCTCTGGTGGTCGACGTGGTGGATGGCCCGGTTCCGGTACGGGCCCTTCGAGTGGGCATGGCGCTGCGCGACCTACCGCACATGGCAACCGTTGCGACAGAAGGCCTCGTCGGCCTGATCCTCCTAGGGGGCCCGCTCTACTCGATGAGCCAATAGGCCTCGTAGTCGGCGGGATAGACGGTGATCCTCACTTGGGCGGTCGCGCATTGGCGGTCGGGGCTCTGGTCACAGATCTCGTAGGCGAGGGTGTCCTCGACTCGTTCGTCACCGACGCTGTAGGGGGCGCTGTACTGGATCTGGCGCCCGCAGTCCGGGGTGTCGTCGCTTGCCACGACCTCGGCGGTGCCCAGTTCGGGGGCGGTCGTGATGCGGAGGGTGTCCAAGTCGATGCGCCGGTCGGTCTCGATGTCGTTGTCGGTGACGCACATCGTCGTGGTCTCGCCGACGTAGACGCCCGAGAACTCCGAGTAGTGGTCGTCCAGGGCTGCGACAGGGTCGTCGGCGGCGAGGACGGTGATGGTGACCGACTCCGTTGCCTGCAACCCCGACTCGGCGTCGTAGGTGGCGGTCAGCTCGTGGACGCCCGGGGACAGGGCCGGATCGATGAACCCGCCATAGATGTCGCTCTGGACGCGCCCGGTGATGTCGCCGTCGATGTCGCTGGTCCATTCCACCTGCCGGCCGCTCGACGAGGGATAATGGTCGCTCCGGTAGGTGAGCACGCCGTCCTCGAGGTGGTACTCGCTGGCATAGGCCATCACCCCCAGACGTGCGCCGGGCCCCAGAATGTCGCCATCGGCCGGTAGGTAGATCGCCAGCAGCGGCGGTACGGCCACGATCGGCTCGAGAGCGAACACCGGGGACTTCGCCGCCGCGATCCGGGTGCCGTCCGACACGACGATCAGCAACTGCACCGACTGTGAGCCCGTCGGAACGATGCGGGGGCTGTCGGGATTGCTGACACTCGAGGTCACCGTGAACGGCGAACCGTAGTCCTCGAGCGTGAAGTCGCTGCCGTATCGGATCTTCAGGCGCGACTCGGCCACATAGGGGCCGTCGAGGGGCTGGAAGTCACCTCCATCGACCGACGCCAGCACGCGCACCGGGTCAAGGATGTCTTGGTCCTCATCGTCGAGTAGGAGCTGGAACTCGAAGTCCGAATCTCCGGCGAAGACCTGGCCCTCCTCCAACCCCAGGATCGACACCTCCGGCGCGTTCTCGGACCGGCGCTTCTCGTAGACGGTGTACGCGCCGCTCACGAACCGGTAGGCGGCATAGTCCGGCAAAGGCTCGAGCACGACCGACCAGTACTCGCCGCCGTGGCCGTCCCGGTTGAAGTCGGCCGGCACTGACATGAGAACTGCGCCATCGCTGTCGACCAGCTCGAACGTGTGCTCATGATCCTGCTGTTCGAGCGAGCTGGTGGCCAGGTCGTCGCGCGGCTCGAAGAACAGTTGGTGCGTGGGCTCGAAGGCCGACCCGTCGTGAACCGACATGCGAAAACCCTCCGCCGCAACGACATCGGCCAGGGACGACTCCGGCTCACCGCCGCATTGCACGCCGAACATCAGGCACGCAGCCAGTACCCACCACATCGCCGGCCCCGGCCATGGCCGTCCGCCTGGGAACCTGCCATCAGCCATGCGACATGCGGCCACCGTCCAAAAGTAGTACACACACTTTCTTATCCCGGCAGAGTCAAGGCGTTGATTTTCAGTTGTGCATGCAAAGTGGCGCTATAGCGCTACTCTGCATGGGTGGCTACCATCCAGATTCGAGACATCTCCGAGGACGCATACGAGGTCATCCGCCGCCGAGCCCGCGCTGCCGGCCAGTCCATACAGGCCTACATGAAGAGGCACATAGAGCGAATGGCCAGCGAACCCGACGACGAGGAGCTCTTCTCAGATCTTGAGCGCTTCGTCGAAGACCACGGAATCCGGCTCGACATCGAAGCCCTGCTGGCCAACCTCGACTCCGGTCGCCGGTGAACGTCGGAACCGTCGTAGTCGACGCCTCGACGCTCGTTGCCGCCGTTGCGTCCACTGACTCCCTCGGGGACCGAGCGCGGGCGACGCTGCGGGGCCACCGCCGCGCCGCGCCTCACTTGATCGATGCCGAGGTTGGCAACGCGCTGCGCTCAATGGTGCTGCGCGGCGACCTCACCGACGGCGTCGGGGACTCAGCGCGCTTGATGGCCGAGCGCCTCGTTCATCGCCGCCACCCGATCCACGGGGCGATCGCGGCGCGGGCCTGGCAGCTGCGCCACAACCTCGGCTTCTACGACGCGCTGTACATCGCCCTCGCCGAGAGCCTCCACTGCCAACTGATCACGGCAGACAACCGCATCGCGAGAGCGTTCAAGGACCACGATCTGATCAGCACCATCACCCCAGACGACTAGCGGGAAGATGGATGGACTGGAATCTGGATCTGGATCTGGAGCGCCGGGCGGGATTTGAACCCGCGGCTTTACGGCTTTGCAGGCCGTTCCCTTGGTCCGCTCGGGCACCGGCGCAGGGATTCGCAGCGTACCGGCGGCCGGCTCACGGGCGGTCTCAGCGGCGCCTGGTGCGGGCTGCGGTTGCCGCGGTGACCGAGGCCGCGCCCGCGTCGTGCAGGCAGGCCGCCACTGCGTTCAGCGTGGTGCCGGTCAGCACCACGTCGTCGACTACCACGATGTGGCGTCCGGCCACCGGCTCATTAGCCCTGTAGCCGGCCGACGCCACCACCTCGGCCCGACGCTCGGGCGCCAGGTGACGCATGCGAGGTGTGGGGTTGCTCCTTATGACCAGGCTCGGCCGGTACTCCCCTGCTCCCGCGGCGGCCAGCGACGAAGCGAGCTTCGCCGCGAGATCCGGCCGATCACCGTCGCTCGCCGGCACCGGCCCGGACGGGACCGGCACCACCAGCGGCGGCAGACCGCCGGACGCCTCCGGCAGGGCCGTGGCCAGGCTGGCGAACCGCTCGGCTAGCTCCGACGCGGCCCTGGGATCGCCCCCGTCCTTGGCCCGGCAGACCAGCTCGCCGATCTCGGTGCGCTCGTCACAGTCAGGCTGCCAGTAGTCGCCGAGCACCAGGAGCACCGTGCCGGCTCCCTCGCCGAGCCCCGCTCCAACCTCCAAGCGGAGGGCTCCGGCGGCATCCATCCGAGCGGACGACCGGCCTCGAACCGGCGACCTCAACCTTGGCAAGGTTGCGCTCTACCAACTGAGCTACGTCCGCGGGATGGACGATCCTACCGCCCCACCCCGAGGCCCACGCTTCTAGCGTTCCTCCGGCGGGCGCAAATCAATGCTCAGGTGCAGGACGCCGTCCTCCATCGTGGCCTCGGCGTCACCGATCATGGCGAAGTCCTGGAAGTCCAACTGGGCCTGCTCCAGAAAGTGCCGCCGCTCCTCGCCGGCCACCGGCGGGAGGTTCCGCCGCTTCACCCCCGCAGCGCGCTCGCGGAAGCGCTCGATCATCGCATCAGCGTCGAAACCCTCGGCCATGCCCGCCAATCTAGACCGAACGCTGCTCGCCGTTCTCCTCGCTGAACTTCCACACAGCCGACTCGTCCACGGACTCCGATTCAGAGGACTCCCCATCAGACTCCTGCTGGGAGCTGTCGCCGGCAGATTCAGACTCCTTTCGCGAAGCCAGCTTCGAGCGCAACCAGAGGAGCGCCTCCCGCGCCATCGCCTCGAAGCGCCCTCTCGACGAGTCCTCCCCCGCCGGTCCGGCGCCGGCCAGTCTCAAGCGCCGGCGGGGGCTGGTGTGCCACAGGAAGAGCCCCAGCAGGACCGTCATCACCCCGGCGATCGTCCATAGGGCGATCACCACCGCATCGATCCGCTCGCTGCTCTCGCGGTCGACCAGGCGCCGGTCGGAACCAGAATCGGGATCGGCCTCCACCTCGGACTGGGCCGAGCTCACCACCCGCACAACGTCCGACCCCTCAGCGCCGACCACCGCCCCATCGGGACCGTCGGCAGCCGAGAGGGGCGAAGCCGCCAGCACGCTCAACGCAACCGCCAGCAGTGATGCCGCCACCAGACCTCTGCTGAAACGCACGGCGCCCGACGCTACCGATCCGCCGACGGGACGATCTCTTCCACCCGATCCAGCGCGCCGATCACGTCGGCGACCACATCGTCGGTGTGCTCCAACCCCGCCGAGAACCGGACCGTGCCCGGGCCGATGCAGATCGCCTCCAACTCGGCGGGAAGCAGGCTCACATGGGTCGTGGACGCCGGATGGGTGACCAGGCTCTCCGGGCCGCCCAGCGAGGTGGCGAACTGCACCACCCGGACCTCCTCCATGAACAAGCGGCCCGCCTCATACCCGCCCCGCAGCTCGAAGGTGGCCAGGCCCCCGGCCAGCTCCATCTGCTTGGCGGCCAGCTCGTGCTGGGGATGCGACTCCAAGCCCGGGTAGTAGACGGCCTCCACCGCCGGGTGGCCCTCCAGGGCGGCGACCAGCGCGGTGGCGGTGTCGGTCTGCTGCCGCAGCCGCACCGCCAGCGTGCGGACTCCCCTTAGAGCGTTCAACGCGTCGAACGGCGAGGCCGCCGCGCCGTGCAGCACCGCGTAGCTCCACAGCCACGCCAGCAGCTCCTCGCTGCCGGCCACGACCCCGATGGTGGCGTCGTTGTGGCCGGCGATGGCCTTGGTGGCCGAATGCACCACCAGATCGACGCCGTACTCGGCCGGCCTCTGGGCCAGCGGAGTGGCGAACGTCGAGTCGACCACGGTCATCGGCCCGGCGATGGCCCCCACCTCGGCCAGATCGATCACGTCCAGCTTGGGGTTGGCCGGCGACTCCGCGATCACCAGCACCGTGCGCCCCGGGATGACGGCCTCAGCGAAGGCGCCCGGCTCGGTGCCGTCGACGAAGGTCACGCCGATGCCGAAGCGGGGACAGACCGTCTGCAGCAGCATCTGCGTGCCTCCGTAGAGCTGGCGCTGGGCCACGATGTGGTCGCCGCTGGAGCACAGCCCCAGCACGATGACGCTCAGCGCGCCCATGCCCGAGGCGAACGCCCGGGCCGACTCGGTGCCCTCCAGGTCTGCCACCACCTCCTCGAACGCCTTGACGGTCGGGTTGCCGTAGCGGGTGTAGAACCGGGTCGAGTGGGTGTCGACCGCTAGGTCGCGGGCCTCCGAGACGCTGTCCGCGGTGAAGGTCGAAGTGGCCCACAGGATTGGAGCCAGCGCGTTCTGGTTGTCGGCCCGGCCGGCCCGGATCGCCCGGGTGTGGGCGTGAAGACCGCCCGTGGAGGGCTCGTCAGCCATCGTGGACCTCCTCCAGGAAGCTGCTCACCGGGCCGTGCAGGAGCTCGTGCTCGAGCAGGAACCCGTCGTGGCCCTCGTCGCTGTCGATGAACACGCGGCGGCAGTCCCCGCCTCCCGCCCGGATCCCGTCGGTCAGCTCCTGCTGCTCATGGGGCGGGTACAGGCGGTCGCTGGTGACCGTCGCGGTGAGCACCGGCACGTCGATGCGGCCCAGCGCGGCCGCGATGCCGCCCCGCCCCCGCCCGATGTCGTGCAGGTCCATCGACCGGTTGAGCA
>VYCM01000047.1 GCA_009843915.1 Acidimicrobiaceae bacterium | reverse complement strand
GGATGATCATGGACTCCCCCAACGTGTACGGCGAGTCGGGCTGGCTGCTGCAGTCGCGCATCGTCGAGTTCGCCAAGGAGATGCCGCGGGACCGCCTCGTGTTCGGCACCGACTCACCCCCGAACGACCCGGGCATGTGGCTGACCCATCTCGAGGTGCTGTGCCACGACGCCCCCCAGGGCATCAATGCCAGCGAGGACCAGCTTGAGGATTACATGGGCAACAACATCGCCCGGCTCGTCGGCATCACCCCCACGGCCCCTCCCGCCACTGTCGAGGACGCCAAGCAGCAGCTGGCCGACGGCAGCTACGGCACCCCCATCGACTGACGGTCGCGCGCTCCGTTGCTGTGACTGGCCAGGGCCTCCAGGACTTCCTTCGTGACTACGAGGCCGCGCACCCGGACGACGTCTACACCGTTGAACGCCCGGTCTCGCTGGACCAGGACATCACCGCGGTCGTGTGGGAGTTGGCCGAGCGGGGTCAGCATCCGCTGCTGCGCTTCCCCAACGTCGAGGGCTCCGACCGGGAGGTGGTCACCAACCTCTTCGCCTCTCGCCTGCGCATCGAGAGGATGTTGGGCGCTCAACCGGGCGAGCTCCACGACAGGTACCAGTGGCTGGCTGCGGAAGCCATGGAGATGGCTGAGACGGACGACGGGCCCATCACCGATCGGGTTGATGCCGGAGACCGCGTCGACTTACGAAGCCTGCCTCTGCTGACCCATTTCGCCACCGACCTCGGCCCCTACATCACGAGCGGGATCGTTGTGGCCGAGGAGGCCGAGACCGGGCGCGGCAATCTGAGCTACCACCGGTCGGTGGTGGCCTCACCGACCTCGCTGGGTACGAGCCTCCACTCCCGCGGTGACCTCTGGCGGCTGCTGCAGGACGCGGCTGCAAGGGGCAGGCCGCTCCCGGTGGCCATGGTCATCGGCGCCCACCCGCTGTTCATGCTGGCGGCATCGGCCCGGGTCGCCTTCGGCGTCGACGAGCGCGAGATCGCGGGCGGGCTGATGGGAGCGCCCCTCGAGGTCGTGCGCACCCCCAAGCACGGCCTGCGGGTTCCGGCCGCGGCCGAGGTCGTGCTCGAGGGCGAGATCGACCCGGCCGCCGATGAGGACGAGGGGCCGTTCGGCGAGTTCTCCGGGTACTCGTCGGACCGCTCGACCCGCAACCGCATCGACGTGTGCACGGTCATGCAGCGCAACGGCGCGGTCTGGGTCGACGTGGTCGGCGGGAACTCGCACGAGCACCTCAACCTCGGACGAGTGCCCCGCGAGGCGGAGATGATCGCCAAGCTCAAGGATCGATTCGGGTCAGTGGCCGCGGTGCACTATCCCCATTCGGGTACGCACTTCCACTGCTACATCGCGGTCGACCAGCGCCGGCCGGGCGAGGCCCGCCAGGCGCTGCTGGGACTGTTGGGCTGGGACCCTTACCTCAAGACGGTTGTGGCCGTCGACGCGGATGTCGATGTCACCAGGGACGAGGAGGTGCTCTGGGCACTGGCCACCCACTTCCAGCCCGACCGGGACATGATCGTGATCGACGGGCTGCCGGGCAGCGCCCTCGACCCGTCGGCCGACAAGCTGGGCACGACATCGCGGCTGGCGCTCGACGCGACCCGGGGGGAGGGGTTCGACGCCCAGCGCATCGAGATCTCATCGTCGGCTCGCTCCATCGGCCGTGAGATAGCCGACGATCGTGCCGGCCAGCACTAGCGCATCGGGATGGACTCCAACCCCCACCAGGTCGACCCAGCCCGGAGCGACCGGCTGGCCGAACTGCGCCGTGAGGTTGACTCGCATCGCGGCGATCGACCCCACGACGAGTGGTCGCGCCTAGCCGTCAGTGAAGCGATCGAGGCTGCCTTCGAGGGGAACGCGGCCATCGGCGTGCTGCTGGTCGACCCCGGTGGCGAGGTCATTGCCCGCGATCACAACCGCATGTTCCGGCCGCACTTTCGCAGCGACTTCCACGCCGAGATGGTGTTGCTCACCGCGTTCGAGGAAACGAACCGCGATGCCGACCTCATCGGGCACACCCTGGTCAGCTCGCTCGAGCCGTGTGAGATGTGCATGATACGTATCATCAACGCGGGCGTGACCAACGTGCTGTACGTCTCTCCCGACCTCGGCAAGGGCGCGATAACCGGCCCCAATGCGCTGGCACCACACTGGGCGCGGCTAGCAGAGCATCAGCACTTCTCGGCGGCCGACTGCGACCCACGTCTCGCTGAGATCGCGCTCGAGGCATTCGGGCTGGCTATAGGCGATGTGGTGGAGAGGCTCATGGCCCGGCGGTCTCAGCCCTAGCCGAGGCCGAGTCACCCCGCCGCGGCCGCGGGTGCGTGCCCTCGGCGTACACCGAGTGCGTTCAGCGTCGCCTTGACGGTGAGCACCGCCAGGAAGACGACGACGGCGGTCAGGGCCATGGTGGCGCCAGCTGCGGTGTCGTAGTGGTAGCTGGCCAGCAGCCCGACCACCACCGAAGCGACCCCGACGGCGACCGCGGCAGCCATAATGCGCGGCACCCGGCGCACCAGCAGCACGGCCGTGGCGGGTGGGGCGATCAGGAAGGCGAACACCAGCAGGTTCCCGACCGCTTCGAACGAGGCGATGATCGAGATGGTGAGCAGCACCAGCAGCACACCGTGGGCGAGGCGGGGCCGGAGGCCGAGGACCTGGGCCTGGGCGTAATCGAACGTCATGACCAGGAACGCCCGGTAGAACACAGCCACGCCGCCGAGCGAGATCCCGGCTGCGATGATCTGGCGTCGGAGGTCACCTGCGCTGACGCCCGTGATCGATCCGAACAGGAACCGGTTCAAGTCTCCGGTGTACGCCCCCGAGGAGCTGGACATAATGGCCACCGCCAAGGCCAGGAAGCCGACGAACAGCACCCCTATCGACGTGTCCTCGGGTAGCGGCGAGTGGCTGCGGATCATGTTGATGCCCCACACCATGGCGATCGCCGCTACGAAGGCGCCGATGGTGGTGTTCACCCCGATGATGAACGCCAGCGCGACTCCGGGCAGCACGCCATGGGCCAGGGCGTCGCCGAGGAAGCTCATTCCCCTCAACACCACCCAGATGCCCACGACCGAGGTGGTGAGCACCACGAGCAGGCCCGCGTAGAGGGCTCGCTGCATGAACACGTTGGATGTGAAGGGATCGATCCACCACGCCACGGGGTCGGTCAGGAACTCCATGGCGGGCCGTTCTAGCCCGGTTCAGCCCAGGGCGTCGACGATGAGGTCGGTGTTGGTGCGCAGGAAGCCGACGTAGGTCTCGGCTCCGCTGCCGGCAGGGCCGAGGCTCCCGGTGTAGAGGGTGACCACGTCGACGTCGCCGACCCGGGTGGCCAGGGCCTCAATGTCGTCGACGGAGTGCTGGGTCTCGGCGAAGATGGCCTTGATTCCCTCGTGCTCGATGATCTCGGCCAGCGCCTCGAGCCCGGCGGGGCTGGCCTGCGCCATGCTCGACGGTGACGGGATGACCGTGCCGATGACCTCGAACCCGTAGCGGTCTGCAAAGTACCCGAGCGCTTCATGGTTGGTGACCAGCTTGCGGCTCCCGGCGGGTAGCTGCTCAACCTTGGCGGCGATCTCGGCGTCCACCGCCTCCAGTTCTGCAACATAGCTGGCCATGCACGCTTCGACCGCGGCCTGGTCGAGGCCCACCTCCGTCGTGAGCACTCGGGCGAGGGCTGGCAGCGCCTCCGCCACGCGGTGGGGATCGAACCACACGTGCGGATCTTCCGCTCCGTGGGCGTGGTCGTGGCCGTCTTCGTCTTCGTCGTGGTCGTGGCCGGTGTCGAATCCGTA
>VYCM01000083.1:3351-27593 GCA_009843915.1 Acidimicrobiaceae bacterium | reverse complement strand
TCGGCGCGGCCGCCATCATCCTGTTCTCAACCGCGACCTGACCCGGGGGTCCGTCGGATTCTCGGGTTGGTTTTGCGTGTATGTCACCCATAACTCACCCGAGATCCGGCCGGAGGCGGTCCGTCAGATTCTCGGTTGAGTTCTGCGCGTATGTCACCTATAACCGACCCGAGATCTTGGCCGGAGGCGGTCCGCGCTCTCAGCGGTCGGTGTCCCACCAGATGGTCACGCGCTCCCGCGGGAAGGGCACGTCGGCGATGAGCGCGGCCACCTCGGGCTCGCGCTCGGGCGGCAGGCAAAGGTTGCGGCGCCACTGGGCAGCCTCGAGGTCGGTGCGTCGGTTGACGAAGCGGTCCTCGGGCAGGAGCGACTCCTCGACCACAGGGTCCAGACCGGCCTCGACGATGGCCTCCACCGCGGTAACCGCGGTGGGTTCGTGGGGCCGCTCGAGGTTCCAGAAGTGGCTCCAGAGCATGCGGCGGCGGTCCTGGGGATGCTTGGGCGTGATCTCGATCACCACCCGGTGGCGGGCATGGGCGGCCAGGGCGGTCACGAAGGGCACGATCTCGATCGCGTTGTAGAGCACGTTGTGGCACACCACCACGTCGGCTCGGGGCACATCGCCAGCGTTGTCCGGCCATGAGCCGACGTGAACGGATGCGGTGATCGCTCGCTGCTCGGCGGTGGCAGAGAACAGTTCCAGCATGTCGGACTGGCGGTCGGTGCCGATCACCTCGGTAGCCGGAGGCGCCACCGCGAAGGCTGCGGCCCCGCCCCCGCAGCCCACGTCGAGCACCGAGCCCCCATCGCCCAGAGCCTCAGCAGCCCGACGGTTCGACAATGACAACTCGAAGGTCCCGGGCTCGGCCGCGGCGAAGATCTCCGGCGCGAACACGAAGGGGAGGCGGGGAGCGGCGTCCAGGATCGCGGCGGGGATGGCCCAGCCGGCCATCTGCCGCGCCCACCGCTCGGCGGCCGTCTCTTGCGCTGCCATGTGATCAGAACCTACTGCCGCCCGCGGCTCACCAGATGCGGCGGGCGGCGGCCCACCGGCTCAGCTCGTGGCGGTTGGACAACTGGAGCTTGCGCAGCACAGAAGAGGCGTGGGTCTCCACCGTCTTGATCGAGATGGTCAGCTGGCGGGCGATCTCCTTGTAGGTGTAGCCCCGGGCCAGGTGGCGCAGCACCTCCCGCTCCCTGGCGGTCAGCCGGTCGAGGTCCTCGTCGGACTCGGATCCCGCGACCGCGACCGTGTCGGTGGCGAAGGCGTCCAGCACGAACCCGGCCAGGCGGGGCGAGAACACCGCGTCGCCGTCCCTCACTCGGATGATGGCGTCCACCAGGTCGTCCCCGGAGATCGACTTGGTGACATAGCCCCTGGCCCCGGCCCGGACCACCGCGATCACGTCCTCGGCGGCGTCGGACACCGACAGGGCCAGGAACCGGGTCTCGACGCCGGCCGCGGTCACCGACTCGATCACCTCGCGCCCCGACCCAGAGGGAAGGTGCACGTCGAGAAGCACGACGTCGGGGCTCCACCGCTCGATGGTCTCCACCGCGGAGCCGACGTCGTCGGCCTCGGCCACCACCGCCACCCGGTCGCCGATCTCGGCCCGCACGCCGCTGCGGAACAGCCGGTGGTCGTCGACGATCACCACCCGGGGAGGAGCAGCCGTTATGAGAGTCACCGTACCGAGGCCCAGCCGCCCTCAGCTCCGGGCCAGGTGCAGGCGCACCTCGGTGCCATGGCCCTTCGAGCTGTTGATCTCGCAGCTGCCGCCCACCCGGTCGAGCCGGCCCCGGATCGAGTCCCGGATCCCGTGGCGGTCGCCGTTCACCGCGTTGGGATCGAAGCCGACGCCCCGGTCGCGCACGAATATCTCAACCCCCTCCGGGCCTGCCTCGACATAGACCGACACCGTCGGGCAGCCCGACCACCGGGCCGCGTTGGTCATCGCCTCGCCGGCCGCGGCCACCAGCGACTCCATCACCGGATCCAGGGGCGCGTCTCCCACCGACACGACCTCGATGACCGCGCCGTGACGCTCCTCCACCACTCCGGTCAGGCGCTCGATGGCCGCTCTGACCGTGGCCGTGCCGGGTTGGGCCGCGTCCCCGTAGAGCCAGCTGCGCAGATCGCGCTCCTGGCGCCGGGCCAACGCGGTCATGCGGCCCGGGTCGTCCGATCTCTGCATGAGGGCGAGGGTCTGCAGCACGGAGTCGTGAAGGTGGGCGGCCATGTCGGCCCGCTCGTCGGCCCGGATGCGCCGCTGGCGCTCGTCGCGCCGGTCCCGGGCCAGCACCGCCACCCACGGTCCCAGGATCAGAGCGAGGCCGCCCATCACCAGCCCGCCCGACAGCAGACCGTCCCGGACCGCCGACAGCGACAGGTTGGCCGCCGCGATCACGCCCATGCCGAGCGCGAGCAGGATCGTACCCGCCGCGATCCGCATCGCGGCGGCCCGGCCGAAGCCGGCGCCGGGCTGCGCCCGCCAGACCACGATCCCGAGCCCGAAGGCCACGCACAGGGCGGGCCAGATCAGGGTGTCGGGCAGCGCCACTCCCAAGTGCCGGACCAGCACGACCGTTCCGAGCACGATCAAGGCCATGCCCGCGGCCCGCCTGGCCGCGATGCGAGCCGGAGGGGCAACCCGGTCCGGGCCAGTCCCCGCGGCGGGCACGGGCTGCTGGGGCAGCAGGATCCATCCCAGCAGGTACAGGGGCACCCCGACCCACGCCAGGGCCAGCGCCACGAAGGCGATCCTCACGATGGTGGCGTCGATGCCGAGGCGCGCCCCGATGCCGCCGCACACCCCTGCGATCACTCGGTCGGTGCTGGACCTGACCGGCCAGCCGGCCCGGGTCGGTGCCATGCAGAGATGATGGCACGGCGGCGGCGAGGCGGCACCGGGGACCAACCCCTAGGTCGACGGCGGTCCTCGGGGAGAGTTCAGGGGGATTCCCCATTGGCCGGCTCAACGCCACGCCGCAGACTGCATGCCATGGCCGAAGAGCAGCCGCCCGGCACGGGAGATCCGAACCCCGCCGAAGACGCGCACGCCGCGGCCGACAGCGCCGCCACCGAGCGCCGCACTCTTCGCCGCAGCTCCACCGACAAGGTGATCGCCGGAGTCGCGGGCGGTATCGGCGCCTACTTCGGCATCGACTCGGTGATCGTGAGGATCGCCTTCATCTTGCTGACCTTCCTGGGCGGAGCCGGCCCGTTCCTCTACCTGATCGGCTGGCTGGCCCTGCCCACCGAGGACTCGCCCAGCGTCATCGCCAAGGCCCTCGGGGGAGGCACGCCCAACCGCTTCCGCAGCCTGCTGGCGGTTGCGTTGATCGGCCTCGGCCTGCTCATCACCGCCAACCTCAGCGGCGATCTTTTCGACCTGTTCGTCGATGTGTGGAGCATCGCTCCCTATCTGGCGCTGATCCTCATCGCCGCCGGCGTGGCCCTGGTCCTGTGGCCGGGATCCCCCGGCGGGTCCAAGCCCACTCCGGTCCGGCCGTCGGTGCCACCAGCACCCCCGCCGGGCACGCCGCCGCCCTCCTCGGCGTTCGCGTCGCCCGCGCCGACTCCCCCCGCCGCGGCCGGGCCGGAGTGGTCGGCCGCTTCGCCGACCGCGCCCCCGCCACCCGCGGGTGTGCCCTCGCCTCCGGCGAAACGGCGACGCGATCGCTCATGGATCGGCTTGGCCACCGTGGCGGCCCTCTTCATGTACACCGGCGCAGCGCTGATGCTGGACCGCCTCGACGTGATCGCCACCGACGTCGGCGTGTTCTTCGCCCTGGCGCTGGCCATCACCGGCGCGGGGCTGCTGGCATCGGCCTTCGTCGCCCCGGCGCGGAGCCTGATCTGGCTTGGGGCCGCGATCTCGGCGCTCCTGCTGCTGGTGGTGGGCGCCGACGTGCCGCGCGGCTCCGGCATCGGAGAGGCCAGGGTGACGGTCGTCGACATCGAGGAACTGGAGGACGAGTACCGGCACGGCGTCGGCCAGTTGGTGGTGGACCTGCGCGACCTCGATCCTGAGCACACGGACCACTCCGTCGACCTGAGCCTGGGCATCGGCGAGCTGCGGGTGTACGTGCCCGACAGCATCTCCACGACCGCCGATATCAAGGTGGGAGTGGGAAGCATCGACGCCCGCGGGGCCGGTTACGCGTGGTACGAGTCCACGGACGGCCTCGGCACGAGGCGCACGATCGCGGTGCCCGTGCGGGGCGAGACCATGGGCGAGTTGCGCCTGGACATCGACGTGGGCATCGGTGAGGTCGAGGTGAGGACCGTGCCCGCTGCCATAGGGAGGTCTGCGCGCCCATGAGCTACGAGACGAGCTACAAGGGGACCGGCATGCCCGACGACGACACCCGGGAGCCGTCCTCCCGCCGGAGGGTCAGAGAGCGCATCGACTCCGTCTCAGTCGTGTCCGGGCTCGTGTTCATCGCCATCGCGCTGGCGGCGCTCACCGATCGCTACTGGGCCGACATCGATGCTGCGCTGGTGTTCGGGGGCGCCATCGTTGCCATCGGCGTGGCCCTGATGGTCAGCGCGGTGCTTCGCCATCGCCGCCGGGGACAGCCTGACGACGGTCTCCCTGGCTGACGCCGCCGATCCGGCAGCCGACCCTCAGTCCTCGGCCGCGATGGCGAAACGGTCGAGATAGTCGCCGAAGGCCGACCGGATCCCCTCGGCGGTCAGGCCGAAGCCCTCGGGCGAGTATCGGTGGCTGCCCCTGGCGCCCTTCGGCTTGGTCGCCAGGTATGCCCTGACGGCGTCGGGCAGCCCGGTTGCGAGAGTCAGGCCGAAGTGCTCGTAGGCCGCGCCGATGGCGGCCACCGGATCGGCGAGCAGCTCCGCGTAGTGCAGATCGAAGAACCGGTCGTCGGGCAGGCGGCCCGAGGCCCGGTCGGCGATGGCCCGGCGCTGCAGATGGGCCACGCCCGTCACGGTCGGCTCCACGAACGGCTCCATGTCGACTGCGTCGGTGCGCATCCACCGCAGCGTGCCCATGAGGCTCAGCATCGACGGCAAGGTGCGGGCCGGATCCCGGTGGAGCTGTATGACCCTGGCGTCGGGGTAGACCGCGAACAGCTCCCGCAGGGTGGCCAGGTGGCTCGGCGCCTTGAGCACCCAGCGCCGGCCCTGCTCTCGCAGGCTCAGTGTCTGCAGCGTGCGGCGGTGCCACTCGTAGGCGGGACGGTGGTCGGCCACCGCCAGATGACGGCTGTAGCTGGGCACGGTGTGGGTGCCGGCCCAGTTGTCCGACAAGAAGGTGGGCACCGTCAAGAAGATGCACTCGGTGGGGAGGTCGCCGCCGTTGTGGTGCATGGTCTCGTATTCGGGCTGCACGTCGTGCCAGAAGGACACCACCGAGTCGACACTCCGTCGTGCGGCGGCCACCGTCGCGGCGTCGCCGGTGGCGGCTGCCACGGGGCGGTGCACCTTCCAGGTGGTCGGGGTGTTGTGGGCCGGATCGAGGGCCAGCAGCTCGTGCAGGATCGACGTGCCCGACCGGGCCGCGCCGATCACCACCAGGGGCCCGTCGACCGGCTGCTCGCCGATGTCGGGCCGGCGTCGCCACAGATCCACGAGCTCCAGCCGGTTGCGCAGCGCGGCCAGAAGGTCGGTGCGGGTCAGGAGCCGGCCGGTGAGGTGAAGGTTGCCCTCCCGTTCCAGCGCATCCATGAAGGTCTCGAAATGGGTCCGCCAGCCGACGCCGCCGGATCCACCGTCGCCGAATTCGCCGGGCCGTCCGAAGTCGTCCAGCCCGGCCCTCTCGGTGGCTGCCGCGACCAGCTCGTCCGGCTCGAGCGGCACGAGCAGCCGGGCACCGCCGGCGTGGTCGGCGTGCCCGTTGAGCCGGTCTACCCAGCGAGGTCGGGGCGGGGGCTGCCAGTCCATCGGAGCTGACCTCCGGCGCGGTGCGAGATCAGCGCCGGAACCGGCGGTGCACGCCCCGGCGCCGGGCCGCCATCACGCTCCTGCGCTCGTCGGGCGTGACCGTCGGATGGTCCGCCGGCAGGTGACCGCGCAGCCCGGCCAGCGGGACCACGGCCCCTTCGGGAACCGGTGCATCGGAAGCGCCGATCCAGCGGTAGATGCACATGCCCACCGGGCGGCCCTCGGTGTCGATCCAGTTGGGCGTGCCCGGGTCCTGGTGGCTGACGACGGCCCGCACCAGGCCGTCGCGGTCGGTGTGGGCCTGGGTGTCGTTGAGGCTGGTCTGGGCGTGGGCTAGGTCGCCCGACTCGAACCAGGGCCAGGTGTGGGTCTGGATCGACCATGTGAAGGCCTCGGGCGGCTCGAACGTGATCAGCCAGGCCTCGTCGTCGCCGAGGTTCCAGAAACCGCCGCCGTAGGCGATGTTGTCGGCGCCGCCCTTGGCTTGCATGGGCGGGGTCAGGACGTTGTCGCCGTTGCGCTGGCGGACCCCCTCGACGAAGCGCAGCCAGAAGGGAACCGAGGTCGCCACCCAGTCGGCAGCCTCGTCCAGCGCCTGCGCCATGCGGTCAACGGTGAGCCGCTCCGGCCGGTCGCCGGCCCGGTCGAGGCGCTCGATGTAGAAGTCGGGCACGGCGTCGGTGGTCCAGTCGCACACGTAGACCCTGATGCCGAGATAGCGCGCCTCGGGGTTGGTGGCCATCCAGTTGGCGGCCCCGGCGGGACGGTCGGGCGAAATCATCACTTCGAGGCGCCCGTCCTCGACGCTCAGTTCACGCAGCGCGCACTCGCTGAACACGCCGTAGCGGCCGAGCTGCATGTCGCCCTCATACAGCGAGAGGATCGCGTCGCGGCAGCCGGTCACGTCGGCGGTGAGCCGGTAGAGGCCGGCCGGGTCGATGGAGCAGCGCAGGTAGTTGTTGTCGGTGTTGGGGCCGCCCCACTTGGTCACGTCGTCGTCGAAGCGGTGGAGGGCGGGAAAGTCGGCGTCGCGGAACTCGACCGCGTCCTGCACCGCGAACACCAGCTGCCGGGTGAGGCACCGCAGCCCCTCGGCCTGGTTGCGGGCGCCGGCCGCCGCCGGGTCGTCCAGCACGGCCGCCCCGGCTTCGGCGATCCGGCTGCAGAACTCCCGCCAGACGGCGGCCGGGTCGAGTAGGTCGGTCATCGGCGGATTCCTCCTGGAACTCGGGCCTTGCTCGGCCGCGTCAGGCTTCGAGGGTGGCGCGCCAGCCGGAGGCGATGTGCTCCAGCCACCACTGAGGGGCGTTGTCGAGCAGGTTCGCCAGATTCGAGTAGTCCCACCAGCGCGTGATCAAACCGTCGTCGTCCAGTTCCATGACCGAGGTGAACGGGTGCCTGACCACCTCGCCGGTGTGGAACCACCACACCTCGAGGTGCTCGGTGACCACCACCGAGCCCTCGGCCACCACCAGGCCCGGCTCGTGCGTGTGGCGCTCCACCGGCTCCAGCCCCAGCCGCAGCCGGGCCACGATCTGGTCGGGGCCGTGGGCGCCCCCGCCCGACTCGCCCGTGCCCACGTCCGCGTAGTTGGCCTCGGGGGCGAAGAACCCGCCGACGGCCTCCCAGTCGTGGGCGTACAGGGCGTCCCAGAACCGGGCCGCAGTCTCCTTGTTGCGTTCCTGCTTCTCGTCCACACCGGCTCCTCTCGCGGCGACCGCGACAGGCTAGAGGCCGGCCGATCAAGAGGCGGGCGGGGGAGGCGGGGGCGATGCCTGCCTGCGGGCCCGGCGCCGGCGGCGACGCCACCAGACCAGGGCGATGATCACGGCCACGAAGGGCAGGAACGGAATCAGGACCCCGACGACCACCAGGGCCACCCCGCCGATCGTGCGCAGGAAGCCGGCCCCGTCGGAGATCGAGTCAGCGAAGCCGGGCAGCGAGTCGTCGGTGCGGGAGTCGAGCCACACATAGGTGCTGCCGGAGACCTCGGGAAGCTCAGCTCCCTCCGCGTCCACCGGGACAGCCTCTGCCTCCAGCCGGATCTCCAAGCCCCGGGTGGCCACCCGGCCGGCCAGCCGCCCCTCCTCGACGGGTATCTCCAGCACGGCCACCAGCAGCCCGCCGGGCTCGATCCGGTCGAAGCTGCCCTGCCGCGCCTCGAAGGCGCCGACGTCGAGACGCACATCGAGGGACCGGACCGACACGTCGGTGAGGGTCGAGGCGCCCGGGTTCTCCACCTCCAGGCACAAGTACACGGTCGAGTCCGGATCGGCCGTGAGGTGCTGGGCCCCCAGGCAAGGATCGTCGGCGTCGTCGGACACCCAGGCCGCCACCTCTATCCCGGTGTCGGGCGGCACGGTGGGCGACTGGGTGATGGTCAGCGTGATGGTGGCCAGGTCCACCTGGTCGCGCAGAGTGCGCAGCTGACCCCGCAGCACTTCGAGAGTTGTCTCGCGGTCCAGCAGCTGGCGCTCGATGGCGGCCACGTCCTCGAGGTCCACCGCCTCCTCCAGAAGCCGGCGCAGGCGGGCCACGCTGGTCTCGGCGGTGCTGATGCGGCTCTCGAGGTCGACGACCCGCTCGGTCACATCGTCGGCGCTGATCGATTGGTCGACCAGCTTCCCCACGCCGGCCAGGCGCTCCAGCGCGGTCGAGAAGTCGCCGGGAAGCACCTTGAACACGATCTCGGCCCACGGCTCGGGCTCGGTGCGGGTCGTCTGGGAGAACACGATCCCGCCCAGGCCCTGCACGATGGCCACCGCCTCGTTGCTGGCCGCAGTGACATCGTCGGCCTGAACGCCGATCGTGGCCCGGTAGACGATCTCGCGTCCCAGATCGGCGGGCGTGAGCGCAGTGGGGACGGCCAGAGCGGTCTCGGCGTCAGGCTGTGGCGGTGTTGTGGGCGCCGGGGCTTCCTCGGCCATGGCCGTATCGGCCACATCGAACGCGCCCTCATCGAGGGCAGCGGGGGATTCCATGCTGGTTGCAGCCAGGGTGTCGGCTTCGTCGTCGCCACCGACGCAGCCGCTGAGCAACACCAGCACCGCACCCAGAAGGGCCAGCGCCAGGATCTTCAAGGATGGGCGGGGAGTCCTCACATGGAGGTTGATCGCATCATGCATGGGTGTCCTCCCGTCTAGGACGGTCAACACCTATGACGCCCGCCGGGTCGATCTGGTTCCCGGCCGGAGCAGCGAGCCTGTTATTGCCCCTGCTCGCCCTCGCCCTCGCCGAAGCCTGCGGTGGCGGTGGGCGGAGGCAGGGCCTCGCCGCAGGGTGCCCCCGGGCCGGTGTAGTGGCCCTCGACGATGTACCAACCGGACTCCTGGCCCAGTTGGTTGAAGGAGGTCGCGGTGAGCCGCAGCGGCACGTTGGCGGGCAGCCTCCGAGCCGGAGCGGCCCAACGGTCGCCGCTGGAGTCGATCTCGCCGATGGTGTACTCGCCGTTGGTGATCATCGGCCCGCCGTCCACCGACACGTAGACGCGGATCTTGGAGATGTCGGCTGGATTTGGAAGGGCGTCGAACGCCACCAGGAGCTCGTTCTCGGCTGTGCCGGCCTGGCACCTGACGTTGCTCGGCGGGGGAGGCGGACCGATGCTGACCGCGGCGTCAGGCGGATGTGTCGTACTAGTAGTAGTGACCACTTCCACCACCGTGGTAGTCGTCGTCTCCGGCGGGGCCGTCGTCGGTGTGGTCACCCGCGGCTGGGTCGTAGTCGGAGCGGAAGACTCGGTGGTCGTCGTCACCTCGTCGACCGGCTCTCCCTCGCCGTTCTCGTCGTCGCTGCACGCCGCCGCGACCAGCGCCAGCGCGAGCATCGCCGCTGCGAGCCTCAGTGATCGCATGAGGAACTCCTTTCCAGGCGCCCACCCTACACCGCGGACGCGGCCCCACCGCGTCACGAGACAGAACCGCGAAGCCGGATCATAGGCTTGATTACGGTGATGATCGTGGATGCCCGGCAGACCCACCGAGAAGAGCTGTGCACCCTGCTCAGCGGCGATGATCCCGCGCCACGGCTGTGGTCGGCCATCGACCGAGGCGCCATGGCTCAGATCGTTCCGGAGCTGCCGGATCTCCAGATGGAGCAGGATCCGATACACAGGCACAAGGACGTGCTGGCCCACACGATCGCGGTGGTGGCCAAGACTCCTGACGACCTCGTGGTCCGTTTGGCGGCGCTCTTCCACGACATCGGCAAGCCCCGCACCCGCAGCTACGAGCACGGCGAGGTGACCTTCCGCCACCACGAGGCGGTGGGCGCCCGGATGACCCGCAAGCGGCTGGCCGAGCTCGGCTTCGACGAGGGCACCGTCGACGACGTGAGCGAGCTGGTGCGGCTGTCGGGACGGTTCAAAGGCTACGCGTCGGGATGGAGCGACGCCGCGGTGCGCCGCTACGCCCGGGACGCGGGGCCGCTGCTGGGCCGACTCAATCAGCTGGTCCGGTCGGACTGCACCACCCGCAACCGCCAGCGGGAGGCCGACCTCCACCGCCAGATCGACGACCTCGAGCGTCGCATCGCCGAACTCGCCGACGCCGAGCGCCGGGCGGCCGAGCGGCCCCAGATCGACGGCGGCGCGGTCATGGCCCATCTCGGCCTGCCCCCCGGTCCGAAGGTGGGCGAGGCTCTGGCCTGGCTGCTCGAGGTCAAGCGCACCGAAGGGGAGCTTCCCGTTGACGAATTGCTGGCTCGACTGGACGGCTGGTGGGCTGAGAATCGGCAGTAATTCCCGCTCTTGTTCGCTGCGCTCACGGGCCGCTCGGGGCCACGGCCTCGCAAGCTCGGCCTCTAGGCCGATAGCCTCATTGAGCGTTCGAAACCCCAGCAACTGCACGGACTAGACCAAGGAGACATCGTGACTTATCGGGCTGAGTACTTGTGGATTGACGGCGTTGAGCCGGTGGGTGAGATCCGTACCAAGACGAAGATCTTGGCCAACGATGAGGCACCGCCGATCTGGGGGTTTGACGGCTCCAGCACCAATCAGGCGACGGGCGACAACTCCGATGTGGTGTTGAAGCCGGTGTTCACCTGCGGTGACCCGGTTCGCGGCGGTGACAACATCCTGGTGCTGTGTGAGACGCTGCTCACCCATGATCTGTCGCCGCATCCCACCAACCGGCGGGCCGAGTGTGTGGCGGTGTATGAGAAGTACAAAGACCAGGCTCCGCTGTTCGGGATGGAGCAGGAGTACACGCTCTTGGACGCGACCACGCGGTGGCCGGCGGGGTTCCCGCCGGCGGGCTTCCCTCCGCCGCAGGGCCCCTACTACTGCGGGGTCGGCGCCGGCCGCATCTCGGGCCGTGACCTCATCGAGGAGCACACCACGGCCTGTATCCAAGCTGGTCTCGACATTGCGGGCACCAACGCGGAGGTCATGCCGGGCCAGTGGGAGTTCCAGATCGGGCCGTCCGACACCGTCACAGTCGCGGATCATGTGTGGGTGGCCCGCTACCTGCTGTTCCGCCTGGCGGAGAAGCACGGCATCGAGGTGACCATCGAGCCCAAGCCGATGCTGGGGGATTGGAACGGCGCGGGCATGCATTGCAACGTGTCGACCAAGTCGATGCGCGAGAGCTATGAGCCGATAATCGCGGCGTGTGAGGCTTTGGGCGCGGCGGGCAAGCCCGAGGAGCATCTCGGCGGCTACGGCGCGGGCATCGAGTTCCGCCTGACCGGTGAGCATGAGACCGAGCGTTATGACCAGTACTCCTACGGTGTGTCGGATCGGGGTGCTTCGGTGCGGATCCCGTGGCAGGTGGCCCGCGACGGCAAGGGCTACATCGAGGACCGCCGGCCCAACGCCAACGCCGACCCCTACCACGTGACCACCCTGCTGACGAGAACCATCTGCGAAGCACTCGTCGGCTACAACTAGCCCACCCCGCCCCCGATGGCCGCCGACGCTGCTAGGGGAGCGGGACCCGACCGCCTGAGGGTGGCGATCTGCCAGGTCAACCCGACCGTCGGCGACCTGGAGGCGAACGTGGCCCTGGCTGCCGAGGCGCATGCCCGGGCCGAGGCCGCCGGCGCCGACCTCGCGGTGCTGCCCGAGCTGGCCATCACCGGCTACCCGCCCGAGGACCTAGTCCTGAGACCGGGCTTCGTCGCGGCCAGCCGGGCCGCGCTCGACCGGTTCGCGGCGCGCACCGGTTCGTGCGCAGCCGTGGTCGGCTTCGTCGACGGCGCCGGCGAGACCAGCCGGCGGGTGCCCGACATGGCCGGGGTCGAGAGCTTCAGCGAGGCCTTCAACGCGGTGGCGGTGTGCGCCGGCGGCGAGGTGCGCGGCGTCTACCGCAAGCGCCACCTGCCCAACTACGACGTGTTCGATGAACTGCGCCACTTCCGGCCCGGCATCGAGGAGCCGCCGCTCTTCGAGATCGGAGGCGCCGTGGTGGGGGTGACCGTGTGCGAGGACGCCTGGGTGCCCGACGGGCCGGTGAGCGATCTGGCCCGGGCCGGCGCACAGCTGGTGGTGAACGTCAACGGGTCGCCGTTCCGGGCCGGCAAGCAGGCCGCCCGCGAGCAGGTGATCGGCCGGCGGGTGGCCGAGGCAGGCGTGGCGATGGTCTGCGTGAACCTCGTGGGCGGCCAGGACGAACTGGTCTTCGACGGCGGATCTTTCATGATCGCCTCCGACGGGTCGGTGGCGGCCCGGTGCGCGTCGTTCGCCGAGTCGGTCGACGTGTTCGATGTGGACCTGCCGCCCCGCAGGCACATACCGCCCCCGCAACACCGGCACCACGTGGTTGCAGTGACGCGGGAGAGCGCATCGGCATCCGGCCGCGGGCGTCTGGCCGCGCCGATCGCACCGCACATGGACCTCGACGCTCAGCGCTGGGCCGCCCTGGCGCTGGCCACCCGCGACTACGTGCACAAGAGCGGCTTCAGCGACGTCTGCGTCGGACTCTCCGGCGGGGTGGACTCGTCGTTGACCGCAGCCGTCGCGGTCGACGCGCTGGGTGCAGACCATGTTCACGGCGTGCTGATGCCGTCGCGCAACTCCAGCGAGCACTCGGTCACCGACGCCGAGAAGCTGGCCGCCAACCTCGGCATCGATGCTCGCATCGTCGGCATCGAACCGGGTCACGCGGCGCTGGCCGAGATGATCGAGGCCGATCTCGGCCGCGGGCTGGACGCGGGCGGACTCACCGACCAGAACCTCCAGGCCCGGGTCAGGGGCACGACCCTGATGGCGCTGGCCAACGAGCACGGCTGGCTGGTACTCACCACCGGCAACAAGAGCGAGCTGGCCGTGGGCTACTCGACCCTGTACGGCGACACGGCCGGTGCGTACGCGGTGGTCTCGGATCTCTGGAAGCTCGACGTGTACGAGCTGTGCCGCTGGCGCAACCTGCAGGCCGGAGGCGAACTCATCCCGGCGACGGTGCTGGCCAAGGCGCCGTCGGCCGAGCTGGCGCCCGGCCAGCGCGACGACCAGTCGTTGCCGTCCTACGAGGTGCTCGACCCCATCCTGCGACTGTACGTGGAGGAGCTTCGAAGCGTCGGTGAGATCCAGCAGGCCCGGATCGCGCCGCCGGAGGTGGTGGAGCAGGTGTGCCGCATGGTGGACACCGCCGAGTACAAGCGCCGCCAGACGCCGATCGGTCCCCGGCTAACCGGCCGGGCGTTCGGCCGGGACAGGCGCATGCCGATCATCAACCGGTACCGCGGCGCGAGCGACCAGTGAGCCGCGGCTACTCCGTGGCCCAGACAGCCCGGCTGGTGTGCGCCCTGCGCTGGGCCTGCGGACGGCTGTCGGAGATGCTCAAGGGCTGGGCCGCGCAGGCTGCGTCCGCCCCCGAGCACGCCGAGGCCGCGGCCGCCGTGTCGGAGTTGAGCCGCCGGCTCGCCTCACACCGGGAGACCCTCGACGGGCTTCAGCCCGACTCCGAGCTGATGGCCCCCTGGCGCCAGGCCGCGCCAGCCGATCCGGCACTGGCCGAGGCTCTCGACGAGATCGCCGGCCTGGCGGGTCCATTGGAGCGTCTCGCGGTGGCCGAGGAGGTGTTCGTCCCGGAACTCTCGGACGCGTACCGGCAGATCGGCGAGCACGCCGCACCCCACTGCGACGCCGCCCTGGCTTCGGCGGCCTGGACACTGCAGCATGACCTGGATCGCGAGGACTCGTCCGTCGGAGTCGCCCAGCCCGGCGCAGTCGAAGCGGCCGCCAGCGTGCTGTCGGCGGCCGGTGGCATCGTCGAATCGTCCCTGCTGCGACCCGGGGACTGGCACTAGAGGCCCCGCCGCAAGCGGCGCGTTGACGGCGGCTGGAGCGAATTGGCAGCGGTGGGGGCCGTTTCGGGCGTCGACGGCTGCCAATTCGGGACGGTGGTTGGCGATGGGCAAAACGTCGTTATCGTGATCGCAGCAATGGCGCGTGGGGCGGCGGTCGTTGGACCGGCTTCTTTCGGACCTTGGAGTGGGGGTACGTGGTAAAGGTCAAGGAGCGAGTTGAGAGAGACGAGGAGGATCTGGTCCGCCTCTATCTCACCGACATCGGCCAGTACCCGCTGCTGACCAAGGACGACGAGGTCCGGCTGGCCCAGGAGATCGAAGCCGGACTGGCCGCCCGCAAAGAACTCAAGGAGGCAACCCCCGGCTCCCTGACCGACCACCGCCGCCGGGAACTGCGCCGCAGGGAGCGCCGCGGGCTGGAGTCCGAGCGAACCTTCGTGCAGTCGAACCTGCGGCTGGTGGTCTCCATCGCCAAGAAGTACCAGGCATCGGGCCTGCCGCTGCTCGATCTGATCCAGGAGGGCAACCTCGGGCTGATGCACGCCGTCGAGAAGTTCGACTGGCGCAAGGGGTTCAAGTTCTCCACCTATGCCACCTGGTGGATCCGCCAGGCCATCACCAGGGGCATCGCCAACACCGGCCGCACCATCCGCCTGCCCGTGCATGCCGGCGACACGCTGGCCCGCCTCCAGAAGGCCCGCTCCCGCCTGGAGCTCAAGTACGGGCGCCCGCCCACGCTGTCGGAGCTGGCCGCCGAGGTGGAGATGCCCGAGGACAAGGTCACCGAGGCGCTGCGCTTCCAGTCCGAGCCGCTGTCGCTGTCGGAGCCGCTGCGCCAGGACGGCGACGCCGAGCTGGGCGACGTGGTGGAGGACCGGTCGATCGACTCGCCCTTCGACACCGCGGCCACCACCATGCTGCCCGCCGAGATCATGCGCCTGCTGTCCCCGCTGGACGAGCGCGAGCGCGACATCCTCAAGCTGCGCTTCGGCCTCGACCGGGGCGAGCCCCGCACCTTGGAGGAGGTCGGCGAGCACTTCAACCTCACCCGGGAGCGGATCCGCCAGATCGAGGCCCGGGCCATGTCGAAGCTGCGCCACCCCTCCAGCGACACCGGCGCCCGCGACCTGCTCAACGTCTGACAAGAGATTTGCCGCTGACATAATCCTGCCACATTCCATTCCTACCGTGCGCCGCATCACTGGTTCTTCAGCACGAAAGGAGTGGAACAGTGATCATCAAGAAGCTGACAAACAAGTATGTGATCGGACCCGCCATGGGCATTCTGCTCGGAGCGGGAATACTGATCGGCTGCACGAACGACTCGGAGAGCGAGAGCAGCTCCGGTGAGAGTGCAGGTGAGCACGGCGGCAGCGGCGGCGAGTCCGGCGGTGAGCACGGCGGCGGCGGCGAGTCCGGCGGTGGCGAGGAGGGCAGCGCAGCGATGCTGGCGCCCGATGCGACCTTCGACCAGACCCGCAACGGCGCCCGGCTGACCATGGGCTACGACCCGGCCAGCAACGCCTTCACGGGCACGGTGGCCAACACCACCGACAGCACCCTGACCCGGGTCCGGATCGAGGTGCACCTGGACAACGGGACCGAGCTCGGCCCGACCACTCCGGTGGATCTGGCGCCGGGCGAGGTGATGGCGGTCAACATGCCGTCCACGCAGGCCCCGTTCACCGGCTGGGTGCCCCACGCCGAAGTCGGCAGCGGCGAGGCGGGCGGCGAGCACGGCACCGGCCGCGGCGAGTCCGGTGCTGAAGGCGCTGAGGGCGCCGGCGGCGAGGGCCACGGCCCCGGCGGCGAGGGCGGCTCTGAGGGCGGCGGCGGTGAGCTCAACGAGGCTGCCATGTCGAGCCCGGTGGTGCCGCTGGACCAGACCTGGGACGGGACCCTGGGCCCGCTGACGGTGTCGGCGTGGTATGACCAGGCGACCCAGACGGTTCACTCCACGGTGACCAACACCAGCTCTGTGACGCAGTGCTACGTGCAGGCCGAGCCTCACCTGAAGTCGGGAACGACCACGGTGGGCGAGCTGGGCCCGGACAAGCTGGGCGATCTGGCCCCCGGCCAGGCGGTGACCTCGAGCGTGGCGCTGGCCACTGAGCCGGCACTGGCGGGGGTCTCCTTCGACGGCTACGTCGTGCACATGGAGGTCTTCGACTGCGCCGGCCCCGGACCCCAGCCCCACACCGGTGGTGAGGGCGCCGAGGGCGGCGGCAGCGAGGGAGCCGGCGGCGAAGGCCACGGCCCCGGCGGCGAGGGCGGCTCAGAAGGCGGCACCGAAGGCGCAGAGTCCGGCGGCGAGGGTGCCGGCGAGCACGGCAGCGGCGGCGAGTCAGGTGGTGAAGGCGGCGGCGAGCACGGCTCCGGCGGCGAGGGCAGCGGCAGCTAGAGCCAACGGCACAGGCCGCGGAAGATCGGCCTGAGGCGAGCGCGGACAGGAGCGGCGTCCCCCTCCCGCTCCTGTCCGCCTCGCGCGTCCTGCCGGCAATATCAAGGGAGGTAATCTGGTCATGGTGGCGATGAGCGGCAAAGTGTTGATCATCGAGGACGACACGAGGATCGCGAACTGGGTCAAGGTGTATTTCGAGCGGGCCGGATACACCGCCACGGTCGCCAATGACGGCCTGTCCGGCCTGAAGCTCGCCCGTCGCACGGCCCCGGACCTGATAGTCCTCGACCTGATGCTGCCCCGCATCGAGGGAGTGGAGCTGTGCAAGATCCTGCGCCGCGACTCCGACGTCCCGATAATCATGCTGACGGCCAAGGAGGCCCCGGCCGAGCGGATCGTCGGGCTCGAGAGCGGCGCGGACGACTACATCGTCAAGCCCTTCGACCCGGACGAGGTCATCGCCCGGGCCGAGGCGGTGCTCCGCCGGGTCCAGAACCGGGTCCAGGACGTACTGACCCGCGGCAACATCACCCTCAACGAGACAACCGGGGTCGTGACCGTCGACGGCGAGCCGGTGACGCTGACGCACGCGCAGACCGAGCTGCTGTCGACGTTCATGCGCCATCCCAACCAGCTGCTCACCCGTGACCAGCTCATCTCGCTGACCTTCGACGACGACTTCGACGGGTTCGACCGGGCCATCGACAGCCAGGTCGCCCGCCTGCGCAAGCAGATCAACCGGGACGGCCGGCAGCCCATCCAGACCGTCTACGGCGCGGGCTACAGGTTCGTGGGAGAGTGAACAATGTCGCTGCGCTGGCGGATCATGGGTGCGACCGTCCTGGTCGTCGTCGTCACCGTCCTGGTGAGCATCGGCGTGGGCTACTACACCACGCAGACCAACCTGGACGAGTTCGTCGACGAGATTGGCGACGACGAGGCGGTCCAACTGGCCCGGAGCTTGAGCCGGGAGTACACCGCCGCCGGCGGTTGGGAGACTGCGGACGGCTCGCTGTCTGAGGCCGGATACATCTACGGCGAGAATCTGGGCGAGAGTCCGGGCGAGGCCCGGCACACCGAAGGGTCCGAGGCCCGCTCGCCGGGGACCTCGGAGGCGTTGCACCACGACCAGGTGCGGATCGTGATTGTCGGCGTCGACGGACGGGTAGTGACCGACAATCTGTCCGAGTTGCCGCCGGGAGCGACCGCGCCCGACCTGGACGGGCGCCGTGAGACGGTGTTCGACCTGACTGCCAACCAGCCCGTCGGCCACGTCTATGTGGACGTGAACCGCGAGTTCCTGTCGACCGAGTCGGGCTCGTTTCTCGACACGCTCCTCTACATCACCCTTGTCGGTGGAGCGCTGACGGTCGGCGTGGCGGTGCTGCTGGCCGCCTGGCTGTCAAAGCGGATCACCGCGCCGGTGACCGCCTTGACGGAGGCCACCCAGGCGATCGCCCATGGGGACGCGGCCCGGCTGCCGGTCGCCTCCTCGGACGAGTTGGGCCAGATGAGCGCGGCCTTCAACCAGATGACCTCCACCCTGGAGACCCAGCGCGAGCTCCGCAGAAGGCTGATAAACGACGTCTCCCACGAGCTCAATACGCCTCTGAGTGTCATACTGCTCGAGGCGAGGGGGCTGCGCGACGGGCTGCAGACCGCCGAGAGCGCCTCGGACCACATCATCGAGGAAGTGGACCGGCTGCGCGGTCTCGTGACCGACTTGGACTGGCTCGCGGAGACCGACCACGGCGAGACGAGGCTCAGCGTTCAGGCAAGTTCGATGCAGGAACTCCTCGCCGCTGAGGTCGAGCGCTGGCAGCCGCAGTCCCAGGCCCGCCAGGTCGAACTGTCGCTGCAGGCAACCGATGATCTTCCGCCCATCGACCTCGACCGCATGCGGATGAGCCAGGCAATGGGAAACGTCGTCAGCAACGCCATTCATTGCACCGGGGCCGGCGGCAGTGTTGTGGTGAGGGCGGAGCGGGAAGACAGCGAGACGCTGGCCGTCTCGATCACCGACGACGGGATCGGCATCGACGCCGAAGACCTCCCCCACGTCTTCGACCGCTTCTACCGGACCGACCAGTCCCGTGGCCGCGGCATAAGCGGCACAGGACTGGGCCTGGCCATCACCAAAGCCATAGTTGAGGCGCACGAGGGCACGACGACCGTCACCAGCGACGGCGCCGGCCACGGCGCCACCGTGACCATCCGCCTTCCCGTGTGACGTAACTTCGCCCGAGCGTGGTGAACCCCGCCGGGGCGTCTAGGGGGTGGTGGCGCGGTAGCCGACGCCGGGGACGGTGAGGATGTAGGTGGGGTTCCTGGCGTTGTCGCCGAGCTTGACTCGCAGGTCCTTGACGAGTGTGCGCACCCGTTGGACATCGCTGCCGGAGTCCTGCTCCCAGATGCGGGCCAGCAGTTGCTCATAGCTGAGGGCGCGGCCGGCGTTGGTGCAGAGTTCTGAGAGCAGCTTGTACTCGGTGGGGGTGAGCCTGACGGCCCGTCCCTCGACGGTGACGATGCGGGTGATGTAGTCGACTGTGAGGTCGGCCACGCGGTAGGGCTCCGTGTGCCGGGACAGCGCCTGCCTGCGCAGCGCGGCCGCGATGCGGGCCAGCAGCTCGGTGGGTGAGAAGGGCTTGACGACGTAGTCGGAGGCTCCCAACTCGAAGGCTTCGGCCACTTTGTTGTCGTCGCCGCGGCCCGACAGGATGATGACCGGCACGTTCAGCATCCTGGGGATGCGCCTGATGAGCTCGAAGGCGTTGGTGCCGGGCAGCACCAGATCCAGCAGAACCAGATGGGGCTTCTCGGCCTCGAGGAGGTGTTCGAGCTCGTCGGGATCGCTGGTGACGACGGGCGTGTAGCCCGCATGGGCGAGCGTGTTGCGGACATAGCGCAGCGCCTGGGGGTCGTCGTCGATGACGAGGATGGTCTCCACCTTCGACGGCGCCGGCTGCGCCTCACCATCGGCGGGGCCGGTGGTGTCGGAGGCTGTGGCGGGCTCGTCCAGGGCGGGGATGGTGAAGGTGAACCGGGTGCCGTGGCCCTCGCCCTCGCTGTGGGCCCGGATGCGGCCTCCGTGGGCTTCGACTATGCCCTTGCAAATAGCCAGGCCCAGGCCGTAGCCGGTCTGGGGGCGGTGGGTGTCGTCGTCGTGGACCCGCGAGAACTTGGTGAACAGCAACCGCAGGCGCTCGGGCGCTATGCCGGCGCCCTGGTCTGTGACCGAGACCGCCACATGGGTGTCCTCCAGCGAGGCGGTGACGGTGATGGTGGACCATTCGCGCGAGTTGGCCGCCGCGTTGGAGAAGAGGTTGTGCAGGACCTGCGCGATGCGCCGCCTGTCCGCCCACACCGGCGGCAGGCTCGAAGCGGTCTCGGTGTCGATGCTGTGGCGGTGACCGCTGCTGAGGAAGGCACTCTTGGCCTGGTCGATGACCGTCCCAAGGTCGGTCGGCTCGGGCGACACCGACAGGGTTCCCGCCTCGATGCGGGTCATGTCCAGCAGGTCGTTGATCAGGTCCCGCATGTGGTCGGCCTGATCCTCGATGAGGCCGAAGAACTGGCCGACCTCGGCGGGATCCAGCGGCATCGACGAGTCCCGCACCGTGGCCGCGGCGCCCTTGATCGACGTGAGCGGCGCCCGGAGCTCGTGGCTCACCATCGCCAGGAACTCGGCCCGCAACCGCTCCAAGTCCTCCAGTGGCGTCATGTCCTGCAGCGTGGCCACCACCGACACCAGCTCGCCGTCCTCGGAGCGGATAGGCGAGGCGTTGATCAAGGTGGTCACGCTGGTGCCGTCACGGCGCTCGATCACCAGCTCCTCAGCCTGCACGGCCTCGCCGTCGCGTACCGCCCGCACCACAGGCAACTCCCTGAAGGCGATCTCGGATCCGTCCATGCGCCGGCAGGTCAGCCCCCACACATCCTGCGTGGCGTCGCGCGCCTCTGCCGGAGGCGCGCCGACGATGCGTCGCGCCTCGCGGTTGGCCATCACCACCGTGCGCGAAGCAACGTCCACCATCAACACCCCGACCGGCGACGTGTTGACCAGGGCTTCGAGGTCGGCCTTGGCCCGCTGCTCATCGCCGTAGCGGCGGGCGTTGGTTACCGCCATGGCCGCCTGGGCGGCGAACATCGCCAGGGTCTCCTCGTCGTCCTGGGTGAACATCGAGCCGTCGTGCTTGTCACCGATCAAGATCGTTCCCACATGGCGGTCCCGCATCCTGATCGGGGTCAACAGGAAGGCACTGACGGGCCAGAACGCCGAAAAGCCCGCAGACTCCAAATGAGCCACAAGATCCGTGGTCCGCAACGGCTCGCGGATGTCACCAAGGTGCGCGAACAAATCCAAGATCCGGGGGTAGCCCATCATCACCTTCTGCTGTTCGGGGGACAACCCTGACGGCAGCAGATCCTGCAGCCCTCCGGCATCGTCAAGAGTGACGATCGCGCCGTAGCAGGCCCCGGTGAGCGTTCGAGCGGTGTCGACTACCTCCCGCAGCACCACGTCGACATCCAAGTCCTCGCTGATGCGCAGGATCGCGTCGGTCAACCCCAGCATCCGGGCGCGCAGCATGTCGATCTCGGCACTCAAACGGTCACCGTCGCCCAAGCCGGCACACTCCCAACAGCCCGCACCGCCACGACGCGGCCTTTCCACGGCATGGCTGGCGCGAGCAACTCGCCCTGACGTGCGGTCAGCATAGGGCGCAGCGAAACCGAGTCTCGGGCATTGGGATGCCCGGCCCCGCGGGAAGGCAAGTCAGGTACGAGTCACTCAAACGGGGCCGGGCTAGGACACTATAAGCGCTAGTCCGAGAGCAGATATGTCTATAACCCATTTTCCTCCAGCACATCAGTATTTATACATGTCCCTGCCGGGTTAGAACAGGCTCGCCCGCCGGGAACGGCGCCTAGCGCGCTGGGACCAGTCCCTGGGCCGCGGTGGCCCAGCCTGCCGCGATAGCGGCGCCTGCCAGCAGGTAGGGGCCCAGGGGCCGGCTGGCGCTCCGGCCGTGTCGGGCGAGCACGATCAGCGCCTCGGGCAGGGCCAGCAGGAACCCCGCCGTCAGGCCCACCAGCGCGGTCTGCCAGCCCCACCAGCCGCAAAGCAGGCCGTTCAGCACGCTGAGGCGAACGTCGCCGAAGCCCATCGCAGGCGGATGGACGAGGTGGATCGCGGCCATCAGCGCCCCGCACCCAGCGCCCCCAACCGCCGCCCCGACGAGGCCGGCCGGCTCGGCCTCCATCAGGGACGCGGCTGTGTAAAGCCCCCAGACCACCGCCGCGGTAGGCCAGATCACCCGTGTCGGCAGCAGGCCGGTTCGAAGGTCGGTCACGGCCAGCCGCACGCCGGCAACCAGCCACACCGCGACCGCCGCGCCCACGAGCACTGCTGGCATGGTCACGGTTGAACGCTACGTCGCCCGGCCCCGCCGGCCGACTCGACCTCCGGCTGCCGGCCAAGGAATATGTGCGATTGACAACATGTGAGATTGGTTTGTGTAGTTGACAACATTCCTAACTGGTGTGTATACAATCTCACTCAAGCGGGCCGGCGGGGCTGGTCTGCAACCTCACGCGCGTGTCGAGATAGCACCGAGAATGTCGAATCCTCCCCCCCAACAACCGCACCAGCCCGCGGCCGCGGCCGGCCAGCGGCGTCAGGTCGCACTCCCTGGCTCGCAGCAGAAGCAGCGGCGGCCGGGGTTGATCCTGTTCGGTCTGGTGCTCGTTTTCGGGTGCGCGTTCGGCTTCTGGTTCATCCTCCGGGGCGTCGACCAGCGCTCGGAGTATCTGATGGCGGCGAGGACCATCGAACGCTGGCAGGTGGTCCGGTCCGAGGACTTCACCGTCGTCGAGGCGAACGTCGGGCCGGCTTCGGCGCTCGGTGTGGACCAGTTGGGCTCGGTGAGCGGCAAGTGGGCAACCGGCCGGATCCCGGTCGGGACGATCATCACCGCGGGACTGTTCGAGTCCCCGCCGCTGTCGGCCGAGTCCGAGGCGGACAAGGTGCTGATCCAGGTCAGTGTGCCCACGGCGGACGCGCCCTTCGGCAGTCTCAATTCGGGCGACACGGTGGCCATGTTGGGCCGCGAGTCCGCGGGCCCGGACGGAGAACAGGGCGCCCTGAGCCTCATCGGCGTGCTGCAGTTGGAGTTCGTGCAGGGCGACAACGTCTACTACGTGGTCACCCCTGAGGAGGCGCTGCAGATCAAGAGCACCGTCGACCGTTACACCCGGGCGTCGGACCGCACGATGCTGAAGCTGGGATTCGATCTGAGGATCGAGGACCTGGTAGATGCCCTCGACCGGCAGGCGACCGGCGGTGCGTTGACCAGTCCTGACGCCTCGACCCAACCGGGCCCGGGCGCCGAGCCCGTCGACCAATGAAGATCCTCGTCGCGCTGAGCCGTCGTAGGGCGCCCGAGCAGACCGGCCGGTTCCCGTGCTGACCGTCTACAGCACGCAGGGCTCGCCCGGAGCTTCCACCACGGCTCTGCACCTGGCCGCGCACTGGGCCTCGATGGGCCGCGAGGTCCTGCTCATCGAGGCCGATCCGGCCGGGGGCTCGCTGAGCCGCAATCTGGGCATCCAGTTCACGCCGGGTTCGGCGTCGTTCGTGGCATCGGGCCTGCCCGTGCTGAGTAGCAATCTGATCGACCACGCCCAGGACGTGCTGTTCGAGAACCTGCACGTGATGCCGGCGCCGGCCACCCCGGCGGGCGCGACCGGGATCTTCCGAACCTTCGCCGACTCCACCGACGACCTACGGACGATCTCCGAGAACGAGATGGCGGTGATCATCGACGGAGGCCGGATCACCGCCGACACTGCGGTGTCGACCCTTACGACCGGGGCCGCAGGGGTGCTCGTTGCCTGCCGCGACAACAGCCAGTTGTCGAGCCTTGAGCCTCTCAGGCAAGTGTTCGCCGCCGGACCTGACCACGACGGTCCTCAGGGCTTCGTGGCCACCATCGGCAAGTCCCCCCTCGGCGAAGACGAGTGGCTCCAGAGCTACGGTCTGACCTTCTGCGGCGAAGTCGGGGTCGACGCCGAGATGGCGGCAGACATTGCCGGCCACCTGAACCGGAACAAGCGCAAGTCCAAGAAGTGGCGACACGGCCTGGAACGGGTGGGGGAGAAGCTGTATCCGTGCGCCCAGCCGCCCCCGTCCCACCGGTCAAGGCAGCCCCGTCCCGCGGAGCAGCCGGCCCCGCACGGAACGGAGCCGGCGAATCCAGCCGGGTCGGCAGCCGCCGCGGCACCTGCCTACGAGCCGGCTCCGCCCGAGGCGTACCCGCCGGGCCAGTATCCGCCGGCTGGCCACGAGCCGGGCCCGCCGGGCCACTACCTGCCGCCTGGCTATGAGCCAGTCCCATCTGAGGCGTATCCGCCGGCGCAGTATCCGGCGTATGGCTACGAGCCGGGCCCGCCCGCGGCGTATCCGCCGGCGCAGTATCCGCCCGAGGTGTATCCGCCGGCTGCCTATGAGCCGGGGCCGCCCGAGGTGTATCCGCCGCCTGCCTATGAGCCGGGGCCGCCCGAGGCCTACGCCCCGGGCCACTACCTGCCGCCTGCTTATGAGCAGGGGCCGCCCGAGGCGTATCCGCCGGCTGCCTACGAGCCGGGCCCGCCGGGCCACTACCTGCCGCCTGGCTATGAGCCAGTCCCATC
>VYCM01000083.1:1605-3341 GCA_009843915.1 Acidimicrobiaceae bacterium | reverse complement strand
ACGAGCCGGGCCCGCCGGGCCACTACCTGCCGCCTGGCTATGAGCCAGTCCCATCTGAGGCGTATTCGCCGGCGCAGTATCCGCCGGCTGGCTACGAGCAGGGGCCTCACCCCGTTACCCAGCCGCCCGCCCACGGGCAAGCACCGCCATTCGTCGGGGACGAGCCGGGCGCCGGGATGCAACCGCTCGCGCACGAGCCTCAGCCAACCCCGGACATCCAGCCGAGCGGGTCATTCCGCGACTGGGCGGCCAAGCTGCACGGTGCCAAGGCAGAGGACCAGGCAGCCCAGAACCAGGGCGTGTGAGCCCCGGTTAGAGCGGGACCGTGGCTGAGACGACTCAGGGTCTAGCGCTCTTCCAGGAGTCGCACGCGAGGCTGCTCCAGCAGTTCCTCGAGCTGGAGCGCCAGCAGCTGCCGCCCGATGTGATCGACCGGCAGCTCATGGACATCGCCGAAGGGATCGTCCGGGACTACAACACGTCGGCTCTCATCGCCGGAGAGCTCCGGCTGACCGACGAGGAGGTTCGGGAGTTCCGATCCAACGTCCGGGGCCTTATGGGCGGCGGCGCGCTGATGCCGCTGCTAGAGCGGGAGGACGTGGAGAACATCCACATCCTCGGGCATGACAAGGTGATCCTGTCGCTGGCCAACGGGGACCGCATACCGGGCCCAGCCCTGGCGGGAAGCGAGGAGGAGCTGGTCATGATGATCCGCCACCTCGCGGCGACCGCGGGGCACACCTCGCGGCGCTTCGACACGGCCGCGCCGATCCTCGATCTGAGGCTGGCCTCCGGGCACCGGCTCTTCGCGGTGACCGCGGTGGCCGAGAGGACGTCGATCGTGATCCGCCGCCACCGCATGCTGCAGTCGTCGCTGGAGCGCCTAGCGCAGTCGGGCACAGTCACCGCCCCGATGATCGAGGTGTTGCGGGCCGCGGTGCGCCCCCCCAACCCGGCCAACATGCTGGTGGTGGGGGGCACCGGCGCGGGCAAGACCACCCTGCTGCGCTCGCTGCTGTCGGAGGTTCCCCAGTCGGAGCTAGTCGTGACCATCGAGGACACCCTGGAGCTGCATCTGCGGTCCTCGGGCCTGCACGAGCGGACTCTGGCGCTGGAGACCCGCACGGCCAACACCGAGGGCCTGGGCGAGATCTCCATGTACGACCTGTGCCGGGCCGCGCTGCGGATGTCGCCGGACCGGGTGATCGTGGGCGAGGTGCGCGGCGGCGAGGTGATGCAGCTCCTCCAGGCCATGGGCATCGGCAACGACGGGTCGCTGGGAACCATCCACGCGGGCAGCACCCGGGCCGCCATCAACAAGATGCTGATCTATGCCCAGCGCTCGCCGGACTCGCCCACGCCGGACTCGGTTCTGCGGGAGATCTCCGAGGTGCTGCACCTGCTCGTGTACATCAAGAAGCTGCCCGACGGGCGCCGCGCGGTCACCTCCATCCGGGAGGTGGTCGGCTACGAGGAGGGCCGGGTGGCCACCTCGGAGGTGTTCGCCCCCGGCCCCGATGGCGTGGGCGTCTATGTGAGGCCGTTCAAGGCCGACGGCGAGCCGCTGGCCCGCTTGATGTCGGCCGGGTTCGACCCCAACGTGCTGGGCGAGTCCTACCGGCCCAGGCAGTACGCGCCCCGGGCCCAGCATGCGCCGGCCCCGCCGGCGCATGCCCGCACGGTGCCGGCCCAGGCCAACCCGGCCCCGGCGCGTCCGCCGGGACGGACCGCGCCGG
>VYCM01000083.1:0-1595 GCA_009843915.1 Acidimicrobiaceae bacterium | reverse complement strand
CCCCACGGGGGGGGGCGAGTCTCACCTGCCCTGGCTTTCCGCGCCCGGGGCCCTGCTTGCGCGGGCCCCGCGGGCGCATGCCCGCACGGTGCCGGCCCCGCCCCAGCCGCCCGCCCGGCTTCCTGGCCCTTACGGCCAGCGCCCCAAGGCCCCTGCTCCGGCCCAGCCGGGTCGCGCCGGCCCGGCTCCCGCGCCGCCCCAGCGGCCGGCGGTGCCGGCCCAGGCCAACCCGGCCCAGGCGCGTCCGCCGGGACGGACCGCGCCGGCACCGGCCGAACGCGCCGGGTAGGCCCCCATGGTCCCGCTGGCTGCGGTGGCGTTCGGTGCTCTGGCGGGTGTCGGCCTGTTCGCCGCGATCCTGGGTTTGCAGATGCGGCCGGTGCGCCCGAAGCAGAACCGGCTGCGCCAGTTCCGGGCCCAGGCGACCCGCATCGAGCTGTCGTCGTCTGCGAACGACACCCTGGCCATGATCGGACTGGGAGCGGTGCTCGGGTTCGGGGCGTGGTACGCCACCGGATGGGTGGCGGCCGGGATTATCGGCATCGCCGCGGGCGTCATGGGGCCGATGATGTGGCGGGCGCCCCGCCGGCGCCGCGACTTCACCGACGAGATCGAGGCCTACTCGCAGTGGACCGAGCAGATCCGCGACCTGGTGTCGGCCAGCGGCTCGCTGTTCGAGGCGGTCACCCTCTCGGCCGGACAGGCCCCGTCGCGGCTGCGCCCCCAGGTGGTGCAGATGGCTTCGATCGCCCGGACGCTGGGACTGCCGGCTGCGCTGGACTGGTTCGCGGCCGAGATGGACTCGCCCTTCGCCGACCGGCTGGTGCTGGGCATGAAGATCGCGTGGGACTCCGGTGCACGGGTGAGCGAGGCGTTCGAGAGCACGGCCCGGGCCATGCGGGCCGAGGTGGAGATGCGGCGCCGCAACGAGGTGGCCAACGCCCGGGCCTGGACCCAGGTGGTGTCGATCATCGGCGTGACCGTGGTGTCGGCGCTGTTCATGTTCGTGTTCAACAAGGAGTTCTTCGATCCCTTCGGCTCCCTGGTCGGCCAGGCCGTCCTGCTGGCCGTGGGGGTGCTGATCTTCGGCAACGTGTACTGGGTGTTGAAGTTGTCGGAGTCGGGGGCACCGGTGCGCCTGCTGTCGTCGGAGGGCGGGCAACTGGCCGACGACGTGCTGGCCGCGCTGTCCGGAGAGGATCGGTGACGCCATGGTGATCCTGCTGGGCACCATGGCCGGTCTCGGCCTGCTGCTCGTCGCGGTGGGGCTTGTGCCCCGGCCGGTGCGGAAGCCGCAGGCCGCTCCCGAGTCCAGGAGGGCCACCAAGAAGGGCGCCAAGGAGGCCGGTGCGGTGCAGGACGCCACCCGCCGGGCGGCCCGCAGGATCGTGCAGGATCTGCAGTCCAAGTCGGCTCTCATGCAGGACGCCCACATGGTGGGCCGCAGCCTGGAGACCCACGCGGTGTACAAGATGGTCGGCCTAGTGCTCGGAGCGGCAGTGCTGGCCGCCTTCGCGGTGTTTGCCAACACGCTGTTCGGGCTCGACCTGCCCCTGCCGATCATTGTGGCTGCGGCGGGCGCCGGGGGGCTGGGC
>VYCM01000056.1:22509-27982 GCA_009843915.1 Acidimicrobiaceae bacterium | reverse complement strand
GCTGCGGGTGCTGTGGCCCTGGCCCAACGGGGTGGGCGTGATCAGCCGCCACGAGAACGAGATCATCTCGGGCACCGGCCTGGACTGGCCCGCCGCCGACGAGTGGCTGGCCCCCACGGTGGCTGCCGTCGCCGGGCTGGCCGCCGTCCTGATCATCACCCGGCTGGCCCGGGACCGCGGGACTGCCTAGGTGCGGGTGCTCCAGTATTGGTGATGGATCACGGAGGACTCCTCGACTAGGTGGGGGCCGCTCACCTCGATGCGGCGCTGGCCGCTGTGGAGGACGCTGCGACAGCCGACGCCCCGCATGGTCGGGTTCAGGTGGTGAGCTCCGGTGATCTCGAGGAGGTGGTGCTCGCTCATCCCGTAGACCATCCGGTTCAGCCCGCCCCAGTACATCGAGCCGCTGCACATGGCGCACGGCTCACAGCTCGTGTACAGGGTGGCGGTGGCGATCTGCTCCGGCGTGAGCTCAGCGACCGCCAGCCTCATGAGGTTGGTCTCGGCATGGTTGAGCGTGCTCCGGCCGGTGATGTCGGAGTTCTCCGCCTCCAGCAGCACGTTGCCGTCGGGATCGGCCAGCAGCGCGCCGAACGGCAGGTTCCCGTTGTCCACCGACCGGGTGGCCACCTCGATTGCCTGCCGCAGCAGCGCCTCGTCGTGGGGGCTCAACTCGAGGGTGGGATCCTGCGGACCGCCGGCGGCCCAGAAGGCGATGTGCACGGCCGAGGCCTCCTCCACGAGGTGAGGGCCGCTCACCTCGATGTGGCGCTGGCCGGTGTCGAAGATGTTGCGGCAGCCCACACCCCGCATGTTCTGGTCGTCGGGATCGGCGCTGGTGATCTCCAGGAGGTCGATCTCGCTCATCCCGTAGACCATCCGGTTCAGCCCGCCCCAGTACATGGCGCCGGCGCACATGGCACACGGCTCACAGCTCGTGTACAGGGTGGCGGTAGCGATCTGCTCCGGGGTGAGGGTGGTGACCGCCATGTTCATGAGGACGGTCTCGGCGTGGTTGAGGTCGTTGCGGCCGGTGATGCCGGTGTTCTCCGCCTCCAGGAGCACATTCCCGCCGGGGCCGGCCATGATCGCCCCGAAGGGCATGTTCCCGTTGGCCACCGCCGAGGCCGACACCTCGATGGACCGCCTGAGGAGGCGTTCGTCCTGTGCGCTGAGTGCAGTCATCGAGGCCGACACTAGAGCATGTGCTGGTAGGCGCAACCGGGTCGCGCTGCGGCGGGGTGTCTCCCGCTCTTGTTCGCTGCGCTCACGGGCCGCTCGGGCCACGGCCTCGCCCGTATGGGGCAGAATCGTTCGCCTACAAGCTCGGCCTCTTGAGCCCCCGCGATTACGACTCATCGGGTGGGCGGGGCTAGGCTCCCGCCCGTCCAAACAACGGTCTGACAAGGAGGGCTGGGGATGCGAAGGTTCCGACTGGGAGTTGTGGTGCTCATCGCCTTGGCGTTGGTCGCGGCGGCATGCGGCGACGACGAGGCCGAGGAAGCGGCCCCGGCTACCACCGCCGCACCGGCCACGACGGCAGCCCCCACCACCGAGGCGCCGGCGGAGCCCTTGCGCATCGCCTTCATGTACGACGGCGAGATCGATGACGGCGGCTGGAACGAGGCTCACGAGAACGGCCGCCAGTACCTGATCGCCAACATGGACGGCATCGAGACCACGTTCGTGGAGAACCTGTCGCCGGGCTCGGAGTTCCAGGCCGCCTTCGAGGACTTCGGTTCCCAGGGATACGACCTGGTGATCTGCACCACCTGGTGCCAGGACGACGTCCTCGTGGTCGCTCCCGACTACCCGGACACCGTCTACCTCTCGTGGGGCGGGTACCAGACGGCCCCCAACGTCGGTCACTTCGACGGCGCCACCGAGGACGGCCGCTACCTCGACGGTCTCGTAGCCGGATCTCAGCCCGGTGTGGACCTCATCGGATATGTGGGCGGGTTCGCCATCGAGGAGGTCGTGCGGGGCGTCAACGCCTTCATGATCGGGGCCCGCGAGATCAATCCCGACGTCGAGACCCAAGTCGTCTGGGTCAACAGCTGGTACGACCCGGCGGCCGAGCAGCAGGCAGCCCAGGCGCTCGTCGACGCCGGCGCCGACCTCCTCGCCGCCGAGGTGAACGCCCCCGCAGTAGCCAGCGTGGCCGAGGCGTCCGGCATCGGCTACATCCACTACGGGATCGACGGCTCGGGGTTGGCGCCCAACTCCTGGCTGTCCGGTTTCACCTTCAACTGGGGCCCCTACTACCTGTCCCAGGCGCAGGCGCTGGCCGACGGCACGTGGGAGCCGGCCCTGAGCTACGGCGGGCTCCGCGACGGCGTGGTCGGGATGTCCCCGTTCGGCGATGCTGTGACCGCGGAGACCATCGCGCTGGTCGAGCAGCGCCGGCAGGAGATCGTCGACGGGACGTTCGACTACTTCGCCGGTCCGATCACCGACAACCAGGGCAATGTGGTCATCGCCGAGGGCGCGACGGTCCCTTGGGAAGAGCGCACCCTGTGCTGCCAGTGGCTGATCGAAGGCGTCATCGGAGAGATTCCCGCTGGCTAAGAGGTGAACGGCGACTCAACACCGGCAGCCTCGACGGCAGAGCCAGAGACCAGTCAAAGTTCCGGGGGCGAACCCCAGGAGGCAGCGCGCCTCAACGCCATAACCAAGAGCTTCTTCGGGGTCCCGGCCAACGACCGGGTCGACTTCGACCTGCGCTGGGGCGAGATACACGCCCTGCTGGGTGAGAACGGCGCCGGCAAGTCGACGCTGTGCTCGGTCCTGGCCGGCCTCTACCATCCCGACAGCGGCGAGATCCATCTGGACGGGGAGCGGGTGGACCTCGCCTCGCCCCAGCAGGCCCTCGAGCACGGGGTGGGCATGGTGTACCAGCACTTCCGGCTGGTGGACCGCTTCACCGTGGCCGAGAACCTCGCGCTGGGCCACCCCGAGACCGGATTCGTGGCCTCGCGCCGGTCGCTGGAGCGTCAGGTGGCCGAGCTGGGACGCCGCTACGGCCTGGAGGTGTCGCCCAAGGCGGCCATCTGGCAGCTGTCGGTCGGGGAGCAGCAGCGGGTCGAGATCCTGAAGCTCCTGTACCGGGGAGTCCGCATCCTGATCCTCGACGAGCCGACCGCGGTGCTGACCCCCCAGGAGGCTCAGAGCCTGTTCGCAACCATGCGGACCATGGCCGCCGACGGGCAGGCCATCATCTTCGTCTCCCACAAGCTCGACGAGGTGCTGGAGGTCTCCGACCGGGTGACCGTGCTGCGGGACGGCGAGAGGGTCGGATCGATGGAGACGGCCGAGGCCGACCCGGCCACCCTGGCCAGGATGATGGTCGGGCGGGACCTGTCCACCCGGGGACGCTCCAGGACGGAGGCGGGCTCGGCCGCCCTGTCGGTGAGAGGCCTCACCGCCGACGGTGACCGGGGCCTTGAGGCCCTGCGGGAGGTCGACCTCGAAGTGAGGGAGTCCCAGATCGTGGGGGTGGCCGGCGTGGCCGGCAACGGCCAGCGCGAGCTCGCCGAGGCCATAGTCGGCCTGCGGCGGTCCAAGCGGGGCCAGATCTTCCTGGGCGACGTCGACATCACCCGCTCGTCCACCCTGCAACGGATCAAGCTGGGGCTCGGCTTCGTCCCCGAGGACCGCATGCGCACCGGCATGGCGGGCGGGCTCCCGCTGACCGCCAACCTGGCCCTGAAGGCGTACCGCCAGCCCCCGCTGTCGAAGGGGCCGCTGGTGTCGAAGCGGGCCGTGGAGGAGCGGGCCCGCAGCCTCGAGAAGCAGTTCGACATCCGTGGCGTGCGCTGGGCGATGCCCACCAGCCTCCTGTCGGGCGGGAACATCCAGAGGGCCATCCTCGCCCGGGAGCTGTCGGCCCGGCCCCGTGTGTTGGTGGCGGCCGCCCCGACCAGAGGCCTCGATGTGGCCGCCATCGAGGCCATCCGCCGGATACTCCTCGACGAGCGGGATGCCGGGACCGCGATCCTGATGATCTCCGAGGACCTCGAGGAGATCCTGGACCTCTCCGACGAGATCGTGGTGCTCTACGAGGGGCGGATCATGGGGCGCCTCGATCCCGACGACGCCACGCCCGAGGTGCTTGGGATGCTGATGGCCGGCCGCACGTCGGACGCAGACCCGGCCCCGGAGACGGACGCAGACGGGGCTCCGGACGCAGCCCCGGAGACGGACGCGGACGGGGCTCCGGACGCAGCCGCAGAGACCTCGGCGGATACGGCGTGAGCGCATGAGCCTGCCTCTCGGAGCCTTCGAGCTGACCGTCGAGCGGCAGCAGATCCCGTCCCGGCTGGTGCGGATGGCGGCCCCCACGGCCTCGGTGGCCTTCGGTCTGCTGGTCGGGGCCCTGATCATCTGGGCAGCCGGCCAGGACCCGATCCTCGCCTACACCGAGATGGCCAGGAAGGGGTTCGGCGGGAGGCTGGCGCTGACCGGGACGCTGGTCCTGGCCACGCCGCTCATCCTCACCGGCCTGGCCGCGGCGGTGGCGTTCCGCATGAAGATCTGGAACATCGGCGCCGAGGGCCAGCTCATCCTGGGCGCGGTGGCGTCCAGCGGCCTGGGACTCTGGCTGGGTGACAACGGGATCGGCGGCCCGGTCGGCATCGTGCTGATGCTGGCGGCCGGAGCCCTGGCCGGAGCGCTGTGGGCTGCGTTGGCCGCCCTGCCGAGGGCCTATCTCAACACCGACGAGGTGATCTCTACCCTGATGCTCAACTTCGTGGCCCTCGGCATCATGAACTACCTGATCTTCAGCAGCTTCAGCCACTGGCGCGACCCGAGCCGGGCCACCTTCCCGGTGGGGCGGTTCCTGGACGACTCGATGTTCCTGCACCGCTTCACCGGTCGGCTCCACATCGGTCTGTTCATCGCGCTGGCCGCGGCCGGGGTGCTGTGGTGGGCGCTGCGCTCCACCCGGTGGGGATTCGAGGTCTGGGTCACCGGCGACTCGCCGCGAGCGGCCCTCTACTCGGGCATGCGGGTCGACCGGAAGATCCTGTCGGTGCTGATGGTGTCGGGCGCGTTCGCCGGTCTCGGCGGCGGCATCGAGGTCGGCGGCGTGCTGGGCAACCTCGACCCGAGGGCGCTCAGCCTGGGGGTGGGGTTCGCCGGCATCGTGGTGGCGGCCCTGGCCCGGCTCTCGCCGCTGGGAGTGATACCGGTGGCCATCCTGGTGGCCAGCTTCACCAACGCCAAGCCGGGCCTTCAGGTGCTGGGCATCCCGTCGGAGATCGTGACCCTGCTGGAGGGGATCCTGTTCCTGTGCATCGTCGGCGGTGAGTGGTTCCTGCGCAACGCCCTGCGGCTGCAGCGCCGGGCCGCCGGGCCGGTCGAGGTGGAGGCGGCCCCGTCGTGAACGACTCCGTCCTGCTGCTGTCCCTCGCCTCGGCGATCGTCATCGGCACGCCCATCCTGCTGGCCGGGCTGGGGGAGATGATGACCG
>VYCM01000056.1:0-22409 GCA_009843915.1 Acidimicrobiaceae bacterium | reverse complement strand
GCGATCGTCATCGGCACGCCCATCCTGCTGGCCGGGCTGGGGGAGATGATGACCGAGCATTCCGGCGTGATGAACCTGGGCGTGGAGGGGATGATGCTCGGAGGAGGGGTGGTGGGGTTCTGGATGAGCACCCAGTACCCGTCGGTGCCGCTGGCGATGGCGGTGGGGGCGGGCGTCGGCGCGTTGTTCGCTCTGATCCACGCCTACCTGGCCGTGACTCTGCGGGTCAACCAGATCGTCTCCGGTCTGGCCCTGGTCATCACCGGCACGGGGTTCGCCGGCTTCGTGGGCAGCTCGAACGACTCGGCGCTCATCTACGCGCGCCCGCAGTCGTCGCTGGAGCCCGTGTTCGGTGAGGGGATGCGGGAACTGCCTCTGGTGGGCCCGCTGGTGTTCGGCCACGACTGGGTGGTCTACATGTCGTGGCTGCTGGTGGCCGTGGCGGCGTTCTGGCTGTTCCGGACCCGGGCCGGTCTGGCCCTGCGGGCGGTCGGCGAGGACCCGGCCACAGCCGACACGGTGGGCATCTCGGTCGGGGTCACTCGCTACGTCTACACCATGATCGGCGGGGCCGGAGCCGGGATGGGCGGCACCTACCTGATGACCGAGATCTTCGCCACCTACCAGCACGGCATCACTGCCGGTCTGGGCTGGATCGCCTTCGCGCTGGTGACCTTCGCCGGGTGGCGGCCGTGGCGGGCCCTGGTGGCCGCCTACGTGTTCGGTGCGCTCCGCAACCTCGGGTTCACGCTGCAGATCCTGGGCGCCTCGGTGCCTTCCGACGTGCTGAACGCGTTGCCGTTCGTGCTGACGATCGTCGCGCTGATCATCATCTCGGCCCGCCCGGCCGCGGCCCGCAAGTACAGTGCGCCGTCGGCCCTGGCGATTCCCTACTCGCGGGAGATCCGCTGAGGGCGATTCGTCGGCCTAGCTACGGCATTGCTCCGGCATTGCTCCGGTCGTGATGTATGAGGTATACATCGCAGCCGACGCCCCGGAACGGCCCGGCGGCCTCATCCCAACGCCAGAGGAGGACCATCACATGCGCAGAGTGGACGCCGAAGTAGTTGACGCCTACATCGACCCCGAGCGCTGCTGCAACCAGGGCAGCATCGTGAAGCTCCAGAACGGCGAACTGCTGCTGGGCTACAACGAGGAGCGGGGCCCGATGCACGCCGACACCGGCCGGTCGTGCCTTATCAAGTCGTCCGACGGCGGCAGGAGCTGGGATCCGAGCACCCGGGTGGTGGTGGAGGACTACACCGACCACACCGGCAACTGGGACTGCGCCTTCGCCCAGATCAGCGACGGCACCATCATCATGCACACCCGCATCTGCGGCTTCATCAACGCCCCCGGCGCCATCGCCAACCGCATCGACGAGCAGGCCATGGGCTACGTCCGGCCTCACCAGACCGGCTATGCGGTCTACAAGTCCTCCGACAACGGCGACACGTGGAATGGCCCGATCCCGGTCAGCACCTACCCGATCGCCGACTCGGGCACGGCGGTCTGCCTGGCCGGCGGCACCGGGTCCGGTCATGTGGTGGAGCTTCCCGACGGCGGGCTGCTGATGCCGCTGGAGGGCACCCTCAGCCCCGACGGCTACATCCTCGGCGGCGGGATCAACTGGGAGCCGTCGCGCTGCTTCCTGCTGCGCTCCGACGACGGCGGCGACAACTGGCACCACTGGGGGACGATGGCCTTCGACCCGGCCTCGATCATCAACTTCCAGGAGCCGTCGCTGACCCGCATGTCCAACGGCCGGCTGGTGTCGATGATCCGGGTGCTGTTCCGGCCGGCCCGCTACGACTACCAATGGGTGACCCACTCCGAGGACGACGGCGTGACCTGGGCCCCGCCCCAGCGGACCCGGCTTTGGGGCTATCCCGCCGACATGATCCAGCTCCAGGACGGCCGGGTGCTGAGCGTGTACAGCTACCGGGCCTTCCCCATGGACGTGCGGGGATGCACGTCGGAGGACGGCATCAACTGGGACCCGGCCGACGAGTTCATCATCGCCGGCTGCCACGCGCCTGAGCCGGAGGTTCACCGGCAGTACTGGCACATCGGCTACCCGACCGTGGTGCAACTCGACGACGGCACGATCGTGACCGCCTACCACGAGTACACCAAGGACGACTGGCCCATCCAGTACATGCAGACCGCCCGCTTCCGGCTCGACTGAGGTACCTGCCCTGTCCTCGTCGCCGCTGCGAGCGCCCGAGAACTCGGAGCCGGGCCGGGCGCAGAATCTCGGGAGCGTTCTGCGGACCTGCCACACACAACCAACCCGAGAATCCGGGAACGGGCCGGGCGCAGAATCTCGGGAGCGTTCTGCGGACCTGCCACACACAACCAACCCGAGAATCCGGGGCCGCGCTGGCCACGGCCTCGCTTGACGTCCCATGAAATCGCGTCGCGATGTCGCTCGGCCTCTGAGGCTGCTAATCGCCGTAGACGCCTTCGGCGACGAACACATCCAAGCGCTGTGTGAGGCCGCCAGCGGTCGGGCGGTGTGTGACCGGCTCGGCCAGGACGCCTCCGCCGATGAATATCGCCGGGCGATGGCCGCGGCCGAGGTCATGGTCGGCTGGCCCGATCCCGACCTGCTGGCCGCGAGCCCGCTGCGGCTGCTGCTGCTGCCCAGCGCGGGCTACGAGGAGTACCTGACCCCGGAGCTGGCGGCCAGGGATGACCTGGTGGTATGCAACGCCGGCGGCGCCTACTCCGAGGGTGTGGCCGAGCACTGCGTGGCCATGATGCTGGCGCTGGTGCGCCGCCTGCCCGAGTACCTCCGGGCCATGCCCGGCCGCAGCTGGGAGCATCTGCACCGCCACGGCCGGCTGGCGGGATCGACGGTGTGCGTGATCGGGCTGGGGACGCTGGGATCGGCCATCGCCTGGAGGTGCGCGGCCCTGGGCATGCGGGTGGTCGGCGTGCGCCAGCATCCGGATCGGCCCTGCCCGAACGTGTCGGAGGTATTCGGGCCCGAGGCGCTGGTCGCGGCGGTGGCCGAAGCCGACCATGTGGTGGGGGCACTGCCGGGCGGGGCGACCACCAGGGGGCTGATCAGCCGCGAGGTTCTCGCCGCCATGAAGCCGGGTGCCTACTTGTACAACGTGGGCCGGGGCCCGTCCGTCGACGAGACGGCCTTGGTGGAGCGGCTGGCCGGCGGGCACCTGGCTGGCGCAGGACTCGACGTGTTCGCCGTCGAGCCGCTGCCCGATGACAGTCCGCTCTGGGCGATGGAGAATGTGATCGTGACGCCTCATATGGCCGGCTACACCTGGGACTACGCCGACGAGCTCTGCGACGTGTTCGCAGCCAACCTGGCCCGCCACAGCGCCGGTGAGCCGCTGCACCATGTGGTCGACCTGAGTCCGGGAGCGGCGACATGAACCCGAGAACCGAGCCAGCGGCAACCACCCACAGCGACGACACGAACCCCAGAACCGAGCCAGCGGCAACCACCCACAGCGACGACATGAACTCAGGGGCGCCGTGAGGATCACCGGGATGGTGACCCGGGTGCTGGCGCTGGACGCGCAGCCCTGGTACGGCGACAGCCCCATACCCGAGGACGCGCCGCCCGTGTGGCACTTCCCGCTGACGTGCGTGACCACCGACGAGGGCGTCGACGGCTACACGATGGGCTACGGCGCCAACGGCGAGGGGATCGGCTCGGCCCACCAGCTCCACGACGTGTACCTGCGAGCCATCCTGGGCAAGGATCCCCGGCAACACGAGGACCTGTGGCGGGAACTCATGAGCCTCAACCGCCACCTCTACCCCATCAGCGACGGCCTGCTGGGCATGCTCGACGTGGCCTTCTGGGACATCAAGGGCAAGGCCGCCGGCAAGCCCATCGCCGAGTTGCTGGGCGTGTGCCGCACCGAGGTGCCCGCCTACCGGACCGGCTCGCACTGGAACCTCACGCCGGCCGACACCTTCGCCGAGGCGGCTGCTATGAAGCAGCAGGGCTACCGGGGCTACAAGCTGACCCTGTACGACGGCCCGGCCACCGACGTCCCCCGAGCCGAGGCCGCCCGGCAGGCGGTGGGCGACGACTTCCCGCTGATGCTGGACGCGGTGGCCGAGTACAGCTTCGAGCAGGCTCTGGAGGTGGGCGAGGCACTGGCCCGGCTCGGCTACCGCTGGTTCGAGGAGCCGGTCCCGGACCGTGACATCGCCACCCTGGAGCAGCTCACCCGGCGGCTGGAGATCCCCGTCCTGGCCACGGAGACGGTCAGCCTGCGGGAGCTGCCCCAGTTCCTGGAGCGCAAAGCCTGCGACATGGCCCGCGGCGACGTGTTCATCAAGGCCGGCATCACCGGCCTGCGCAAGGCGTCGGCCATGTGCGAAGAGGCCGGCATGAACTGCGAGATCCACGCCCTGCACTCGTCGCTGCTCGACATCGCCAACCTGCACGTGGCCTGCTCGGTGCGCAACTGCGATTTCTTCGAGCTGCACCATGAGATGTTCCGCTTCGGCCTCAAGGGCGCCCCGCTGGACATCGATGCCGACGGCTGCCTCCACCTGCCCACCGGTCCCGGCCTAGGGGTAGAGCTCGACTGGGACTGGATCGAAGACAACACCGTGCTGGAGCTCTCAGGCCTCAGGGATTAGCGACCCTCAGCGGTCGGATCGCTCGAGCCACCATACGAAGGAGTCGGTGCCGTCGAGCCGGGAGCCGTGCTCGCTGAGGAGGGCAGCTAGCGCGTCGGCCAGCACTCGCGCATGGTTCCGCACTGAGCGGGGGAATCGGCGAGCTTCGGCGAGAACCAGCCCCGAGTGACGCTGACCCGCGGCAGAGATGCGCCGGTCAAGCGCCGCGAAGTCCTTCACATTCTCGGTGACGACTGCCCGGCCTTCGGTAGTCGCGGCCCGCACCAGATGGTTGTCAGGAAGCCCCTTGAGGTCGGCGCGCTCCTTGGCGGCGATGACGTCGTGCCCCCAGTCCCGCAGCAGGGCCGCGAGGCTGGGGGCGTACATCTCGTCGAGGAGGAGCTTCACCCCGTCAGCAGCTTGCGCTCGTTCTTCCAGGCGGCATACTCGCGGGCGGCGGCCTCATCGTTTTCTGCGATCTCGGAGTCGATCTCGTCGGTGAACTCGGCGTAGTACCGGCTAACGGCACGGACCTGCCTCTCGGTGAGCCAGAGCTGCTCAGCCGTCTCCGCGATCCGCTCCTCCAGGCTTCCCTCCAGATCCCGAAGCAGCGGGACGACCTCCCACACATCGGGCCCGGTGTCCAGCGCGGCCCGCCGGCCAGTCTCCCCGTCGCGGAAGACGATCCCGGGGTAGGCGTCCATGCGCAGCCCCTCGTCGATCAGGCGCTCGCCCGCCGATGAGAGCGACTCAGCCCGCTGGGCGGCACCCCGCTTGAGCCGCTCCAAGACACCTGGACGCTTGAAACGTATTGAAAGTACAGTCACGATGACAGTGTAGTCAATTGTCACCGCTCGACCCCCACTCCGGTTGCGACTGCTAGTGGCTGGATGCGTGGCTCACTAGGGTTTGGCTGTGGGCGGAGGCGCTCTTGAGACCGAACTGCGGTTTCCTTTGGATGCGGCGGAGGTGGAGGCTTATCACTCCGATGGGGTGATCGGGCCTTACCGGTTGGTGTCGCCGGAGGTCATGGCCTCGATGCGGGAACGGATCGTGGACGAGATCGTCGTTCCCGGAGCGCAACTGGATGATCCCCATGTGGACTATCACGACCGGCATCTCGACCATGAGACGGTGTGCCGGCTGTGCCGGGGGCCCGAGCTGGTGGACCGCGTCGCCTCGCTGCTGGGACCCGACCTGCTGATCTGGCGCAGCAACTTCCAGATCAAGCAGCCCCTGGCCGAGGCCACCGGCGACGAGCAGCGCTACACCGAGGTGCCGTGGCACCAGGACGGGGCCTACTTCGACCTGCTGCCCCCGGTCTGGGTGTCGGCCTGGATCGCCGTCACCGAGTCCACCGTCGACAACGGGTGCCTCCAGGTGGTGAGGGGCTCGCACACCAGCACCTTCGACCACGACGTGGACGGCAGCCGTCACTCGTTCCACCAGGCCGTGCCGACCGACGCCATCGATCCCGACGACATCCGGGTCTTCGAGCTGGAGCCGGGGGAGTTCGTGCTGTTCAGCGAGAACGCGCTGCACGGGTCCGGGCCGAACCGCACGGACCAGCCGCGCATCGGGCTGTCGCCCCGGGTGACGGTGCCGTTCGTGCGGGTGACCGGCAACCCTCTCTACGCCGGCCTCGACCGGGCCCGCCACGCCCCCGACGAGCCCCGCCAGATGGGGCTACTGCGGGGTTGTGACTACACCGGACGCCACCACATCGTGCCGCTGCCCTGCTGACGGCGGCTGACCGGCTGGGCTCAGAAATCTCGGGACGATTGTGGGTACTCACCACCCAAAACCAACCCGAGATACTGGGGACGGGTCAGGCTCAGAAATCTCGGGACGATTGTGGGTACCTACTACCCAAAACCAACCCGAGATTTTGGGGACGGCCGGGCTCAGAAATCTCGGGACGATTGTGCGTACCCACTACCCAAAACCAACCCGAGATTTCTTGGTGACGGTTAGTCGGCGGTTAGGACGTTGGGGGTGCCTATGGCTTGGAGCATGGCCCGGGCCTGCTCGCGGTAGCGGTCGCGGATGTCGCGGGTCGGGGGCCGGTTGCGGCTCGACGGGAGGCCCACCAGCTCCATGCACAGCTTGTCGAGGTGGCCGTCGCCGCTGGTGTAGCCCTCCATCTCGGTCCACAGCCGCATGAACGGCAGCACCACCTTCACCAGCTCGTGCTGGGCCTCGACGTAGCGGCCCTCGTTCAGCATCTCCCACATCCGCACCCCCCATTGGGGCCAGAAGTTGCAGATGTGGACCTCGATGCCGCGGGCGCCCAGCATGTGGCTGGTCGGGAATCGCAGCTGGTTGTCGATGATGGTGAACCGGTCGGAGTAGTCGGCCACCACCCCCTCGAACTCCATGAACCCGTTGTCGGGCATCGACCACTTCAGCCCCACCACCGTTCCGAGGCCGGCCAGGCGGTCGATGAGGGTGTTGGAGATCTCCAGGCTGGTCCAGTGGGTGTTGTAGACCACCATGCCCACATCCGAGGCGGCCGCGGCCGCGGCGACGTGCTCCATGAAGTCGTCGTCGGTGTGGGCGAAGTAGAACGGCGGCGACACCTGCATGTACTCGGCGCCGATGTCGGCCGCGGCCCGGGCCAGGCGCACCAGCTCGTTGGTGCTGGTGGTCTGGCCGCCCATCACCACCGGCACCCGCCCGGCGGCCTCCTCGACAACTGCCGCGGTGACCGCCACCCGCTCGTCGAAGGTCATGGTGGAGAAGTCCCCGGCCGCGCCGCAGGCCAGCAGCACGCCGTTGCCGGTGGTGATCCCGCCGTCGATCAGGAACCCGACGTGCTTGCGCATGGCGTCGAGGTCGACCGATAACTCGTCGTCGTCCCGGAACAGGGTGGGCACAGTCACGTAGCAGCCCTGGAGGCGGTCACGGAGTCTGGCGATGTCGGTCATGAGGTCTCCTTAGGCGGCTGGAACACCGAGAGCGTGCTCGGGTAGGTGCATGCCCGTCGCGGCGGGGCGGGGTGTCTCTCGCTCTTGTTCGCTGCGCTCACGGGCCGCTCGGGCCACGGCCTCGCCCGTATGCAGCGGATTCGTACGCCTACTCGCTCGGCCTCTAAGGCTCGAGTCATCGGGCCTCCTCCGGGGGTGCGCCGGTTACGGCGCCGGCGCTGGAACCGATTTGCACTTGGGCCCGGTCACTGGCGCTCAGGTGGCAGAGCACGTCGTGGGTGGGGCTGTCGTGGAGGCGGGGCGGGTCGTCGACCTCGCACACGCCGGCGATCCGGTGCTGGCAGCGGGGCTCGAAGGCGCAGCCGGCGTCGGGCGCGGTGCCCACAGTCGAGGCGTCCTCGGCCAGCGCCGAGGTCTGGTGCTCGCCCTTGCCGGGGATCGAGTCGAGCAGCAGGGCGGTGTAGGGGTGGTGGGGCGGGGTGAAGATCTCCTCGACGGTGCCCTGCTCGACTATGCGGCCGTGGTACAGCACCACCACCCGGTCGGCCAGCCAGCGCACCACGGCCAGGTCGTGGGCGATGAACAGGTAGGCCACATCCGTGCTGGCCTGCAGCTCCCGCAGCAGCTCCAGGATGTTGTCCTGCACCGACACGTCGAGGGCCGACAGGACCTCGTCGCACAGGATGAGCTTGGGCTCGGCGGCCAGGGCCTGGGCGATGGCCACCCGCTGGGCCTCGCCCCCGCTGAGCTGGGGCGGGTAGCGGTCGATGTAGCCGGGGTCGAGGTGGACGCTGGCCAGCAGTTCGGCCATGCGGTCGCGCCGTTCGGCCCCCGACAGATTGAAGAACACGTCGAGGGTGCGGCCCAGGCTGTAGCGGACCTTGCGGCGGGGGTTGAGCGACGACGCCGGGTTCTGGAACACGTACTGGATGTGGCGCAGCAGCTCCGCCGGCCGCCGGTGCACGGGCCGGGTGATGTCGGCGCCCTCGAAGCGCATGCTCCCCCGCTGGGGCTGGATCAGACCGGCGATGGAGCGGGCCAGGGTGGTCTTGCCGCTGCCGCTCTCGCCGACGAGGGCCACCGTCTCGCCCGGATTGATGGTGAACGAGGCGTCCCGCACAGCCGGCACCGGCTCACTCGTGTCGGACCGCAGGGCCCGTACCAGCCTCGATACCAGCCCGCGGCGGGGCCGGTACGAGATCTGGACGTCGGTGACCTCCAGCAGCGGCGTCATGGCGCTGCCTCGGCCTCGAGGTCGGGGGCCCGCCAGCAGGCCACCTCGTGCGACGGTTCGATCTCGTCCAGCCGCTGCGGATCGGTGAAGCACTGCGGCCGCGAGTAGGGGCACCGGGGCGCGAAGCCGCAGCCGTCGGGCAGGTCGTCGCGGCGCAGCAGGCCCCGCAGCTTCTCGGTGCCGGCGTGCTCGGCCTCCACCCGGGGCACGGCCGCGATCAGGCCCCGGGTGTAGGGGTGGCGGGGCCGATTGAACAGCTCGGCGGTGGGCGCGATCTCGATGAGCTCGCCGGCGTACATCACCGCCACCCGGTCGCAGATCTGCTCCAGCACGCCCAGGTTGTGGCTCACGTACAGGGCGCTCATGCCGCTCTCGTCCTTGATGTGGGTGAGCAGGTCGAGCAGCCGGGCCTGAGTGGTGACGTCGAGCGCGGTGGTGGGCTCGTCCAGCACGATCAGGTCGGGACGGCAGGCAATGGCGATGGCGATCACCACCCGCTGCTGCTGGCCTCCGCTGAGCTGGTGGGGGTAGCGGCGGGCGATCTCGGCCGGCTCGGGCAGTCCCACCTGGCCGAAGAGCTCCACCGTGCGGTCCATGGCGTCGCCGCCCGAGCTCACTCCGTGGCCCTCCAGGGTCTCGACCACCTGCCGGCCGACCTTCATCGACGGCGTCAGGGTGCTGGCCGGGTTCTGGGGCACCAGCGAGATCCGGGCGCCCCGGATGGGTTGCATCTGGCGGTCGGACAGGCCCAGCAGGTCGCGGCCGTCGAAGGTGACCCGGCCCCCGGCCACCCGGCTGCCGGCCTTGTTGTAGCCGAACATGGCCAAAGCGGTGGTGGTCTTGCCGCAGCCGGACTCGCCGGCCAGGCCCAGCGTCTCGCCCCGCCCGATGGAGAACGACACGTCCTTGACCACGCTCACCCACTGGTCGTCGTTGCGGTAGTCCACGGTGAGGTCGTCGACCCGCACCAGCGGCTCGCCACCGTTCGCGGCGGGGCCACCGGTGGCTGCATCGCCGGCGGGCGCCGGGGTCATCGTGCCGGCGGCCATCAGTCCGAACTCCGGCGGGTGGACACGCCGAGGATGTCGGCGACCTCCTCGGTGACGAGGCTCAGCGCCACCACCAGCGAGGCCAGCGCCGCGGCCGGGCCCAGCACCATCCACTTGGAGGCGCTGAGGAACTTGCGGCCCTCGTTGATCATCAGCCCCCACTCGGGCGACGGCGGAGCGGCCGCGAAGCCCAGGAAGCTGAGCGCGCCGATGAAGAACACCGCGTACCCGGTGCGCAGCGAGAACTCCACCAGCACGTTGCCCAGGACGTTGGGCAGGACCTCGCGCCGGGCGATCGAGAAGGCCGACTCCCCTCTCAGCTTGGCCTTGGTGACGAAGTCTTCGGTGACCACTCCCAGGGCCGCGGCCCGGACGGTGAGGGTGACCGGCCAGGTGAAGAAGAAGGCGACGGTGATGATGATCACCAGGTTGTTGGTGTCGATCGAGCCCAGGATCAGCAGGGTCATGATGAGTCCCGGCAGGGCCAGCATGATGTCGACGCCGCGCATGCCGACCTCGTCGACCCAGCCCCGCTTGTAGGCCAGCAGGATGCCGATGGTGGAGCCGGAGATGATGGCCAGGCCCGACGCCGACAGCGCCTGGATCAGCACGATCCGCTCGCCCCGGACCACCCGGCTGAATACGTCGCGCCCGAAGTTGTCGGTGCCGAAGGGGTGATCCCACGACGGGCCGAGGAACGGCTCGCCGACCAGCATCGTGTCGTGGGTGTACGGCGCCCACCACGGTCCGGTGATCGCGGTGAAGAAGTGCAGGGCCAGCACCCCCAGGAGCACCACGAACACGGGGCGCTCGCGGGTGAGACGCGCCAGCCTGCGGAGACGGGTGGGCGCGGCCTCCGGCCTGTCGATCACTGGCGCGTCGGGCACCGGCGTGCCGGCCGCAGGAGTGTCCGCGGGCTCGGCCATCAGCCGGTCCTCAGGCGGGGGTTCAGCGCGGCCGCCACCAGGTCGGCCCCCAGGTTGCACAGGACGTAGACGCTGGCCAGGATCATGGTCGAGGCCAGGATCACGGGCGTGTCCAGCAGCCGCAGCGCGTCGAGCAGCAGCAGCCCGATGCCCGGATAGGTGAACACCACCTCCACCAGCACCACCCCGCCGACCAGCCACACCACGTTGATCACCGTGGCTCGCAGGGCCGGGCCCAGGGCGTTGGGCAGCGCGTGTAGCAGCAGCACCCTGCGGCGGGGCAGGCCCTTGAGGGTGGCGAACTGCACGTAGTCGGAGTTCAGCACCGACAGCAGGCTGGCCTGCATCTGGCGCACCGCGAAGCCGGTCATAGCCGCGGTCAGCGTCACCGCCGGCAGGGTCATCATCCTGAGCTGGGCCCCGAACGATTCGGCCTGATCGACGAGCGATAACGGGGGGAACCATTCGAGGGCCACCGCGAAGATGACCAGCAGGAATATCGCGATGACGAAGTCGGGTACCGCGCAACCGAGGATCACCAGTGTCGACAAACCGGCAGCGAAGGTCCGGTCGCGGTAGACGGCGGTGACGATGCCAATTGCCAGGCTGAGCGGGACGTACATGACCAGGGCGAACGCGGCCAGCTCCAGCGTGTTGGTCAGGCGGGGGGCGATGATGTCGGTGACGCTCCGGTTGATCCGCCCGGCCGGCGCTCCCTCGGTCTTGGGCCGGGCCTGCACCAGCGACTCGCCCCAGTCCCCCTGCACGAAGCCGGTGATCCAGGTCGTGTAGCGCTCCACTGCGGGCGCGTTCAGGTTCATCTGCTCACGGAAGCTCGCCACCCGCTCCGGGGTCGCCTCCCGCCCGAGCATCCGGGTGGCCGCGTCGCCGGGTAGCAGCTCAACCGCCCAGAAGGTGATCAGCGACACCGCGAACAGGGCGACGACAGCCAGCGCAGTTCGTTGCCCGGTGACGCGGACGAAATGCACTATCGGAGGCTACTCACGAGGCTCATCTGGCGGGTTCTACCCGCCGAAGGTGACCCGTCGTCTAGGGGACGTCGATGGTGTAGTACACCCCGCGGGGCTGCCAACCGGTCACGCCGACGCGCACCGCGCTGCTCAGGGGGAACATGTTGGGCACGAAGTGGCCGCCCTCGTCGATGATCTGCTGCTGCATCTTGTGGTACAGCCTGGTCCGCTCGGCCTCGTCGGTGGTGGACCGGGCGGCGGCCAGGTCGGCGTCGAACTGCTCGTCGGCCCAGTGGGTCTCGTTCCACTCGGCTTCGGAGTGGTACCACAGGCCCAGGCCATGGTCGACGGTGCGGACGTTCCAGCCGGTCATGGCGAAGGGCGCGGACAGCCACTGGTCGCCCCAGTAGGTGTCGGCCGGCGTGACGTTCAGCTCGACATTGATACCGGCCTCGGCCAACTGTTGCTGCCAGACCTGGGTCCACTCGATCCAGTCCTCCATGGAGGCCAGCGTGAGCGTCAAGTCGATGCCGTCGGGGTAGCCGGCCCGGCTGAGGTGCTCCCTGGCCATGGCCAGGTTGTGCTCGCGTGAGCCGGCCAGGCCGAACCGGATCAACCCCGGCAGGGGGATGTCGTTCATCTGGTAGGCCCGGCCCCCGTACACGAGGTCGTTGTGCTGCGGGCGGTTGGTGGCGTACTTGATGGCCAAACGCAGGTCGTTGTTGTCGAACGGCGGGACATCTATCTGGCAGTAGGCGACCGAGGAACTGCCGACCGGATTGCTGATGACCATGATGTCGGCCTCTGCGTCGAGAGCGTCCAGGTGGGCCGCAGGGGCTCTCGACAGGATGTCAATCTGACCGCCCCTGATGGCGGCCAACTGGGCCTCTACCTCGGGAATGGTGATCACCTCGAAGAAGTCGACCTTGGGGAAGTCGGGCTGCCAGTAGTTCTCGTTGCGCTCGAAGACGGTGCTGATCTCGCCCGGTATGAACTCGTCGATCCGGTATGCGCCGGTGCCGAGGCTCTGGGCGGCCAGATCGGCGTTGGTGGCGCCCTCGGGCACGATCCGGGTGTGGGAGTTGGTGATGGCCTCGGGCCAGTCCACGTTGGGCTGGGTGAGCCGCATGACCACCGTGCGGTCGTCCGGCGCGGTTATCCCGTCGGGTTCGAGGCCTGGCAGGCCGCCCGCGCCCGGCGATGCAACGTCGGGATCGAGGAGCCGCTGGAAGGTGTACACCACGTCGGCGGCCACGAACGGCTTGCCGTCGTGGAAGGTGATCCCGTCGCGCAGATGGAACGTCCACTCGGTGCCGTCGGCGTTGGCCTCCCACCTCTCGGCCAGATGCGGTGTGGGGGTGAGGTTCTCGTCCAGCCGGACGATCTGCTCGGAGACCAGCCCCTGGAACAGCCCGTCGGTGGACGAGGTCCGGTAGGCCGGATCGAGAGTATCGGCCGATGTGGCTGCGGCGTGATAGCCGTAGCGCAGCGTCTTGAGGGGCCGGGGCGCGGCGGTGGTAGTGGTGGCGCCGGCCTCGGTGGTGGTTGTCGCCGCGATGGTGGTGGTGGTCGCGGGCGTGGTGGTCGCGGGCGCGGCCTCGGTGGTGGTGGCCGGCGCGGCCGTGGTGGTGGCCGCCGGTTGGGCCGTGTCGCCGTTGTCGCCGCAGGCGGCCAGCAGCACCGAGCCGCCGGCGATCATGTTGAACTTGCGCCTGCTGAGAGTGCGCTTGACGATTCCCTTGGATTCGCTGTCTGACATTGTCTCCCCCTGGGGTGGTGTGTGGTTGGTTGTGTGCTTGTGGGTCGGTGGAGTCAGCAGTCGACGCCGTCAGCCGTCGACGTCGTCCACGTCGTCCACCTTGATGAGAATGTGAGAGCGGACGGCCTCCTCGCAGGCGTCCGGGTCGCGGCTTCGCAGCACGTCCAGGAACTCGACGTGGCGGAGCACCCACGACTTGAAGGCCACGTCGTCGAGGGGGTAGAGCTCGAACTCGAACGACCAGATGAGGTTGGACAGGCCGGCCATCGACCAGGTGCGGAGCAGGGCCTGGTTCCCGGCCGATTCGACCAGCAGCGTGTGCCAGGCGATGTCGAACTCGATGCCGGCGACGGCGTCGGCGGTGTCGGAGGCCCGCCAGGCGTCCTGCAGCATGGCCTCGTACCGGCCGCAGAGTTCGTCCCATTCCTGGATTGAGAGACGCTCGAGGGCTTGGCGCACGGCCAGGACTTCGAGCGCGGCGCGGACGTGCAGCCCGTCCTCGGCCTCGGCCCGGTTCATGCTGGCGACGTAGGTCCCGTGCTTGGACCGGATCTCGATGAGGCCCTGCTGTTCGAGCAGCTTGAACGCTTCCCGGACGGGGGTGCGGCTCACTCCGAGCTGCTCGGCCAGTTCGGCTTCCGGGATCTTGTCGCCCGGCCGGAAGCGGCCTTCCACGATCGCGTTGCGGATCGCGTCGATGATCTGCTCGCTCAGGTTCTTTCGCGCCAGCGGTGCTAGTCGGGAAGGACCCACCCGGTGTTGACCCCCCTGCCTCGGTTCGATGCATGATATATACATCGCTGAAGGGCAGGCCAAGCCGGGGTACGCCTCAGCCGGGCGACGGCCTAGGGGGTGGCGCATGGCGCAAATGAGCGACACCGAGATCGTCGAGCACTACCAGCGCAACGGCTATGTGGTGGTTGATGACGTCGTCGAGGACCGGGACTTGGACCCGATGCGGGACTTCATCGCGGCGGCTGTCGACCGGTACGCGTCCGAGCAGCACGCCCGGGGCGAGTTGGCGTCGCTGCATGCCGGCGAGCCGTTCGAGCGCCGGTACGCGGCCATCTGCGAGGAGCAGGGCATCTCGCCCCGGGACTGGGGTTTCGGGCTCTTCGGGCCCGAGTTCTACGGCCTGTACACCCATCCGGGGATCCTGCGGGTCGTGGGCCTGCTGCTGGGTGAGGAGGTCTCGGTGATCGCCAGCCCGTCGCTGCGCCAGAAGCTTCCCGGCAGCGAGGTCACGTCGTTCCCGTGGCACCAGGACAGCCACTACTTCGACCAGACCGAGGTGGGGCGGATGGAGAAGCACACCGAGGACCTGCACATGGTGTCGGTGTGGGTGCCGCTGGTGCCGGCCACGGTCGAGAACGGCTGCTGCTGGGTGATCCCGGGCAGCCACCAGTGGGGTCTGCTGGACGCGATGCGGGGCGAGGACCGCAATGTACGGATGAGCGAGGACATCGAGGCCCGGGGCACACCGGTGCCGGTCCCGGTGGCGGTGGGCGGGGCGTTGTTCTTCACCAACCTGACTGTCCACGGCAGCAAGCAGAACCGGACTCGGGAGTGCCGCTGGAGCGTCGACTTCCGGTTCATGCCGACCCCGTCCAGCGCCGGGCTGGACGACCGGGTGCGCACGCAGGCGGAGTTCGTGGAGAACGGGTGCCTGGCGGCCGGCGATGTGCCGTTCGCGGTGCTGCCGGAGGAGGCCCAGCCGACGTGGACGCAGTGGGAGGCCGCTGTCGGCGAGCACCGGGCAAGCATGGTTGCGTGAGGGCTGTGTCGGGGCTCTGTCATAGCCCGTCGCTATACCTGTGCCGTGCCCCGGGACTGGAGATCCGGGGCAGGGAGGAGGTGCCCGTTGAGCATGACAAGACAGGCATGACGGCCAGGACGGAACGGCACGGGCCGACGGGACGGCCAGGACGGAGCGGCACCGGCATGACAGAACAGGCATGACGGCTAGGGCGGAACGGCACGGGCCGACGGGACAGCCATGACGGCACGGGCGGGACTGACAGGGCGCTCGATCATCGCCGGGTGGGACGGCGCTGGTTCGGGCGAGTCGGTCCGGGCGGTGGATCCTGCTTCGGGCGCTGAGCTGGATCCGGAGTTCGAGTTCGTGACCGAGGCGGCTGTGGACGCGGCTGCGGCCGCTGCGGGAGTGGCGTTCGATCTGTACCGGGAGACGTCGCCGGCCGAGCGGGCCGGGTTCCTGGAGCGCATCGCGGCCGAGCTCGACGACCGGCGTGAGGCCATCGTGGACCGGGCCTGCCTCGAGAGCGGCCTGCCCCGGGCTCGGATCGAGGGCGAGCACGGGCGCACTACCGGCCAGATCCGGCTGTTCGCCCGGGAGGTGCGGCTCGGCTCCCATCAGGGGGTGCGCATCGACGAGGCCCAGCCCGACCGGGCTCCCCTGCCCGCGCCCGACGTGCGCCAGCGCCACATCGGGGTGGGCCCGGTGGCGGTGTTCGGGCCCAGCAACTTCCCGCTGGCGTTCTCGGCCACGGGCGGCGATGTCGCCTCGGCGCTGGCCGCGGGCTGCCCGGTGATCGTCAAGGCCCACAACGCCCATCCGGGGACGGCTGAGCTGGCCGGGTCGGCGGTGGCCGCCGCGGTCCAGGCTTGCGGGCTGCCCGGCGGGGTGTACTCGCTGCTGTTCGGGGCGGGCCGGGTGGTGGGCCAGGCCCTAGTCGCCCATCCGGCGATCAAGGCGGTCGCCTTCACCGGGTCGCAGGCGGGCGGCACCGCGCTGATGGCCACCGCGGCGGCCCGGCCGGAGCCGGTTCCGGTGTACGCCGAGATGTCGAGCATCAACCCGCAGGTGGTGCTGGCAGGGGCCGCGGCTGGTGACCTGGAGGCGTTCGCGGCCGCCTACGTGGGGTCGCTGACGCTGGGCGCGGGCCAGTTCTGCACCAACCCGGGGCTGCTGTTCGTGCCCGCGCCGGCCGGCGCGCTGGTGGAGGCCATCGCCGCGGCCGTGGCCGCCCAGACCGGCCAGGTGATGCTGACCGCCGGCATCCGCGACGCCTACCACGAGGGCCTAGCCCGGCTGGAGGCGGCGGGTGCGGCCCGGGTGTGCTCGGGGAGTGCCGGGGAGTCGGCCAACGCGCCCGCCCCGGTGCTGTTCACCGCCACCGCCGCCCAGGTGCTGGAGTCGCCCGACCTCCAGGAGGAGGTGTTCGGGTCGGCCGGGCTGGTGGCCTCCTACGAGTCGATGGACGAGCTGGGGGCGGTGCTGGAGGCGCTGCCGGGCCAGCTCGCGGCCTCGATTCACATGACGGAGTCGGACCGTGCGGCCGCGGCCGGGCTGGTGCCGGTGCTGGAGCGCAAGGCGGGCCGGCTGATCGCCAACGGCTGGCCGACCGGGGTGGAGGTCAACCACGCCATGGTGCACGGCGGCCCGTTCCCGGCCACGTCGGATCCCCGGGCAACGTCGGTGGGTACCCTGGCGATCCAGCGGTTCCAGCGCCCGGTCTGCTACCAGAACTTCCCGCCCGACCTGCTCCCGGACGCAGTCCGCGACGCCAACCCCCTGTCACTGGCCCGGCGCCTCAACGGCGAGCCTCAGCTCTGAGCCGCCCGCCGACTTGAGAAGTAGACCCGGCTCATGACCAGGCCGCTCGACTCGGTCACCCCGTCGGAGGTCGACTTCTACCAACAGAACGGCTACATCCAGTACCCGTCATTCTTCAGCGCGACCGAGATCGCTCCCCTGCGCGCCGCCATCGACCACGCCGTAGCCACCGGTCGGGACCGGATACTCGGGGCCGAAGACGGCGGACGCCATGGAGCGGACTACGAGCGCGTCTTCAACCAGATGCTCAACCTGTGGACCGACTACCCCGACGCGAGGGCCGTCACGTTCAACCCCCGCCTGTCCGACACCGCTCGCCGGCTGTCCGGATCACCGCACGTGCGCCTCTACCACGACCACGCCATGGTCAAGCCGGCCGGGCAGGCCAGCCGGCAAACCCAGTGGCATCAGGACGCGCCCTTCTGGCCCATGGACCCGGTCGGATCCCTTGCGGCCTGGATCGCCGTCGACGACGTCACCACCGAGAACGGCTGCATCCAATTCGTGCCCGGCTCGCACAGATTCGGCAAGTTGGCCGACATCAACCCATACCACCTGGAGGTCGAGGGTGAGAGCATCTGCGACCGGATGAAGGCGATGGGCCACACGCTGGCCGACCCCGTGGCGATGGAGATGGAGGCCGGCGGAGTCACCTTTCACCACAGCTGCACCTTCCACCGCGCCGGGCCCAACCGGTCCGACCGTCCCAGACGCGCCTTCTCCATCATCTACGTCCCCGAATGGGTCCGATTCACGGGCGAATGGAACGCCGGTAATACCCCCGCCGAAGAACTGGAAGTCGGCGGCGAATGGGACCACCCCAACCACCCGATCCTGTCATCAACATAAACATTCGATATTTTTATAGTGTTTTGAGTTGTTTCATGGTCCATAGCCCACTATGTTGTGGTCGTGGATGGATCGTTGCTGCAGTTCGTACTGGCTGTCTTCACAGCCATGCTGCTGCAGACCTGGTACCTCCATCGGGAGATCCGCAGGTCACGCGAGGAGTCGATCCGGCACACCGACCGGTCCTTCGACCGGCTGAGCGTGAGCCATGATCAACTCCGAACCGACTTCCAGCGGAACCACGACCAGCTACGCGCCGACTTCGAGAAGAGCCACGACCAGCTACGCGCCGACTTCGCGGAGCACAAGGACATCACCGAGCGCAACCACCGCGAGACCCAGCGTCAGCTGGCCAAGCTCACAGACGGCCTCGGCGACGCCCGCGAGCGGCTGACCCGCATCGAGGGCTACCTGCGGATCGGCCTGCCCGAACCACCCGAGCCCTCCGCTACCGGTTGAGCAGGTCTAGTACCGGGTGAGGCGAGGCTTGCGGGCGGGGAGGGTGATCGAGTCCGCGAACTGGTAGAGCACGGCTCCCACCAGGGTTAGGACGATTACATAGGTGGCTGCCAGCGCGCCCAGGTCGCTCTCGCGGGCGATGCCGAGCTCGGCGATGACGATCGAGAACTCGCCGTGGGCGATGAGGGCGGCCCCGGCCCGCAGCCGGCCGGGCTTGCCGATGCCGGCACGGGCGGCTGCGATCCAGCCGGAGGCGATCTTGGTGACGACGGTGACCGCCGCGATGGCCAGCGCGGCGACGGCCACGTCGGGGATGAGGCCGAGGTCCACCTTTAGCCCGAAGAACACGAAGAAGACCGCGGCGAACAGGTTGCGCAGCGGCAGCAGCAGGCCGCGGGCGTGCGAGACGATGTCGCCCGACAGCGCCACGCCCACCACGAAGGCCCCGACCGCGGTCGAGACGCCGAGCCGCCCGGCGAGGCCGGCGACCAGCAGGGTGCCGCCCAGCAGGGTCAGCAGCAGCGCCTCGCTGGACTGGCTCAAGGCGATCGCGCTGAGCCGGTCGCCGAGCAGGTAGGCGACGCCGAGCACCCCGAGCACGGCCGTCAGCGAGATGGCGACGGTGATGACGGTGCTCAACGCCGAGCCGCCGAAGAGCACGCCCGACACGATGGGCAGGTACAGCACCATGGCCAGGTCCTCGATGACGAGCACGCTGAGCACGACCGACGTCTCGTGGTTGCCGATCCGGTCGAGGTCGGCCACCAGCTTGGCCACGATGCCCGACGACGAGATGTAGGTCACGCCGCCCAGCAGCACCGCCACCACCGGGTCGAACCCGAGGATCAGGCCGGCCACGAATCCGGGCGTGAAGTTCAGGACGAGGTCGACGAATCCGCCCAGCGTGGTCCGGCGGACGTTGGCGATCAGCTCGTGGGTCGAGAACTCGAGTCCCAGCATCAGCAGCATCAGGATGACGCCGATCTCGGCGCCGACCTCGATGAAGTCCTCCGATGCGTCCAGCTCGAAGAGGCTGCCCTCGCCGAGGGCCAGCCCGGCCAGCAGGTACAGCGGGAGCGCGGGCAGGCCGATCCGGCGGGCCAGGCGGGCGACGACCGCCAGGGCCAGCACGAGCGCGCCGAGCTCGATGACCAGCAGGTCGCCGCCGGTGTGCACGGGCTACGCCGATCCAGTCGATCTAGTCGGCCGGTTGCCGCCGGTGTGCATGCGCTTGCTCTGGACTGGTCTAGCCCGGCTAGTCGGCGGGGCGCCGCAGCAGCCTGGTGGCCGCCTTGACCGCCGACGGGACGCCCACCACCACCGCGGTGTTCCCCACCTCGAGGCGGTGCTCGCCGGCCGGGATGGGGATGGAGCCCGACTCGGTGACGAGGGCGACGACTCCGGCCCCCGTCCGGGTCCGCAGAGCCGCCTCGGCCAGGGTCTGCCCGGCGATCGACGACTCGGCCGCGATCTGGACCCACGAGATCACCAGATCCTCCAGCCGGTGCACCGCGTCGTCGAGATGCTCGAGCACGGGACTGCCGCCCAGCAGCTCGCCCAGCGTGTGGCCCTCGTCCTCGGTCAGCTGGACGCTCTCGCAGGCCCGGTCGATGTCCCGCTCGTCGTAGACCACGAGGTCGCGCCGGCCGGTCTGATGGGCCACCACACCGACGCAGCGGCCGGCGTCGGTCTGCAGGTCGAAACGGATCCCCACTCCGGGCAGGTCGGTCTCGGTCACCTTCCTCACTGGAACCTCCTCCCTGAGGCAGCGTGCTGCCGTGTTCTGGATGGACAATACCTAGAGCGGCCCAGGCTCCCGGGGCTGTCGGCGTTCGTTGCTGTGAGCTGCCGGCCTCTAGGGCTGCCAGAGGAGGGTGTCGGGCATGAACTGGCTCCAGGCGAACCAGAAGGCTTGATGGCCCTCGATCTCGTTGCCGGCCGAGTCGACGGCCCGCACGCCGCCGCCGTCGAGGCGGAGCGTCACCCCGGCCAGCTCGACGCGGCCGCCGGCTTGGAGGGCGGCCGCGGCGGCTGCGACCGGGAACGCCACGGGGGTGCCGTCGTCCAGCACCACGCCGAAGACCTGGTCGTGGACGCCGAGGGTGCCGTCCATGTCGCCGATCGGGAAGATGGGGCCGTCGTCGTCGCGGCCCCGCAGCGGGTCGAGCGGGTAGCGGCGGCCGATCCCGCCGTCCTCGGCGATGATCGTCGTGTCGGGATGGGCCGCCTTCCACTCGCCCCAGGTGGTCGTGACCACGGTGGCCTGGTTGAGGACCACCCCCCGCTCCCGCAGCGGCCCCGAGAGCGCCTCCCCGGTGAACGTGTCGAACACCGACTTGGTGACCAGGTCGTACATCACCTTGTTGGACCTCGCCAGCAGGCCCGACGTGCGCAGGATGGGAGTCTCCACGCCGGCGGGCACGTCGTCGGTGAAGTAGGCCTGGGCCGAGCCGCACAGCGTGCAGTACGGCATGCCGATGCGGCGCCCGCCGAGGGTGTCGTTCACCATCTCGTGGATCTCCATGATGTGGCGGGGGTAGGCCCGGGCCTCGCCCTTGATCACCACCGAGAAGACGATGCCGTCGTCGGAGTACCAGGAGCCGCCGGCCGCGTCGGTGACGGCGGGGTCGTCTATGGCCGGGATGCAGCCGTTGGGGCAGACGTTGGGGTCGCCGAGCGGCCGGTCGTCGATCAGCACCCCGCCCCAGCTCAGCAGGCGCCAGTCGATAGTGGCGTCAGCGTCGTCGAAGAAGGGCTGCCAGCGGGGTTCGACCAACGTGAACAGGCGGCCCTTGTAGTCGTCGTAGCGGTCGAAGGCGGGCAGGTCCCAGGCGATCAGGTGGTCGGTGACCGACTGCCACCGGCTCCGACTGGACACGGGATCGTCGTTCAGGTTCACCCCGGTCAGGCGCTGGAAGGCGGAGACGGCGCCGTCGTGGATGTCGCCGACGTAGAAGAAGCGGAGCAGGTCGGACAGGATCCACGCCAGGCGGGGGTCGCCGGTGTTGCCGAGGGCGGCGACCAGTCCGCCGTCAAACCCGCCCAGTTGGAGTCCGGCCCAGATGACCTCGAGGATGTCGACCGCAGCCTGGTCGATCGGCCCGGTCGGGACGTCCGGGGCCGGCGGAAATTCGTACCCCAGGAAGTTGCGCAGGACACCGCGCTCCCGTGGCTCCAGCAAAGCCGGGTCAGCAACGGACTCGTCCGCGGCGGGCTCGGGCTCGGCCGTGTCGGCGTCTTCAGCCGCGGCCGCCGGCGCTGCCGTCTCGGAGGCTGCCGTCTCGGGGGCTTCGCCTTCTGGCGCCGCAGCCTCTGGCACCTCGGCCTCCAGCGTGTCGGCCTCGTCGCCGGCGAACTCGGTCGAGTCCATGTCGCTGCCGCTCGAACAGGCGCTGGCAACCAATGCGAGTGCAGCCAGCAGGCCGCACAGGACACGGACCCGGGAAGTCACGCCACCACGCTAGGCCCCGTTCCGCGGGAGGCTCGGCAAGGCGGATGTCAGCCCACAGCTAGGCGGCGGCCAGGCGGCGCGTCCCAGCCGGCAATCTCGGGTTGGTTATGGGTGGCATACGCGGACAACCCACCCGAGATCCCTCTCCGCAAATCTCGGGTTGGTTATGGGTGGCATACGCGGACAACCCACCCGAGATCCCTCTCCGCAAATCTCGGGTTGGTTATGGGTGGTATACGCGGACAATCCACCCGAGAATCCGGGGGGACGGCGGGGGGCGTCAGGCGGCGCGTTCTAGGCGGCAGTAGCAGGACGACTCGATGGGGACATCGGCTCGGGCTTGGGCCAGGTCTAGGCGCTGCTTGATGTGGTTGGCCTCTACGGTCTCGCCCCGGCGGGTCAGGCACTCGTGGAGGCCGTGCAGGCTCCACACGTTGTCGGGATGCCAGCAGGCCCGGCGCAGCTGGCCGTCCAGACCCAGGTCGGCCCGGTAGGCGGCCTCGGCCTCGTCCAGGCGACCCTGCTCCATCAGCAGCGCGCCCAAGGCGTGGCGGGTGGGCTGCATCCAGCCCCACGGCTCGTCGTAGGGCAGGTTGTCG
>VYCM01000040.1 GCA_009843915.1 Acidimicrobiaceae bacterium | reverse complement strand
TTGGCCTCCACGTCGGCGGGCCGGGCCAGCGTCTCCAGGTAGGCCACCCGCATGTTCTCGACCTCGAAGTCGATCCCCATGCGGTCCAACCGGGAGCGCACGACCCGGATATGGGCCTCACCGGCACCCGACAGCACAGTCTGGCGGGTGGTGGGATCCTGGCGGATCAAGAGGCTGGGGTCCTCGGTAGCGAAGCGGCGCAGCGCCGAGGCCAGCTTGTCCTCCTGGGCCGGGGCCGTGGCATGGACCGCCACGCCGTAGACGGGGACCGGCGGCGGGGTGATCGGCACCGACAGCGCCGCATCGTTGGACAGCGTGTCGCCGGTCCGCACATCGCCGAGCTTGGTGACGGCCACGATGTCGCCCGCATCGAAATGGTCCACCGCGTGGTGGTCGGCACCGGTGAACGACATCAGGTTGTGGAGCCGCTCCTTGTCGCCGGTGCGGCTGTCGACCAGCGTCTCGTTGGAGCGGATCGTGCCCGACAGCACCTTCATGAACGAGATCTGCCCCAGGAAGTCGTCGATGCGGGTCTTGAACACCAGCACCACCGGCGGGCCGGCATCGTCGATCTCCAGGGTGACCGACTCACCGCCCCGCACCGCGGCGACGGGGCTGGTGTCGCCCGGCGCGGGCCCGGCCCGGCAGATGAAGTCGAGCAGGTGGTCCACGCCTATGGGCTTGGCCGCCGAGCCGCACAGCACCGGGAACACGTTGCGTTCCACGACCGCGGTCCTGATGAGCTGCTCCAGCTGCTCCTGGGTGGGCTCCTCGCCCTCCAGGTACTGCTCGAGGAGCTCGTCGTCGCCCTCGACGACGTCCTCCACGAGCTGGATGTGGCCGTCGGATGCTGCTGAGGCCACGTCGTCGGGAATGGGCGCTGCCGCCGACTGCCCGCTGCTGTAGTCGAGGGCGCCGTCGCCCACCAGATCGGCGATGCCGTGGAAGGACGCCTCCACTCCCAGAGGGAGCTCCACCGCTTCGACATGGGAGCCGAAGTGCGACTGCAGGCCGTCCAGGGTGCGCTCGAACGACGAGCGCTCCCGGTCGAGCCCATTCACGAACACCATCCGGGGCAGCCCCAAGCGCTCGGCGTGGCGCCACATGACCTGGTCCTGGGCCTGCACGCCCGAAACCGCGTCGACAACGAAGACCGCCAGGTCGGCTGCGTGCATGCCGTTGACGGCCTCGCTCACGAAGTCGGTGTAGCCCGGGGTGTCGATGATGTTGACCCTGTGGTCACGCCAGTCGAACGACGCCACCGTCGCACCCAGGCTCTGGTGACGGGCCTTCTCCTCGGGGTCGTGGTCGCAGTGGGCGGTGCCGTCGTCTACACGGCCCATCCGGCTCAACACACCGGCCCGGTACAGCATTGCCTCGGCGAGGGTGGTCTTGCCGTTGCCGTTGTGGCCGACGAGGACGACGTTTCTGATGGATTGCGACGACACGCTGACTATCCCTCCCGTTGGTAGGCCTGCGCACGCATAGGGACGCCGACACTAACCGGGTCGGCTCTGAACGGCTAGTGCTGACCAGAGAGGATTCGCAGCAACGGCCGCCGGATCAGTCTTCGATCAGTTCGACCGCGTACTCGGGACAGTTGTCGAAGGCCAGGCGGGCCTTCTCCTCCAGCTCGGCGGGCACCTCACCGTCGCCGATCTCGAAGGCGGTGCCCTCGTCGTCCACATCGAACAGCTCGGGCGCCAGCATGTAGCAGCGGTTGTGGCCCTGGCAGGCCTCCTGATCGATGCGAACTCTCACGGCACCTCCCCTTCTGTGTGCAGCTTACGGTAGGTGGATCGGGAAGGCGGCCCGGATGCGGGCGTCGGTCTCGGCGCTGATGTGGGCCGGGCGGTGCTCGGCCAGCACCCGCTGCACGTACTCGTGGGCCCGGGCCCGCGAGTCCTTGCCTCCGGCGTCGAGCCAGTTGTCGGGAGTGTCGCGGTCGCCGATCTCGGGGTACACGTACTCGCGCTGCATCAGGTCCAGAGTCTGCGGCGAGCCCAGGAAGTGGCCCGGCCCCGACACCACTTCGGCGATCAGCTCGGCCGACAGGGTCTCCTCGTTCACCTCGATCCCCCTCACGGTGCGGTTGATCGAGCCGAGCATGTCGTTGTCGATCACCAGGGCCTCCAGCGAGCAGCTCAGGATGCTGGCCAGCATCCCGGCCGACTCGTACACCAGGTTGGCGCCGGCCTGGCCGGCCAGCGCGATGTTGATGCCCTTCTCGTAGCCGGACTGGTTGTCGGGGACCTTGGAGTCGGCCATGCCGGCGGCCACCCCCGACGGCAGGCCGATCCAGTTGAGCAACTGGGCCGCGGCCGCGTTGAGGATGCCCTCCTCGCCCGAGCCGCCGCTCATGGCGCCGGTGCGCAGGTCCGACACGAACGGCCACATGCCCATCACGCACGGATGGCCCGGGCTCAGCAGGTTCACCCCGGTCAGCGCGGCCAGGCACTCGGCCAGGGCCTGGGCCAGCGACCCGGCCAGCGCCGCGGGCGAGGTGGCCCCGGCCTGCCCGGCCGACAGCAGGTTGATGGGCATGCCCGTCTCGACCTGGGCCACCATGGCCTTGGCCGACTCCTCGGCGAAGCGCAGCGGCGGCACCACGAACGTGTTGTTGGCCGCCACGAACGGTCGCTTGCGGAACTCGCCGGGCCCGCCCAGGGCCATGTCGAACATGTCCACCGTCTCGTACACGTGCTCACGCTCGAACCACGACGTGCCGATGGGCTTGGTGGTGCCCACCATGGCCGCGTAGGCGGTGTTGAGGTCGAGCAGCCGGGCGTCCTCCATGTCGCGGGCCACGACGGTGCGCACGAAGAAGTGGATGTTGTCGAGAGCGTCCACCAGGCGGGCGCAGTCGTAGACATCCACCGCAGTGGAGGGACGGAAGACGCCAGCAACGTGGTCGTACATGAGGACGGCGGCGCCGGCGGTGCCGAAGTGGACCCGATCGCCGCCCACGGTGATGGAGCGGTCGTCGTCGAAGCCGTGCCAGACCCACTCCTTGGCCGCGGTGGCGATGGCGCCTTCCACCAAACCCTTCGGGTAGTGCAGGCGTTCGGCGTCGTCGACATGGCCGCCGGCCGCGGTGACAACGTCGACGAACTCCTCGATGGGCGAGCCCATGCCGACGTCTTCGAGCAGCGCCAGCGCGGTGTCGTACACCTGCTGCATGTCGGACTCCCTCAGGGGCGCGAACTTGCCGCCGGGCAGTCCGGGGCGCACCGGCCGGGCATCGGCTTCCAGCGGTGCTTGGCGAGCCGCGATGCGGCCGGCCCGTCCGCCGCCCCGGCGCCGTCCGCCTGATCCATCGGACACCAGCGTCACCTCCTCACATCACGCACGCGGCGCAGTGTTGGCCGGGTCGTAAGCCGGCTCGGCCAGCACGGTGCATACCCGGCGCTCCCCCAGCAAGTCGAGCTCGAATGTCGATCCGGGCGCCTCGAACTCCGGAGCCACATACACGAAGGCAAGGCTGCAACCCACCGTATGACCCCAGGTGCCGCTGGTAGCGATGCCCATGACGTTGCCGTCCGGGTCGAATGCGGGTTCGTTGCCCCTCACGTCGTTGTCGGTGGCGTCCACCTCGCAGTACACCAGCACCATCGACAGCGGCTCGGCCTGGTCGCGCCGGGCCACGGTGGCGTCGCGGCCGATGAACGGCCGGTTGAGGTCGATGAAGCGCTCGAGGCGAGCCTCGATCGGGGTGATCTCGGTGGTGAGCTCCGAGCCCCACGCCTTGTAGCCCTTCTCGATGCGCATGACGTTCATGGCGTAGCTGCCGAAATGGACCATCCCGTGGGGCTCGCCTGCGGACACCACCGCGTCGTACAGCTCGGCCAGCCGGTCCATGCCGCAGTGCAGCTCCCAGCCCAGCTCCCCCACGTACGACACCCGCAGGGCCAGGCACGGCACACCCGCCACCGTGATCTCGGCCGCGGTCAGCCACGGGAACGCCTCGTTGCTCAGATCGGCGTCGGTGAGCGACGCCAGCACGTCGCGGGCCCGGGGGCCGGTCACTGCCAGGAGGCCGGTGGAGTCGGTGACGTCGGCCGCGGTCACATCTTCGCCATCAAGAATGTGTTGCACCAGCCAGTCGAGGTCGTGGCTCTGGCCCATGATGGCGGAGGTGAGGTAGAAGCGGTCGGGTGCGAGGCGGGCGATGGTCATCTCGCATTCGATGCCGCCCAGGTCGGTGAGCATGTGCGTCAACCGGATGCCGCCGTCACGGGCCGGCAGCCGGTTGGCCGACAGGCGGTCGAGCAACGCGCCCGCGTCGGCCCCGGTCACCTCGAAGGAGGCGAAGGCGGTGATGTCGGCGATGCCGACCCGCTCGCGCACGCCCCGCACCTCGTCGGCCACGGGGTCGAAGGCGTTGGAGCGGCGGAACGAGTGACGCTCACCGGTCCCGTTGGGCGAGTAGTACTGGGGCCGCTCCCAGCCGTAGACCTCCTGCCACTGGGCGCCCAGGCGGTCGAGGCGGTCATGGATGGGGTTGACCTTCTGGGGCCGTCCCGCGGCCCGGTACTCACCCGGCAGGCGCACCTGGTACATCTCGTGGTACTCGTCGTGGGCCTTGGCTATGGCGAAGGTCGAGCGAGGCCCGCTGTGGTCCCCGAAGCGGCGGGGATCCATGCCCCGGACGTTGATCTCGGTCTGGCCGTGAATCATCCACTGGGCCAGGTACTTCCCCGCGCCGGGGCCCTGGGTGATGCCGATGGACGCGCCGTTGCAGTGCCAGTAGTTGCGCAACCCCGGCGCAGGTCCCATCAGGTACCCGGAATCGGGGGTGTGGGTGATGGGGCCGGACACGATCTGCTTGATGCCGGCCTCGGCGAAAGCCGGGATGCGCATGACGGTGTACTCGAGGCACTCCTCAAGCACGTCCACGTTCTCGCCGGTGAGGTGGAAGTCGTGGGCCCAGTCGATGCCCTCCACCCCGTACACCCTGGAATCGGACATCTCGTAGGGGCCGACCAGCAGGCCGTCGATCTCCCGGCGGTAGTAGCACGAGGACCGGGGGTCGCGTGTCACCGGGGGCTCGTAGCCGAGGTCGATCATGGCCTGGAGGGGCTCGGTGACCAGGTACTGGTGGATCACCGAGACGATCGGCACCTCCAGCCCGACCATGGCCCCGAGTTGGGGGGCGTAGTGGCCGGCCGCGTTCACGACGTGCTCGCACACGATCCGGTAGCTGTCGGCGGTCTCGCCGTTGGCGGCCGTCTTCATGCCGCCGGGGGTGGCGACTATCTCCCAGCGCCCGTCGGGCAGGTGGCTCATGCCGGTGACCATCGTGTGGCGCCGGATCTCGCAGCCGAGGTTGCGGGCGCCCCGGGCCATGGCGTTGGTGCAGCCCGACGGGTCGGTCCAGCCGTCGTTGGGGGTGTAGAAGCCGAGCTGGATGTCGCTGAGGTCCTCCAGCAGCGGGTGCCGCTCGCGGATCTCGGCGGGGGAGATCAGGTGCGACTCGATGCCGATCTGGGTGAGCATGGCGTGCACGTAGCGGTGCCAGTCGACCTCGTCGTCGGTGCGGGCCAGCCGGATGGCTCCACATCCGTGCCAGCCGGCCGACAGCCCGGTCTCCTCCTCGAGGCGGGGGTACAGGGCCACCGCCTCCTCATGGACCTTGGCCATGTTCAGATCGCCGATGAAGTTGGGGATCAGCCCGGCCGCGTGCCAGGTGGACCCTGAAGTCAGCTCCCCCTTCTCCAACAGGATGGTGTCGGTCCAGCCCTCATGGGCCAGGTAGTACAGCAGGCCGACCCCCATGGCCCCGCCGCCGATGATCACGCACCGCGCCTCTTGTGTCACGGCCCCTCCCGAAGGTGTGCGCACTCGAGCCGCGTCGGTCGGCCGCGGCGAACCGGGAGTGTAGTTGCGGCGCGGCCCCTCAGGTAGCCGAGAGCGGAACTATCCGTAGGGGTAGATCAGCCACAGAACGGTGAGCAGGATCCAGGTGGACACCACCAGCCAGTAGGTGACCGGCTCGTGGCGGCGGGTGACGCGCTGGATGAAGTGGCTCTCACCGGTGGCGAGGTCGTACACGGCCCAGGCGAGGAACAGCACGGCGTAGATCCAGTACTGCTCGGCGAGCGTCATCAACCAGAGCGCCGCCAGCGCGATCCATACGGGCCACGCTCCCCGCGTGCGGGTGGGCGACGGGTGCTGCCAGGTGGGGATCATTGGTCTGCCTCCGTATGGACGCCGGGCGGCTCGATGTTGTTGAGCCGCCAGTTGAGGTAGTGGCCGAAGTCGGCGACGACCCGCTCAGCGGGAACGAGCCGCCCGGGCGAGAAGTCGCCGGAGGCGCCCCGCTGGCCCCGCTCGCAGATGGCCTTGTCCTCGGGCAGGAAATCAGGCAGCGAATAGCCCGCGGCACCGCTGCCGAACCGGGCGAGCCACCGGGAGAACCGGCCGCGGGAGCCGGTGTTGCGAGAGCCGGTGCCGCCGGATGAGGCGAAGGCGCCCCCGGTGCGTACTGCGCAGCGGTGCGCACCGATGGGATGCACTGCCTGCCAGTAGAAGCCGCCCGCGCTGAACACGCCGACGAAGCTGGGCGGCAGGCTGATGAGCAGGTAGTCATCAGCGCCCTCGACGCGGCCGCCGGTGGCCGTGGCGCGGGCCGAGCCCGTGATGTAGTAGGCGTCCCGGGTCGGCGTGTGCGGCTCGAGCGTCTTGGGGTGGACCTGGAACAGGTGGTAGCTCTCCATGGCGTTGACGATGGCGAGCTTCCAGTTGCAGTCCCATTGCTGCGTCTCTTGGTAGTCCGAGTAGTGATGCAGCTCGTCGATGCCACGCACGGCCACATGGGGCTCCACCGCCGCGAAACGCTCGGCCAGCGGCTCCACCTCGGGGTCGAGGCTGACGAAGACGAGGCCGTGCCACGACTCGACCCGATACTCCGGCAGGCAGTGCGCGGGCTTGTCGACGTCGTCCTTCGATGTGAACGGCGTCGCCAGCAGCCGGCCGCTGTCGTTGTAGGTCCAAGCGTGGTAGGGGCACTGGATGCGCTTGGCCTTGGCCGGCCGCTCAACCAGCAGCGTGCCCCGGTGGGCGCACAGGTTGGACAGAGCGCGGAGTTCTCCCTCCTGGCTGCGCAGGAGCAGCACCGGCTGATCGCCGACGATGACCGGCAGCTGGTCGCCGGGCGCGGCTACGGCGTCCTCGGTAGTGACGAACACCCAGTCGGTGTGCCAGATGCCGTCCATCTCGGCCGCGTGGACAACCGGGTCCCGGTAGAAGGCGTTGGGAAGGGCGTGCTCTGGATCGAGGGTCACTGCGGATGTGGTCACCATGACAATCAGCGTAGCACCAAATGCCGTATTTTGCAAACGGTCGTTGCTATAATGCGCCATATGGAGGACGCGCCGAGCAGTCCGGGAGCAGGCCAGAGCGGCGTGCTGCCGACCCGCATGCTCGTGCTGTCGGCGATCGGCGCCGACGGCACGCTCGACGCCGGACCGCTATTCGCGGTGGCCGGGGTAGCAGGACACAGCGACAAGGCCATGAGGGACTGCCTGGCCCGGGTCGTGCGGGACGGGCTCCTTACCCGCGTCGCGGGCCGCGGGCGCTCTGCGCAGTACGTGGCGACCGGCCTGGGGAAGGCCGAACTGGACGCCGACATCGGGTGGACGGCACTCGCGCATCGCGTGGACGCCGGCCTCGAGCCCTGGGACGGCTGCTGGCACCTCATCGGCTTCGAGATCCCCGAGAGGCGCCGGGGAGCCCGAGACGCTCTCCGCAGCCTCCTGGTCGAACTAGGGGCCGCTCCCGTACAGGCAGGCCTCTACGTGCACTCCGACGACCTCACCGACTTCGTGCGCCAACTCGCCTCCCATCTCGGGGTGTCGGAAGCCATCACCAGCTTCGTCACCAGATCGCTCCGGGTCGGGAACGAGCAGCGACAGACCGACATCGTCAACCGGCTCTGGCCGTTGGCCTCACTCGCCGACCGCTACGACGCGGTCGAGCAGCGGCTGGTCTCTATCGCCGAACAGGCCCCGTTCACGGACGGCGACCGGCTGGCGACATCCATGTTCGGCGCCATAGTCGACACGGAAGCGGTGTTGCGCAACGATCCGCTGCTGGCTGCGGAACTCCTCCCCGACGACTGGGCCGGCATGCGGGCCCGCGGAGCCTTCATGGTGGCCCATTCGGCCGTCAGCGCTCACAGCGAGTTGTTCGCCAACTCCCGGCTGATGCAGTCCTTCACCGCCGAGATCCATCGCTCTCTTCAAGAGACATCGACCGCCTTCTGGACCCGATGGTTCCCTCGCCTGATGGACGTCTACAAGGCCAAACTGCCCCCGGCCGCAACCGCCTGAGGCAAAGGGTGATCGACGGGAGGTTGGGTAACGTTCCGTATGACCGCCCTGCCGGTGATCGACCCGATGCCGCCGGTGGCAGATTGTGTCCTGCCCTGGGACGGGCCGGTCGCCGACACGGTTGCGACCATCGGTCGGGCCCGCTCTGACTGCGGCGACACGTTCGTGGTGGACAGCGGCGAGGACCGTTACCTCTTCCTGTTCACCCCGGCAGGACTGGCCGCCTTCTACGCGGTGCCCGAGAAGCAGGCCAGCAAGGGCATCGCCGATTGGAAGATGCTGCGCCGCAAGCTGCCCGACGAACTGTTCATAGGGCGGCGCACGCTGCCCCACGAGCTGTTCGGCCGGGAAGCGGTCGCCTCCTACCTCGGCGCGCTGGAGGATGCGATCTCGCTGCAACTAGCCGAGCTGAGCGATGGATGCGAGATCGAGCTGTTCGACTTCTCGCGCCGTCTCGGCCACCGGCTGGGCCTGGCCAGTTGGGCCGGCCGGGAGGTCCTGGGATCGGCCCGGTTCGACGAGCTGATCGCCGCGCTGGACGCGCTCGACGGGGCCGAGGCGTTCGTGGCGCCGGCGCGGATGCGCGAGGTGGCCCGCACCGGCAAGGCGACCGAGCAGCAGGCCATGGCTCAGGCCACCGAGATCCTGGCCGCATCGATCGGGGCGCGGAGCGTTCCGGGCGACGACCTGTTGGGCACGATCATCCAGCGCTGGGACGACACGTCAGGCGCCGAGAGGATGACCGGCATCGCCCGTGACGTGATCCTGGTGCACATCGGGTCGATGTCGAACCTGTTCGCGGCGCTGGGCTGGTCGCTGGTGCACCTGGTCCAGCATCCCGATGTGCTGACCCGGCTGCGATCGGGCTCGGGCAACGGTGCCGACGCCGATCTGGCGTCACGCTGCGTGCTGGAGTCGATCCGCATCGGCCAGCGCTCCATCATGTTGCGCACCGTGCTGGAACCCGTGGTCGTCGACGACGGCTCGCGGGCCTACGACGTGTCGCCTGGAGCCACCCTGGCGACGTTCCTGCCCCTCACCAACCTGGCCGGCGGGCCCGGACTCGACCGCTACGACCCCGACCGCTGGCGGGGCCGCCACTTCGTGGTGCCGGCCGGACTGCCGGCCGAGGCCATCACCACCTTCGGCCACGGCCCCCACGCCTGCCCGGCCCGACCGTTCTCGGTGACCGCGATCGTGCGCGTCATCGAGCGGCTCTTCGGGGCCTACGACTTGGAGCGCCGGTTCTCCGACGCCGTGCCGCTGCCCGGCCAGATCGGCGGCGTGGCCCGTGCGGCCGAGCCCTGCACCGTCTTGGCCACCCCCCGCACTGCAGCTTGACGGCTAGGGGCCGTCTTCCAGGCGGACTCTCTGGTTGCGGGGATCGTAGAAGCTGCGGATCGACGGGGTGGCCGGCACGAACTCGCCGCCGATGTTGATCTCGAAGGTGCCGGAGTCGAGCCACTCCTGGACCACGCCCTCGTTACCGGAGCGCTGGAGATAGCCCATGGCCAGGCAGCGGTCCTCGACGTAGCTCCACATCGACGACGTGGTGCTGCCCACCGGCTCGCCGTCCCGCAGGATCGGGTCGTCGTGGTAGCAAAGCAGCTCGGGATGTTCCAGGCGGAACTGGATCAGCCGCTTGTTTCGGGGCCGCTCACGCTGGTTCTCCAAGGCGGCCCGGCCCCTCCAGGGGTTGGGCTTGTCCCAGCCGACGGTGAAGCCCAGCCCGGCCTCGATCGGCGTGTCCTCGTCGGTGATGTCGTGGCCCCAGTGCCGGTAGCCCGACTCCAGCCGCAGCGTGTTCATGGCGTGGTAGCCGGCCAGGGCCAGGCCGTGGGGCTCACCCGACTCCATCAGCGCGTCGTAGAGCTCCACCGCGTGCTCGTTGGGCAGGTACAGCTCCCAGCCGAGCTCGCCCACGTAGCTCATGCGCAGGGCCAGCACGTCGATGCCGGCGATGTCGATGCGCTGGGATGTGCCGAACGGGAAGTCGGTGTTGGTGAGCGACGCGTCGGTGAGCGGGGCCAGCACGAAGCGGGCCTTGGGGCCCATCAGCCCGATCATGGCCCAGTGCTCGGTGATGTCGGAGATCTCCACGTTGCGGTCGCGGCTGGCCCGGCGCAGGCGGGCCCAGTCCCGGGTCTGGGCCGCGGCCGCGGTCACCACCAGGAACCGGTCCAGGCCGAGGCGGGTCACGGTCAGGTCGGCCTCGATGCCGCCATGGTCGTTGCACCACTGCGTGTACACCGCCTTGCCCACCGGCACGTCGATGCGAGCGGTGCTCAGCTCGTCCAGCACCACCAGCGAGTCGGGACCGTCCACGGTGAACTTGGCGAACGAGGTCTGGTCGAACAGGGCCACCCGCTCCCGCACAGCTCGGCACTCCTCGCCGGCGTTGGCCCACCAGTTCTGCTTGCCGTAGCTGTAGACGTACTCCCGGGCCTGACCGTCGAAGGCGTACCAGTTGGGCCGCTCCCAACCCGCGGTCTCACCGAACACCGCCCCGGCCGCGTCCAGGCGGTCGTGCAGGGGCGATACCCGCTGGCCCCGGGCGCTCTCGTACTGGTAGAAGGGCCAGTGCATGGCGTACAGCAGCCCCAAGCTCTCGGGGACGCGTTCGGAGAGGTAAGCGGGCTTCGCCTGGAACGGAAACGCTCGGCGGATGTCCACCGACGACAGGTCCATGGGGGGATGGCGGTCGGCAATCCAGTCGGCCAGGGCCCAGCCCACCCCGCCCGCGGACTGGATGCCCACCGAGTTGAAACCGGCCGCCACGAAGCAGCCGTCCACCTCGGGTGACTCGCCCAGGTAGTACACCCCGTCGGGAGTGAAGGCCTCGGGGCCGTTGAGGAACAGCTGGATGCCGCACTCCCCCAGCGCGGGCACCCGGTGGATCGACCGCTCGAAGATCGGGCCGATGTGGTCCCAGTCCTCGCCGAGGGTGCCGAAGGAGAAGTCGCGACCGATGCCGTCGAGGCTCCACACCTTGCCCCGAGGCTCGAAGAAGCCGGCCATGAGCTTGCCCGTCTCCTCCTTGAAGTACGTGTAGTTGCCGGGGTCGCGCAGCACCGGCGTGTCGGCGTCGAGCCCCAGCGACTCCGAGACGACGTAGAAGTGCTCGCAGGCCTGCAGCGGCACGTTGACCCCGATCTGGGCCGCGAGCTGGCGGGTCCAGATGCCGGTGGCCAGCACCACGGTTTCGGTCTCGATGCTGCCCTGCTCGGTGTCGACCCCGGCGACGGCGTCCTCGTGGGTGCGCAGCCCGGTGACTGCGATGTCCTCGAGAATGCGCACTCCCCGGCTGCGGGCCCCCTTGGCCAGCGCCATGGTGGTGTCCACCGGGGACGTGTGGCCGTCTCGGGGGATGTACAGCGCGCCCACGATGTCGTCGGTGCGGATCAGCGGCCAGCGCTCCCGCAGCTCGTCGACGCCGATCTCGCGGGTCTCGACGCCGACCGACATGGCCATGGCCGCGCCCCGCCTTATCTCCTCCCAGCGCTCGGCGTCGGCGGCCACCGAGATCGACCCGGGAGTGCGGCATCCGGTGGCCTGCCCGGTCTCGTCCTCAAGCGCCTCGTAGAGGCGGGCCGAGTAGGTGGCCAGCTTGGTGAGGCTGAAGGTCGACTTGAGCTGGGCCACCAGTCCGGCCGCATGCCAGGTAGTGCCGCCGGTGAGCTTGTTCTGCTCGAGCACGACCACGTCGGTGATGCCCCGGCGGGCCAGGTGATAGGCCACGCTGCAGCCGACGATGCCGCCGCCCACCACCACAACCTGGGCTCGGTCGGGCAGCCCTTGGACCATCGAACTCCCCTCCGTCGATCTAGTGGCCCGGACAGCCCGGCCCAGATGGGTCAGTCTACGCCGGGCACCCAGCTGGTTCCTGCCAAGGGAACCTTGGCCATGGCCGCGGCCTCGACGGTGAGGGCGGCCAGATCCTCCGGCTCCAGGTTCAGGACATGCGACTTGCCGTTGGCCCGGGCCAGGATCTGGGTCTCGATGGTCAGCACCTGCAGGTAGTTGGCCAGCCGCCTCCCGGCCAGCACCGGATCGAGGCGCGCCGAGAGACCGGGATCCTGGGTGGTGATCCCGGCCGGGTCGTTGCCCGCCTGGAAGTCCTCCCAGAACCCGGCCGAGGTTCCCAGGGCCCGGTACTCGGCCTCGTAGGCGGGGTCGTTGTCGCCGATGGCGATCAGCGCGGCGGTGCCGATCGAGGCCGCGTCGGCACCCAGGGCCAGAGCCTTGGCCACGTCGGCGCCCGAGCGGACGCCGCCGGCCACGATGAGCTTGACCTCCCGGCGGTGCACGCCGAGCTCCCGCAGGGCCCGCACCGACTCGCCGATGGCGGCCAGCGTGGGAATGCCGACATGCTCGATGAACACGTCCTGGGTGGCCGCGGTGCCGCCCTGCATGCCGTCCACCACCACCGCGTCGGCGCCGGCCTTCACCGCCAGAGCGGTGTCGTAGTAGGGGCGGGCTGCGCCCACCTTCACGTAGATCGGCACCTGCCAGTCGGTGATCTCACGCAGTTCGCCGATCTTGATCTCAAGGTCGTCGGGGCCGGTCCAGTCGGGGTGGCGGCACGCCGAGCGCTGGTCGATGCCCTCGGGCAGAGTCCGCATCTCGGCCACCCGCTCGGTGATCTTCTGACCGAGCAGCATCCCGCCGCCCCCGGGCTTGGCTCCCTGGCCCACCACGACCTCGATGGCGTCGGCCACCCGCAGATGGTCGGGGTTCATGCCGTAGCGCGACGGAAGGTGCTGGTACACCAGCGTGGCGGAGTGCTGGCGCTCCTCCTCGGTCATGCCGCCGTCGCCGGTGGTGGTGGAAGTTCCCGCTGCCGACGCTCCCCGGCCGAGGGCCTCCTTGGCCTGGGCCGACAGTGAGCCGAAGCTCATGCCCGCGATGGTCACCGGGATCTTCAGCTGGACGGGGCGTTCGGCCCGGTCCTCCCCGATCACCACATCGGTGCCGCAGGCCTCGCGGTAGCCCTCCAGGGGATAGCGCGACATGGACGCACCGAGGAATACGAGGTCGTCGAGGGTGGGCAGGTGGCGCTTGGCCCCCCAGCCCCGGATGCGGTAGATGCCGGTGTTGGCCGCCCGGCGGATCTCGGCGATCACGTTGCGGTCGAAGCTGTAGGACTCGCGCAGGTGCCAGAAGTCGGGATCCGAGGCTTCCACGGGCTCGAGGCCGTCCGGCGGTGGCGTGGTCATCAGGCCGCCTCCTGGCCCGCCTCAAGGGCGTCCACGTCATCGATGGTGAAGTTGTAGAGGCGCCGGGCCGAGCCGTAGCGGCGGAAGTCGGACACGTCGACGCCGTCCCCTACCGGGGACGCCGCCGCCAGCAGGCGAGACAGCGTCTCTACGTGCTCGGGACGCATCTCCTTCTCGATGCAGTCGGCGCCCAAGGACTCAACGTCGCCCCGCACAAAGATCTGCGCCTCGTAGATGGAGTCCCCCAGGTCCGCGGCGGCGTCGCCGCACACCACCAGGTTCCCGGCCTGGGCCATGAAGGCGCTCATGTGACCGACGTTGCCGCCCACCACGATGTCGACCCCCTTCATGGAGATGCCGCAGCGGGCGCCGGCGTTGCCGCCGACAACCACCAGGCCACCGCAGCCAGTGGCGCCGGCCGACATCGTGGCGTTGCCCGTGATGTGAACCAGCCCCGACATGATGTTCTCGGCCAGCCCGGTGCTGGCGTTGCCCTCCACCAGCACCCGGCCCCGCTGGTGCATGCCGGCGCAGTAGTAGCCCACCGAGCCCCGCACCACCACGTCGAGGTCGGCGGTGATCCCGCAGGCCACGGCGTGGGCGCCCCGGGGGTTGAGGACCTCGAACGACTCCCCGTCGGAGGCGTCGTGAAGCGCCTGGTTGAGCTCGCGCCGGCTGACCTCTGCGAGGTCGAAGCGACGCTTCACGCGGCCAGGCTCCAGGTGTAGATGCGGGCCGGCTCGGGCTCCCACACCTCGGCGTCGGCCGCGCCGGGCAGGCGGGCGATGGCCCGGTACTCCGACGACATGGCCACCCAGTCGTCGGTCTCGGCCACCACCGCCGGCTTGCAGGCGATCCGGTCGCGCAGGATGGCGAAACCGTCGGCCACGCCGATGGCGAACGTGTAGAAGCCGTCGAGGTCGTCGAGGGCCCCCTCCAACGCCTGCGAGATGGTGTCGCCGGAGCGGATCCGCCACGCCAGGTAGCCGGCGGCCACCTCGGAGTCGTTCTCCGTCTGGAACGATTCGCCGTGACCCTCGAGGAACCGCCGCAGACGGTTGTGGTTGGACAGCGACCCGTTGTGCACCAGGCAGGTGTCGGCGCCGGTGGCGAACGGGTGCGAGCCGTTGGTGGTGACCGCCGACTCGGTGGCCATGCGGGTGTGGGCCAGGGCGTGAGTGCCGGTTCGGGAGGCCAGGTCGTAGCGCTCGGCCACCAGGTCGGGGTCGCCGACCGCCTTGTACAGCTCGATCTGGGAGCCGTAGCTCAACACCGTGGCCCCGGCCACGTTGTCGATGATCCACTGGCGGGCGGCCCGGCCGTCGCCGTCGGTGGAGAACACGACGTGGTCGTGCACGGCCCGCACGGTCACCTCGGCGCCTAGGACTCCCTCCAGCGCGGCCGCCACTGGTCCCCAGTCGACCTCGATGCCCTCGGCCAGCACGGTGATGCGGGTGCGGTCGGGCAGGCCCGCGTCGTAGGACGCGAACCCGGCGCTGTCGGGACCCCGGTCGCGCATCTCGCGCAACATCACCGCAGTCAGCCGGCCCAACTCGTGACGATGGGTCTCGGTCTTGCAGAACAGGCCCACGATCCCGCACATGCCGCTTGTCCCCCGAAGTGCTCTACCCGGCAAAGTCCGGCCCGCACGGTAGCGCCCGTCGCGCCCCCGACCTCATTCCCGCTCTTGCTCGCTTCGCTCACGGGCCGCTCGGGCCACGGCCTCGCAGGCTCAGCCTCTGGGCCCGGCGCCGCCAATAGGAGGGGCCAATTCCCTCGCAACGGGATCGTTGACTACTCTCGGCTGCCGCAACCCAGCCGATGACGGTAAGACCACAGGGGGAACCACATGAGCGCGCTCGACGAGATCCGGAGCCGGGTGGAAGCCGACGGCGTGGAGTTCATCTACGCCATGTTCGTGGAGATGCACGGCAAGCCGTGCGCCAAGCTCGTGCCCGTCGGCGCCCTCGATCCGCTGATGAGCGACGGGGCCGGGTTCGCGGGCTTCGCGGCCGGCCCCATGGGACAGGACCCCTCCAGCCCCGACATCCTGGCCCTTCCCGACCCGGCGTCGTACACCCAGCTGCCGTGGCAGCCCAACGTGGCCGCCATGCAGTGCGACCCCACTGTGGAGGGCGAGCTGTGGCCGTACGCGCCGAGGGTGATCCTGCGCCGGGCGATGGAGGCCGCCGCCGAGCGCAACATCGTGCTCAAGTGCGGGGTCGAGGCCGAGTACTCGCTGGTGGTTCGCAACGACGACGGCTCCATCTCGGTGGCCGACGACCGCGACGACATGTCGCTGCCCTGCTACGACGCAAAGGGCCTCACCCGGATGCTGCCCCACTTGACCGCGGTGTCGAAGAACCTCGACGCCATGGGCTGGGGCAACTACGCCAACGACCACGAGGACGCCAACGGCCAGTACGAGCAGAACTGGCAGTACTCCGACGCACTGACAACCGCCGACCGGCTCATCCTTTTCCGGCTCATGGTGCACACCCTGGCCCAGCGCGACGGCCGCTACGCCACGTTCATGCCCAAGCCGTTCGCCGACAAGACCGGCAACGGGCTGCACATCCACGCGAGCCTGTGGTCGGCCGACAACGACGAGCCGCTGTTCATCGGCGGCGGCGCCGGCGGGCCCGACACCAAGGGCCTGGGCCTGAGCGACACGGCCTACAAGTTCACCGCAGGGATCATCGACCACGCCTCGTCGCTGGTGGCGGTGATGTGCCCCATCGTGAACTCCTACAAGCGCATGGGAGTGGGCGCGCCCACCTCGGGGGCCACCTGGGCCCCGGCCTACGCGGTGTACGGGGGCAACAACCGCACCCAGATGATCCGGGTGCCCGAGCCCGACCGCATCGAGATCCGCCTGGGGGACGGCGCAGCCAACCCGTACCTGATGTTCGCGGCCACCCTGGCCTGCGGCCTCGACGGCATCGACCGCGACCTCGACCCGGGCGAGCCCAACACCGACAACCTGTACACCCTGTCGGCGGAGGAGATCGCGGCCAAGGGCATCGAGGCCCTGCCGCCCACACTGCTGCACGCCGCCGACCGGCTCGCCTCCAACGACGTGATCGGCCGGGGCCTGGGCGACACGGCCGAGGGCCCATACCGCGACTACTACGTCAAGGTGAAGCGCGAGGAGTTCCTGGCCCACCACCACGTCGTCACATCAGGAGAGGTCGACCAGTACCTCACCCTGTTCTGACGGGCACCCCTCGGCGTCACGGGTCTTCGTAGACTCGCTGTCCATGGCTGACGGCGGGCCGCTGCGTATCTGGCGAGGCGCCGTCCTCGATGAGTGGATCGACTACAACGGCCACATGACCGAGGGCTTCTACGGCGTGGTGTTCGGCATGGCCAGCGACGAGTACCTGATCCGCATGGGCTTCGACCAGCACTACCGGGCCAGCACCGGCGGATCGTTCTACACGGTGGAGACCCACATCGCCTTCATCGACGAGTTGGCCCCAGCCACGCCGCTGGCGGTGGACACCACGGTCGCGGGGGCCGACCAGAAGCGAGTGCACCTGTTTCACGAGTTGCGCGGCGGTGGCGGCGGGGTCCTGGCCGCCACACAGGAGTCGATGATGCTTCACGTCGACACCAGCATCGACCGGGTAGCCCCCATGGCCGAGGCGCTGTATGCGGTCCTGCGAGCCGACGCCGACGCCCATGCCGGGCTGCTGCCGGCGGGCACCACCGGCCGAGCCATCAGAGCCGTCGGCGCCTGAGCGGCCGGCCCCTACCCCCAGGCCCGCCGCCATGACCGCCTCCATGCCGTCAAGGGCAACGCAGTGGCACCCCATGGGCCTGACGGCGGTATCGGGCGCAGTGGTGTGCTGGGGCTTCGGCAACATTCTGGTGCGCCAGGTGGACCTGGGCGCGGTGCAACTGGCCTTCTGGCGGCTGGTTCTGAGCTCCCTCGTCTACGGAGGGGTTGTGCTGGCCCGGCGGGGCCGGGTGACGTGGCCGCAGGTGCGGGCCTGCCTGCCCTCCGCGGTGATGCTCGGGCTGTGGTACATCGCGTTCTACCAGAGCATCAAGTCCACAACCGTCACCAACGTGGCCATGATCGTGTCGCTGGTGCCCGTCGTGTTGATCTGGGCGGGGGTACGCCGGTTCGCCGAGCCGGTCTCGCTCAAACTTCTGGCGCTGGTGGCGACCGCGCTGGCCGGCACCGCGCTGGTGCTGTTCGGCTCGGCCTCAGTGCCCACCTGGAGCCTGCGGGGCGACGGGCTGGCCGTGCTGGCCCTGCTGCTCTTCTCCGCGCAGATGGCGCTGGCCAAGGAGGCCCGGCAGAAGGTCGGCGCATTGGAGTTCCAAGCGGTGGCGTGGATCGTCGCCATGGTCGTGGTCACCCCGCCGGCCGTCCTGACCGGTGGCGGCCTGTCCCTGCCCGATGCGACCGCCTGGCTGTGGGTGGCCGCGCTCGTTGCCGTTCCGGGATCGGGCCATCTGCTGATGAACTGGGCCCACAAGCATGTGCGGATCACCGTGTCGTCGATGGCCCTGCTGGGCGCGCCCCCGCTGACAATGGTCCTCGCCGCCATCTTCCTGGACGAGCCGATCAAGATCGCCCAGGTGGCCGGCGGGGTGATCGTGATCGCGGCATTGACCGGGGTGATCCGCCGCGACCTCCAGATCACCGCCCGCTACAGCACAGGCATCGGCTGACCTCAGTCCCTCTAATATGACCGGTATGGCCCGGTTGCAGGTGATCGGCGGCGGAAAGATGGGCGAGGCCCTGCTGGGGGGCCTGGTGTCCCGCGGCTGGGCCGGCGCGAGCGAGCTCCACGTGGTGGAGCCCGACCCGGCCCGTCAGCGGGCGGTCTCGGCCGCCTCCCCCGGGGTGTCGGTCTCCACTGAACCCCTCTATGGGATCGGCGCCGTCATCGCAGTGAAGCCCGACGTGGTGGCCGCGGTGCTGCCCGCTCTGGCCGCGGCCGCAACCGCGCGGGTGCTGTCCATCGCGGCGGGGGTGCGCACGGAGGCCATCGAGGCCGGCCTGCCGGCGGGAACCCCTGTGGTGCGGGCGATGCCCAACACCCCGGCGCTGGTCGGGGCGGGCGCGGCCGCCATCGCTCCTGGATCGGCGGCCGGGCCCGAAGACCTGGAATGGGCCCGCGGCATCCTCGAGGCGGTGGGAACGGTGGCGGTCGTGGCCGAGGCCGACCTCGACGCGGTCACCGGCCTCTCGGGCAGCGGTCCCGCGTTTGTTTTCCGGCTGGCCGAGGCGCTGCGGGCCGCCGGCACGGCTCAGGGCCTCGATCCCGCGGTGGCCGATGCCCTGGTGCGCCAGACGCTGCTGGGGGCAGCCACGCTGTTGGCGGAGTCGGGGGAGGACCCGGGCCGCCTGCGCGAGAACGTCACCTCCCCGGGCGGCACTACCGCCGCGGGCTTGGCCGTTCTCGACGAAGCCGGCTTCATGGACCTCATCGACCGGGTAGTCGAAGCAGCCACCCGCCGCTCCCGCGAGCTGGGCCAATGAAGTCCGTCGCGGGGCGCGGCTACGACACGATCTCGTTCCTGTCGGACTACGGGCACGGCGACGAGTTCGTCGGGGTGGTCCACTCGGTCATCGCGGCCATCGCGCCCCATGTGCGGGTGGTGGACGTCACCCACGGCATCGCACCCTGCAACGTGCGAGCCGGCGGGTTGGCGCTGGCCCGGGCCGCCCAGTACCTGCTGCCGGGCGTGGTTCTGGCTGTGGTCGACCCCGGGGTGGGCACCGATCGTCGACCGGTGGCGGTGGAGGTGGGCGACGGCGCCTCGGTGCTGGTCGGACCGGACAACGGGTTGCTGGCCCCCGTGGTGGCCCTCGTCGGCGGGGCCGGACGGGCGGTGGAGCTGGCCGCCACCGACTACCGCCTGGAGAGTCCCGGTGAGCTGGGCCCGACCTTTGACGGCCGTGACGTGTTCGCGCCGGCAGCCGCCCACCTCTGCTGTGGGGTGCCGTTGAGCGATCTGGGGCCGGCCGTCGACGTGGCCACGCTGACTCCTGGAATGCTGCCGGTGAGCCGGCGCGACGGCGACGACCTGGTGGCCGAGGTGCTGTGGGTGGACCGCTTCGGCAACTGCCAGCTCAACGTCGATCCGGCCGAAGTGGACGAGATGGTCGCAACCGGGGCCCTGCTGCAGGTGACGGTCGGAGAAGATCTGCGGACGGCTGAGCGAGCCCGGGCCTATGCAGACGTGCCGCCCGGACGCGTCGGCCTCGTCACAGACTCGAGCGGGCTCGTGTCGCTGGCTCTGCCCCAACGCTCTGCGGCCGACGAGCTCGGGCTGCACGAGGGATCCGAGGTGCGCCTCGCCACCGCCGCGGCCGGCGACCGCCGGTCGGGCAGCCCGTCGGTGGTCACGCCGGTGGGCTTGAGCCGCCGGACCGGAGCGTCCACCGGCCCGAAGGATCAGGGGGACCAGCCATGAGACCGGGAACCACCATCGCCATCGTGGCGCTGCTCGCCATCATCGTCCTGGCCGGGGTGCTGCAACTATTCTTCCTGGCCCGCTGACCCTCACTCGGGCTGCCCGCCGGCCGCCGGGTAGCGATAGCATCCGATTCGATGTCGCTGGTAGTGGTCGGGTGCAATCACCGCGCCACGCCGCTCGGCCTGCTCGAGCGGATGACGGTCGCGCCCGACGACCTCCCCAAGGCCCTCCATGACCTCGCCGTGGCCGAGCACCTCAGCGAGTCGGTGCTGCTGTCCACCTGCAACCGCATCGAGGTCTACGCCTACGCCGAGCGCTTCCACGGCGGCTACGCCGACATCCGCGAGTTGATCGCCCGTCATTCGGGGCTCCCGCCCGAGATCGTGGGAGACGAGCTGTACTCCCACCACGACGCCGACGCGGTGCGGCATCTGTTCGCAGTGGCCACCGGACTCGACTCCGTGGTGGTGGGCGAGCACGAGGTGCTGGGCCAGGTACGCGACGCATGGCAGGCCGCCCGTTCGGAGGGCACTGTCGGCGCGGTGCTCGAACCTCTGTTCCGCCGCGCGGTCGAGACCGGCAAGCGGGCCCGCACCGAGACCGGCATCGCCCGCGGCATCGCCTCCCTGTCGCACGCCGCGGTCGCTCTGGCCGCCGAGCGGCTAGGAGGCCTGACCGGACGCCGGGTGCTCGTGCTGGGCGCGGGCGAGGTGGCCGCGGGCACGCTCAAGTCTCTGGCCGACGCCCACCCCGGCGACATAGCAGTAGCCAGCCGCTCACCGGAGCGGGCCGTGGCCGCCGCACAACTGTGCGGAGGGCGGGCCGTGGCCCTGGCCGAGCTGGACACTGCCCTGGCCAGTGCCGATGTGGCCATCACCACTACGGGGGCCACCGAGATAGTCCTCGAACACAGCGACATCGACGCGGTGATGACCCGACGAGCGGGCGCGGAGCTGCTGATCGTCGATGTGGCCGTGCCCCGCGACGTGGACCCCGCTGCTCGGGAACTGCCCGGCGTGACCCTGCTCGACATGGACGACCTGGGCGACTTCGTGGAACGGGAACGGTCCGGTCGCACCCAGGAGATCGGCAGGGTGCAGGCCATCATCGACGAAGAGATCGAGTTCTACCTGGCCGAGGCATCGGCCCGTGAGGTCGCCCCGCTCATCGCGGCGCTGAGGGGCCGGGCCGAGCTTCTAAGCGCGAGCGAGCTGGAACGCCATGCGTCGCGCCTCGCTGATCTCTCGCCCGCCCAGCGGGCCGCGGTGGAGTCCCTGCTGCGCGGCGTGGTGAACAAGCTGCTCCACGAGCCGACCGTCCGGCTCAAGGACGCAGCCGGCCATGCACGGGGCGACCGGCTGGCCGAAGCGCTGCGCGACCTGTTCGATCTCTAGGCGACCGGCGCCATGGCCCCCCGGCCTCTGAGAGCGGCCACCCGGGGCAGTGCCTTGGCCCGCCGGCAGACCAGCATCGTGGCCGGGCTGCTGGCCGAGGCCGGCGGGGTGGCAACCGAGCCGGTGGTGGTGTCCACCACCGGTGACCGGCAACCCGACGACCCGATCCATGCCATGGGCGGCAAGGGAGTGTTCGTGAAGGAAGTGCAAGCCGCGGTGCTCGACGGACGAGCAGACATCGCGGTGCACTCGGCCAAGGACTTGCCGTCGGCGACTCCTGAGGGCTTGGTACTGGCCGCCGTACCGAGGCGCGGTGACCCGCGGGACGCCCTGGTGGGCTGCCGGCTGGCTGAGTTGCCTGCCGGCGCGACGGTGGCCACGGGCTCGGTCAGGCGCAAGGCCCAACTGGCTTGGATGCGGTCCGACCTGGTCTTTGCCGAGCTGCGGGGCAACATCGCCACCCGGCTCAACAAGGCCGCCGCCTTCGACGCCATCGTCATGGCCGCGGTGGCCTTGCAGCGCCTGGGGATCGAACCGGACGTGCTCGACGTGCTCGAACCGGACGTCTTCGTGCCCCAGGTCGGGCAGGGAGCCATCGCGGTGGAGTGCCGGGCCGATGATCTGGCCGTGCTCGAGACACTGCTCGCCACCGAGCACGGGCCGAGCCGGCGGGCGGTCGACGCCGAGCGGGCCTTTCTGGCCGAACTGGGCGGCGACTGCAGCCTGCCGGCCGGCGCCCACGCCGACGAGGCTCCCGGCGGCGGACTGGAGCTGACCGGGCTGGTGGCGTCGCTCGACGGCCGGGAGCTCATCCGCGACACCCGCCGGGGCCGTGATCCCGAGACGCTGGGCCGGTCTGTGGCCCGGCACCTGCTGGACGAATGCGGCGGCCGGGCGCTGATGGGAGCGGTCGGATGAGCCCGGCACGGTCCGGGCCTCACGCACCCAAGCCGCTCGCCGGGCTGAAGATCGTGGTCTGCCGGCCGCGCCACCAGGCCCAGCCTTTGACCGACGGGCTGGCCGCAGCCGGTGCCGAGGTGGTCAGCGCCCCGGTGATCGCCATCACCGATCCTGCCGACGGGGGAGCCGGACTGCGGGCCGCGCTGGCCCGGCTGGAACGGGGGGACTGGCTGGTGGTGACCAGCCCGAACGGGGCCGAGCGAGCGGCCGCCGCCGGCCCGCTGGCCACCGGCGTCAACGTTGCCGCCATCGGGCCGGGGACCGCAGCCCGGGCCGCCGCGGTGGGACTGACCGTGCGGCTGGTGCCCGACCGATCGATCGCTGAGGGCTTGGTGCAAGCGTTCCCGGCTCCCGGCTCCGGGCGCAGCGGCAGCCTCGTGGTGCTGGCCCGGGCCGCGGTCGCCCGCCCGCTGCTCCCCGACAGCCTGCGAGACGCCGGCTGGGAGGTGCTGGACGTGGCCGCCTATCGAAACGTGGCCGCCCGCCTGACCGACGACCAGCGCCGGGCGGTGGCTGCCTCCGACGGTGTGGTGTTCACTTCGTCGTCCACGGTCACGCGTCTGGTGGACGAGGTCGGCACCGACGCGGTACCGCCGCTGGTGGCCTCCATAGGCCCGGCCACGTCGGCCACGGCAGCCTCCCACGGCCTCGAAGTCACCGTGGAGGCATCCGAGCACACCATCGACGGCGTGGTGGCCGCCCTGGTCGGCCACGCCCGACCGTGGTCGGCGCCCGACGACGATGGGTAGCCTCGCAGGGTGAACTTCCCGCAGCGGCGTATGCGCCGGCTGCGCCGGACGCCGGCCCTGCGACGGCTGGTGGCCGAGCACCGGCTCCACCCCGCCGACTTCATCGCGCCGCTGTTCGTGCGCGAGGGCATCGACGAGCCCCGGCCCATCGTGTCGATGCCCGGGCAGTTCCAGCACACCCGGCAATCGCTGCGGGCCGAGGTCGCGGAGCTCCACGCTCTCGGGATCGGGGCGGTGGTGCTGTTCGGTGTTCCCGAGCACAAGGACCACCTCGGGTCGGAGGCCTGGAATCCCGACGGGATCGTGCAGGTGGCTCTGGCCGACCTGCGCTCCGATCTCGGGGATGACATCGTGTTGATCGCCGATCTTTGCATGGACGAGTACACCGACCACGGACACTGCGGGGTGCTCGACGGCCGCGGCGACGTCGAGAACGACGCCACCCTGGAGATCTATGCCCGCATCGCGCTGGCCCAGGCGGCCGCGGGGGCCGACATGGTGGCTCCTTCGGGGATGATGGACGGCCAGGTCGGGGCCATCAGGGGCGCCCTCGACGGCTCGGGCTTCGAGCAGACGGCGATCCTCGCCTACTCGGCCAAGTACGCCACCGCGCTGTACGGGCCGTTCCGCGACGCGGTGGACGTCACCATCGCCGGTGGGGGCGACCGCCGGACCTATCAGCAGGACGTGGCCGGAGCCCGGGAGGCCCTCGAGGAGATCCGCCTGGACCTGGCCGAGGGTGCCGACATGGTGATGGTGAAGCCGGCTCTGGCCTTCCTCGATGTGATCTCGGAGGCCCGCCGCACCTTCGATGTACCGCTGGCCGCCTACCACGTGTCCGGGGAGTACTCCATGGTGTGCGCCGCAGCCGAGCGGGGCTGGCTCGACGGTGACGCGGTCGCCCATGAGCATGTGCTCGCCATCCGCCGGGCCGGCGCCGACGTGGTGCTCACCTACTTCGCCCGCCGCCTGGCCGAGGCCCTGCAATGAGCGACGCGGAACGCGACGCCAATACCAACGAAGCGCTGCCGTGAGCAGCGACGAGGCCCTCACCAACGAGGCGCTGTTCGAGCGGGCCCAGCAGGTGATCCCCGGCGGGGTCAACTCGCCGGTTCGGGCCTTCCGCTCCGTGGGCGGCACTCCGTATTTCGTGGCCGAGGCCTCCGGTCCGTTCGTGTACGACGTGGAGGGCCGCCGCTACATCGACTACGTGCAGAGCTACGGGCCGGGCATCTGCGGCCACTCCCACCCGGCGGTGATCGAAGCAGTGCGGCAGGCGGCCGGAAGGGGCACCAGCTACGGCGCGCCCACCCGCGACGAGGTCTTGATGGCCGAGGAGATGTGCGCCCGGGTGGGGGGCCTGGAGATGGTGCGGCTGACCAACAGCGGAACCGAGGCGGTGATGTCGGCGGTACGGCTCGCACGGGGCGTGACCGGCCGGCCGACGGTGGTGAAGTTCGCCGGCTGCTACCACGGCCACAGCGATTCTCTGCTGGTGGCGGGCGGATCGGGCGTTGCCCAGCAGGGCCTGGCCGGATCGGAGGGAGTGACCGCCGGCGCGGTGGCCGACACCATCGTGGCCCCCTACAACGTGGTGCCCGAACTGGACGAGTCGGTGGCGGTGGTGTGCGTGGAGCCGGTGGCGGCCAACATGGGACTGGTGGCCCCGGAGCCCGGTTTCCTGCAGGGACTGCGCGACGCCTGCGACGCGGCCGGCGCTCTGCTGCTGTTCGACGAGGTGATCACCGGCTTCCGGCTCTGCCGGGGCGGCGCCGCCGAGTGGTACGGAGTGCGGCCCGACATCTGGTGCTTCGGCAAGGTCATCGGGGGCGGGCTGCCGGTGGGCGCCTTCGGGGCCTCGACGGAGATCATGTCCGGGCTGGCGCCGCTGGGCGGCGTGTACCAGGCGGGGACACTGTCGGGCAACCCTCTGGCCACCGCGGCCGGGCTGGCGGTGCTGGGCCTGCTCGACGACGACGCCTATGTGCAGCTGGAATCCACGGCGGCCGCCTTGCAGGAGGGGATGGCCGGAGCTTTCGCCGCGGCCGGGGTGACTGCGGTGCTGCCGCGGGTCGGGCCCCTGCTGGGCCTGTTCTTCGCCGAGGACGCTCCCCGTGACTTCGATGAAGCCCGCAAGTCTGCTGATAACGGTCGTTATCGGCTGTTCTTCCACGGGATGCTGCGGCGGGGCGTGGCCTTCGCGCCGGGGGCCTACGAGGCGATCTTCCCGTCGCTGGCCCACACCGAAGCCGAGATCGAAGCAACCGTGGCCGCCGCCGCGGCTACTGCCAGCGAGATGGAGAGGGACTCGGAGAGATGAGGCGCATCAAGATCGTCATTGGCGCGGTTGTGGCCGTTGTCGTACTGATCGTTGCAGCGGTGGCGGTGTATCTCCTGACCCGTGACGAAGCCCCCGAGGCGGTCGACCTGGAGACGACTGTTGCCCGGATCGAAGCGACCGAGACGACGGAGGACGACACCGACACGCCATCGGCCACCGAACCCGCCGGTGATGACACCGACACGTCAACCGCCGACGCGACTACCGACGTGTCCACGACATCAAGCGACGACGACGGTGCCTCGGCGGTGGACACCGATGTCTCGGTTGACGACGACCTCGACAGCGAGCCGGCAACGGCAGATCAGACGGCAGACTCCCTCGGCGGCCTCGACGGAGTGTGGACCGTGCAGGTAGCCGACGACGCCGGCGACCTGCAGGGCGAGCCGACGGTGAGCTTCGCGGGGTTCCGGGTGGACGAGGTGCTGAACAGCATCGGCGACTTCACCGCGGTGGGCCGCACCGCCGACGTTGCGGGCTCGATCGAGCTGAGCAACACGGCACTGGTGGCGGCAACCGTGGAGGTGACCATGTCCACGCTGCGGACCGACAACAGCTTCCGCGACGGCAGGATCTACGGGGCCCTGAACACCAGCGAGTACCCCAAGGCGATATTCACCCTGGCGGAACCGGTGGAGCTGCCGGCCGGCATGGCCGACGGCGAGCCGTTCTCAGGTTCGGCCGAGGGCGACCTGACCATCAAGGGCGTCACCAACCGGGTCGCCTTCGACCTGCAGGCCCAGCTCGTGGGCGACATCATCGTGGCCGTCGGGTCCAGCGACGTGGTCTTCAGCGACTACGGCGTCACCGCACCGACCGCCCCCGTAGTCGTGTCCGTCGAGGACCACGGGATCATGGAGTTCCAGCTCCTCTTCACCCGCTGACGCCTCGTTGCAGCGGTCAATCCTCGCGCACGCGGCGGTAGTGAGCGATCAGCGACTTGGTGGCGGGGTCGTGGTCGGTGTCGGCTGGGACGGTGCCGGCCTGTAAGTCGGCGGCTATCCCATCAGCCAGGGTCTTGCCGAGCTCGACGCCGAACTGGTCGAAGCTGTTGATGCCCCAGACGGCTCCTTGCACCACCGTCTGGTGCTCGTAGAGGGCTACCAGTTGGCCGAGCACCGAAGGCGTCAGCTCCGGGGCCAGGATCACCGTCGACGGGCGGTTGCCGGGCAGCTCGCGGTGGGGGTCGTCCTCCTCCGCCGGCGGGGTGCCGAAGGCCAGCGCGGCGGCCTGGGCGAAACAGTTGGCCACCAGGGCCTCGTGGCGCTCGGCCGCGCCGGCAAGACCGGCTACATCCGCATCCGGACGGGCCAGCACGATGAAGTCAGCGGGCACGACTGTGGTGCCCTGGTGCAGCAGCTGGTGGAAGGAGTGCTGGCTGTCGGTTCCCGGACCTCCCCACACGATCTCGGCGGTCTCGCAGCCCACCGGGCTGCCGTCGAGACGGACCCGCTTGCCGTTGGACTCCATGATCACCTGCTGCAACCAGACGCCGAACAGCCGCAGCCTCTCCGAGTACGGCACAACCGCCCGCGTCTGGAACCCCCAGAAGTTGCGGTACCACACCGACAGCAGGCCCAGCAGCATGGGGACGCTGGCCGCCGGCCCCGCAGCCACGTGCTCGTCGATGGTTCGCATCCCGGCCAGCATCGCCGCGAAGTTCTCCTCGCCGATTGCGGCCATCACAGCCAGACCGGCTGCCGACCCCATCGAGAAGCGGCCGCCGACCCAGTCCCACGTCGAGAACACATCGTCAGGCTCGATGCCGAACTCAACCGCCGCGTCCCGATCCGCAGTCACCGCCACGAAGTGTCGACTCGCGGCCTCAGAACCGAGCACCGACGCGGCCCAGGCCCGAGCGGCGCGGGCATTGGCCAGCGTCTCGGCGGTGGCGAAGCCCTTCGAAACCACGATGAACAGCGTCTGGGCCGGGTCGAGGCCGTCCAGGCCAGCAGCTAGCGCGGCCGGGTCGATGTTCGACACGAACCGGCACTCGATGCCATCCGAGCGGAAGGCGGCCAGCGCCTCGTGGGCCATGGCCGGCCCCAACTGCGAACCGCCGATCCCGATATTCACGACCGTGCGGATCGGCAGACCCGTGGCCCCTCGCCTCTCACCGGAGCGCAGCGCCCGAACGAAGGCCCTCATCCGTTCATGCTCGGCGGCGATGGCCGGCGCCACGTCAACCCCTCCGGTCACAACGGCCTCACCAGCCGGAGCCCGCAGGGCGGTGTGAAGAACGGCTCGGCCGTCCGTGACGTTGACCGGCTCGCCCCCCAGCATCGCCTCGATCCGCGCTGCCACGCCGGCCCGCTCGGCCAGGGCCAGCAGCAGCTCCACAGTGGCATCGGTGACCAGATGCCGGGACCAGTCGATCACCAGTTGGCCCGCGGTCGAGGTGCAGCGCCCCGGCCGGTCCGGGTCGGCCTCGGACAGCGCCGCCAGATCGACGCCTCCGGCTTGCAGCTCACGGGCGTGACGGGCCAGCGCGGCCCACTCGGAGGTGGCCGTGATGTCGCTGGCGGCGGCGTCGCTGGGGAGCATTGGGGTGGGCCTCCGGTGGCCCGGCCGGCTACTCGCCGGCGGCGAGATCGATGCCGTGACCCACAGCGGACTCGGTTAGCAGGGCGCTGATCTCGTCGGGCGAGCCGGTTTCGAAGGTTGGTGCATCGGCCACCAGAGCGAGCAGCATCTCTTCTTCGAGCGCGGCCGTGTCGGCGTCCAGACCGCCGTGGACGACCCGCTCGTAGTACACCACCGAGACCAGGTCCT
>VYCM01000057.1 GCA_009843915.1 Acidimicrobiaceae bacterium | reverse complement strand
CCATGCCATGGAAGCGCTCTACCAACTGAGCTATAGCCCCGAGGGTGCCGACAGGATACCGGAATCGGGGGGATTAGTGTTCACGTCGTGACTATGGACCAGCACTCGTCCCGGCCGTCCGTGGACGCCCGAGCGGCCGGTCCGCTGTCGCCGGAGGAGATCGACTCGTACTGGGCGGATGGGTACCTGTTCGTCGAGCACGCCATCACTCCTGAACAGCTCAAGGCCCTCGTCGCCGACTTCGATGCCTGGGTCGAGGAGAGCCGCGAGCACAACGAGCCCTACGGCGACACGCTCGCCGGGCGCCCGCGATTTGACCTGGCGCCCGAGCACACCGCCGTCGCGCCACGGCTCCGCCGGGTCGCCTCGCCGGTGGAGATCTCCGACAACTATCTGGCGGTCATGCGGGACAACTGGGCCCTCGATGCCGTCGCCCAACTGATCGGGCCGAACGTGGAGTTCAACAACTCGAAGATCAACGCCAAGCAGCCGGGGGCGTCCACCGAGGTCAAGTACCACCAGGACTTCTTGTTCCAGCCTCACAGCAACGAAGACCTCATCGCCGTTCTGTTCTTTCTCGACGACGTGACCCTCGAGAACGGTCCGTTGAACGTGGTGTCGGGCACGCATCGCCACGAACTGTTCGATCATTGGCACGATGGGGTGTTCACCGGCGCGGTCAGCCCACAGGTCGTGGCCGATCATGTCGCCGACGCAGTACCGATCTACGGCCCAGCCGGCTCGGCCTGCTTGATGCACACCCGGCTGTTGCACGGGTCAGCGCCGAATACGTCGGACCGTCCGCGGACTCTGTTCATCAGTGAGTACCGGGCTGAGGATTCCAAGCCGCTGCAGGTCAGCCATCTCCCGAGCATCCATGACGGCGAAGTGGTGCGGGGCGAGCGAACCAACCGCGTGCGATGCTCGACCTACGAGATGGAGTTCCCCGAGGTGCCGACGGGTGCATCCTTCTTCTCGCAGCAGGCCAAGGTCGGCGCGGTTACGTGACTACCGGCGCTGATCCCGCCGCCGGAGAATCAGTGCGTCCCGGGCGCGGATTCCCCGCCGAGGAGTTCGCTGATCGCACCCGACGGTGCCAGGCAGCGATGGAGGAGCGAGACATCGCAGCCATCTTCGTCACCACCGAGCCGGAGGTCCGGTATTTCACCGGGTTCCATACACCGTTCTGGCAGAGCCCGACGCGTCCCTGGTTCACCGTAATCCCGGCCACGGGCAAGCCCGTGGCGGTAATCCCGAGCATCGGTCGGGCGTCGATGACCGAGACATGGATCGACGACATCCGGACCTGGTCATCGCCCCGGCCGCACGACGACGGCGTGACGCTGCTGGTCGATTGCCTGAGCGAGCTCGCCGCCGGTGGCTCGATTGGAATGCCGATGGGTCCCGAGACGCATGTGCGGATGCCGCTTCGTGACCTCGATCGGGTGCGGGCAGAGGTCGGTGATTTCATCGATGTCACCGACATCGTGAGCGGTCTGCGGATGGTCAAGAGCGAGCTCGAGATCGACAAGCACCGCTTCATCTGTGGCGTGGTGTCCGACGCATTCGACGAGATCCCCAACCTGCTGTCCACCGGCATGACCGAACGGCAGGCGTTCGCGGCGTTCCGGGCCGAGATCCTCCGGCAGGGCGCGGACGACGTGCCCTACCTGGTGGGGGCGACCGGCCCGGGCGGGATCGACGACATCATCCGGCAACCGACCGATCGTGAGATCGTCGACGGCGACATGCTGATCTTCGACAGCGGCTCGACCTATGACGGGTACTTCAGCGACTTCGACCGCAACTTCGCCTTCGCCACCGCCACCCAAGCTGCCAAGGACGCCTACCGGGCGGTGTGGGAGGCGACCGAGGCCGGCATCGCCGCGGCCCGGCCCGGCGAGACGACGACCGACGTATTCGCCGCCATGAACGAGGTGCTGAAGGCGGCCGGATCCTTGGGGAACGAAATCGGACGGATGGGTCACGGTTTGGGTATGCAGGTCACCGAATGGCCCTCGCACACCGCGTGCGACGAGACTCCGATCGTGGAGAACATGGTGCTCACGGTCGAACCGGGCCTGCTGTGGGAACCCGGCAAGGCGATGGTGCACGAAGAGAACATCGTCGTGCGGGCTGGTGGTGCCGAGCTGCTCAGCCGGCGGGCGGCTCCCGACCTTCCCATCATCTGATGACCGTCCCCGACCTGGTGCGGCTGCCGTTCGACACCGACGACGGCTTCGGTGCTCGGGCCCGCATCGGTTTGATCGTGCTCGCAAGCGATCAAACGATCGAAGCCGAGGCCCGCATGCTGAACCTCCCCGGCGTGGACTTCTACCACTCGCGCATCCCCAACTCGATGGATGTCACGCCGGAGACCCTGACCGACATGGAGCAGCGGCTTCCGGAGGCGGCCGCGCTGTTGCCCGGAGAGTTCGATTTTGACGTGATCGGCTATGGCTGCACGTCCGCGGCGACGCTGATCAGCGCCGACCGCGTGACCGCTGCCATCCAGAGCGAACATCCGGGCGTGGCATGCACCGATCCGATCTCGGCCGTCGTTGCCGCGCTCCGTGCTCTCGACGCGCGCCGGATCGCTGTCGTTACCCCCTATACCGCTGAGGTCACCGCGCCGATCGCTCGGAGTCTCGCTGACGAAGGCCTCGCCGTGACCGCACTGGGATCCTTCCTCGAGTCGAACGACTTCACCGTGGCGCGCATCTCCCCGCAGTCGGTCGCCGATGGCGTGCGGACCATCGTTCGCAGCGCGGACTGCGACGCAGTGTTCGTTTCGTGCACCAGCCTCCGGCTCCTGGCCTCCGTCGAGGACCTCGAATCAGAAGTCGGTGTACCGGTCCTGTCGAGCAACATGGCCCTGTTCTGGCACCTGCTCCGCCTGGCCGGCGTCGCCGATGGAATCGATGGGTTGGGCCGGATCTTTACCCGCCGGCTTGCGGACGCCTAGCGGCCGGCTGAGCCGCAGACTGCGTCAGGCCGCCTTGATCTCCTCGATGATGGGACCCCAGCGGTCCTTGTCCCTCACACCGGCGTAGAACTGGAGCCGGTCGAGCGTGCCACCGAAGCGCTCGGCGATGCGTCCCGGCACCTCGTGGGGCTCGGCCACGATGGCGAAGGCGCCGAGCATGTCGTCGTCGATCACGTTGCCCATCTCGACCCACTGGCCCCGCTTCGACAAGCGGTTGAGCTCGGTCTGGGCGTCGCCCCAGCCGTGATGCTCCAGGACGCCCCGGTAGGCGGGTGTGGATCCGTAGAAGGCGATCTGCTGGCGGGTCCGGGCCGCCTGGGCGGCGACCTCCTCCTCGCGGAATCCGGACACCACGAACACCGGCATCGAGATCTGGAAGTCGGACCGCTCCCGACCTGCATCCGCCAGCCCGGCGTGCACGTTGGGCATCGTCACGTCCCGCAGGTACTCGGCCGTCTGGAAGGCGTGGCACACCAGACCGTCCGCGGCCCGGCCCGCCACCTTGGTCATCAGCGGCCCGACCGCCGAGATCAGGATGGGCGGGGGCGCCACGTCGATGGGGCCGGGGCTGAACATGGGCGTCATCAGGGTGTGGCGGTAGAACTCGCCCCGGAAGTTGAGGCGCTCGCCGGTCTGCCAAGACTCCCAGATGGCCCGGATGGCGGTGATCATCTCCTCCATGCGGGCCGCCGGACGCGACCACGGCATCGAGAAGCGCTTGGTGATGTGGGCCTGGATCTGGCTGCCCAGCCCGAGCAGGAACCGCCCCTGCGACAGCGCCTGCAGGTCCCAGGCGGTGTGGGCCAGCACCATCGGGTTGCGGGCGAAGCCCACCGCGATGGCGGTCATCAACTCGATCCGCTCGGTGTCCTGAGCCGCCAGCGCGAGCGGCAGGAAGGGGTCGTGGCTGGTCTCGGCCGACAGCAGCCCGCTGTAGCCGTCCTGCTCCATCATCCGGGCCCGGTCGCCGATGGTGGCTAGCTCTTGGCTGCTGGCTGCCTCGGGGAGGCCGATCCAGGCGTCGATCCTCATGGTTGCCTCCGGGTGGGAGTGGTCGGATTGGTGCCGGGCTGAATCCGGCGCGGCGGCCGATACGTTGCGATGACGATGGCCGACGTTACCGATGCAACCTTCCAGGCCCAAGTGGTTGACCGGTCCCGGACCGTCCCGGTGATCGTGGACCTCTGGGCCTCCTGGTGCGAGCCGTGCCGGCAGCTGACCCCGCTGCTCGAGAAGGTGGTGGCCGAGACCAACGGCGCGGTCGAGCTGGCCAAGGTGGACGTCGAGGCGAACCCGGGCGTGGCCCAGGCGTTCCGGGTCCAGTCGATCCCGGCCGTCTACGCCATGGTGGACGGCCAGGTGGCTGACGGCTTCCTCGGAGCCCAGGGCGAGGCCGCGGTGCGCGAGTTCGTGCAGCGGCTGCTGCCCACACCGGAGATGACCGAGATCGAGAGACTGATCGCGGCGGGCGACGAGGTCTCCCTGAGAGCCGCCCTCGAGATCGAGGCCGACAACGCGGCCGCGGTGACCGCTCTGGCCGCGCTCCTCATCGACGACGGCCGAGCCGCTGAAGCGGTCGGGCTGCTGGAACGGGTCCCGGAGACGCCCGAGACCCGGCGCTTGATCTCCCTCGCCCGGGTTCAGGAGTCGGGCGACGCTCCCGCTGGCGGGGCATCCGGCATCGAGGCCGAGCTGGCCGAGCTGCTGGCCACGGTCAAGGCCGATGAGGAGGCCCGCCAGCGTTTCGTCGACTTGCTGGAGGTGCTCGGGCCTGACGACCCCCGCACCTCGGCCTGGCGCAAGAGGCTCTCGGCCGCACTGTTCTAGCCAGCGCTAGTCTCACGGTCGGCTAGCCGGCCGCCTTCCCGTGTCGGCCTGATTGCAGGCGATACAGGGGACACGCAATGGGTACGCCACCCGGCGGCCGGAAGTTCGCGGTTCCGTCCCCCGGAGCGCTGGCCGACCGGCTGGGCGTGTCTCCGGTGACGGTGGTTGTCGGCGTGCTCGCGGTGGCCGCGGCCGCGATCGGGGGCTGGTGGGCGCTGCGCACGCCTGCTGGCCCGGACCCGGCCGAGATCCTTCCCATGGCCGGCTCGGTGGAGATCCCCGTGCCGGGTCCGTCGCCAATGCCGGATCCGGGCCGGATAGTGGTGGACGTCGTCGGGGCGGTGGCCCGGCCCGGCCTGCACGAACTTCCCGCCACCAGCCGGGTCGCCGACGCGGTCGAGGCCGCGGGCGGGCTGACGGCCGAAGCCGACCGGATGCGGCTCAACCTGGCCGAGCCGCTGAGTGACGGGTCGCGCCTGTGGGTGCCCGCGGTGGGGGAGTCGGCGGGACCCGAGATCGTGCCGGTCACCGCCGGCGCGGGCGACGGCAGCCGGGCCGGAGCGGCAGGCGCACCGCTGAACGTCAACATCGCGGACGCGGCCGCGCTTGAGGAGTTGCCGGGCATCGGCCCTGCGCTAGCGGTCGCAATAGTCGAGCACCGACGCCGGTCGGGTCCCTTCGCAACAGTCGACGAGCTAGTCGAGGTCTCCGGCATCGGCCCGGTCAAGCTCGAACAGATTCGCCCCCTGGCAACGGTGGATGGCCCGTGAGTGAACGGCCTGCTGGGGTGGGGCAATCTCGCTGGAGTTGGGGCGGGGCGGTGATGCCCTACGCCGCTGCGGCGGGCGCCGCGCTGGGGTCGTGGCTGCTGGTCGGAGTCCCGCTGGCCGTAGCGATTGCGTTGGTCGCGGCCTGCCTCTGGCGGCCGAGCCCGCTTCTCGTGCTGGTCGTCTTCGCGGCCTTCGCCGGCTTCTTCGGTTCCAAGGCGCTGGAAGGGCTCGCCGATCCGCCCGACGGGCCGGTGGAGGGCTGGGTCACCCTGCTCGACGATCCCAGACCGCTGAGCACCCATGGGATCCGCGTCACGGTCCGCTATGGCGACGCCCGGGTCGAGGCCAGGGCGTACGGAGCGGTAGCCGCCCGGCTGGACGACGCCCTGGCCGGTGAGCGTGTGCACATCTCGGGCACCGCTCGGCCCGCCACCAGCGACTGGCACCGCTGGCGGCACGTGGCCTCCACCCTCAACGTCGACACCGTCGGCGACCGGGCCGATGCCGCGCCCCTGGGAGCGTTCACCAACCGGATCAGGCGGTTGCTGGAGTCGGGAGCGGGCAGCCTGCCCGACGACAGCCGGGCCATGTTCGCGGGGATGGTCTACGGCGACGACCGCAGCCAGTCGCCCCGCCTCTACGACGACTTCCGGGCCGCGGGCCTGGGGCACCTGCTGGTGGTGTCCGGCCAGAACGTAGCCTTTGTGCTGGCCTTGGCATCGCCACTGGCGGTGCGGGCCCGCCCCGGTGTCCGCCTGATCGTGCTGCTGGCGCTGCTGGCGGTATTCGCAGTGTTGACCCGCTTCGAGCCGTCGGTCCTGCGAGCGGTGACCATGGCGGGAGTGGCCGTCACCAGCGCGGCGCTCGGACAGCCCGAGACCGGTCGGCGGACCCTGGCCTGGGCGGTGGCCGCAGTGCTGGTGGCCGATCCCTTCCTGATACGCGTCCTGGCCTTCCAGCTCTCGGTCTGCGCCACGTGCGGGCTGCTGTGGATCACGCCCGCGCTGGCCGAGATGCTGCCCGGCCCCCGCCCGCTGCGACTGGCCGCGGCCACTACCGCCGGGGCCCAGCTGGCGGTGATGCCGCTGCTGATTGCCGTGTTCGGTGCCGTTCCCGTGGCTTCGCTGCCTGCCAACGTGATCGCGGGGCCCGCGACCGCGCCGGTGATGATGTGGGGCCTCACCGGCGGGCTAGGCGCCGGTCTGGCCGGCGAGCCGGTCGCGTGGCTGATTCACCGGCCCACCGCCGCGCTGCTGTGGTGGGTGCGAAGCGTCGCCGCAGCCGCCGCGGCCGCGCCCCCCGCGATGCTCGGTGCGGGCAGCGCCGCCTTGGTGGGAGCCGGGGTGGCTCTGGTATTGGTGTCCCGCAGGCTGGAGCGAGCCGGGCCGCTGGGTGCCGGGGGTGCGGTGATGGTGACGGTCGTCATGGCGGTCAGCGTGCTGGCGGCGGCGTCGCCCCCGCCGGGCTGGTCGGAGGCTGGCGGTGCTCGGCTGTTCCGGCACGAGTCCGCGGTGGTGGTCGTCCTCGACGGGCAGGCCCGGCCCCGGGATCTGTTGCAGTCTCTGCGGCTCGCGGGCGTGCGGCGCGTCGACCTGGTGGTGGCCTCCCGCGGCGGCGCGTCCGACGCCCACGCGGTGCTGGCGCTCACGGACCGCTACCGGATGGCGGCTGTGGTAGCCCCGACCATGCACCGGGTGCCGGGAGCGCGCACCGTCCGATCCGGCGACATCGTGCAGGTCGGCACGATCGCGGTCGAGGTCGTGTCCGACGCTCCCGGACTGGTTGTCGAGATCACCCGCGCCGGCGGGTCCGGTAGCCGTATCATCCGGCCACTATGAGCGTCCAACTCGTCACCGGCGACGACCCCGTGCTGGTGGCTGAGGCGGTGGCGAGGATCGTCAAGGAGACGCTGGGCGACGAGGACCGCAGCCTGGCCCTGGAGCAACTCGACGAGGCCAGTCTCCGGGACCCCGAGGGAGGGTGGCGCCTTGCCCCGCTGGTGGATGCGGCCCAGACGCAGCCGTTCCTGACGTCCCGCCGGGTGGTGGTGGGACGCCATCTGACCCGGTTCGCCCGCTCCGGCGACTGCGACGAATTGGTGCGCCTGCTCGAGACGCTGCCCGCCACCACCGATCTGGTGCTGGTGTGGGAGCGGGGGGCGGAGCCGGCGATGGGCGGCCGCCTGCCCGGAGTGCCCAAGGCGCTGGCCGCTGCGGTGAAGGCGGCCGGCGGCAGCTCCCTCGACGTGACCCCGCCGAGGGGCCGGTCCGAGGCCAACAAATGGCTCAAGAAGCAGCTGGAGCAGTCGGGCCTGAACTTCGAGCCGGCCGCGGCGGCGGCCGTCGACGACCTGGTGGGGGCGGACCGCGGCAACATCGTCGGACTGCTGCGGACCCTGGAGGGTGCGCTGGGATCAGGAGCGACCGTCACCGCCGACGACGTGGCCCTTTACGGCGGGGACCCCGGCTCCGTGGTGCCCTGGCAGCTAGACGACTCCATCGACCGCGGCGACATCACCGAGGCGCTGAGGGTGCTGCACCGCCTACTGCCGTCACGCCATCCTCTCCAACTGCTGGCCGCGCTGCACGGCCGCTACCAGCGGATGCTGCGCCTCGACGGCGCCGGCGCGGCCGACGAGCGCCAGGCCGCGGAGATCCTCGGCATGAAGGGCTCGACGTTCCCGGCCCGCAAGATCCTGGGTCAGACCCGCAAGCTGGGCTCGGAGAGAATCGCCCGGGCCATCCGGCTGCTGGCCGACGCCGACCTCGCCCTCAGGGGAACGGTCGACTGGCCCGACGAGCTCGTACTGGAGGTTCTGGTCGCCCGGCTGGCGGCGCTGTCGGCCCGCTGACCCGCAGCCGGCGGTCAGTCCTCCTCGGACCGGAGGCGCTCGATCTCCCGCACCAGCCGGCTCTTGCGGCGGGCTGCGGTGTTCTTATGGATTACGCCCTTGGCGGCCGCCTTGTCGATCCGCTTGATAGCGAGGCGCAGCGTCTCATCCGCGGTCTCGTCGTCGTGTTCGACCGCGTCCAGCGCCGCCTTGGTCCGGGTGTTCACCTCGGAACGGACCGTCCGGTTGCACAGGCGGCGCTTCTCGTTCTGCCGGTTGCGCTTTATCTGGGACTTGATGTTGGCCACACTCACCTGCCGTCGTCTTGGGGCCGTACGGCCGACGGTCGAGGCTAGCGTTGCGGGGCCGTCGTCCCACCGTTTCCTACCGTCGCGTCCCACCCTCGGGAGCCGACCGAGAGCCCCATGGACCTGCACCTGATCCGCAACACGTCGATCATCGCTCACATCGACCACGGCAAGTCCACGCTGGCCGACCGGATGCTGGAGCTGACCGGCGCGGTCGAGGCCCGCGAGATGCGCGAGCAGTACCTCGACTCGATGGACCTCGAGCGCGAGCGGGGCATCACCATCAAGCTCCAGTCGGTCCGCCTGAAGTGGCGCGACCACGTCATCAACCTGATCGACACGCCCGGCCACGTGGACTTCAGCTACGAGGTCAGCCGGTCGCTGGCCGCCTGCGAGTCGGTGATCCTGGTGGTGGACGCGGCCCAGGGGATCGAGGCCCAGACCCTGGCCAACTGCTACCAGGCCGCCGAGAACGACCTCGACGTGGTGGCCGCCGTCAACAAGATCGACCTGCCCGCCGCCGACCCGGACCGCTGCGCGGAGGAGATCGAGAGGGTGCTCGGCATCGACGCCGCCGACATCCTCCAGATCTCGGCCAAGACCGGCGACGGCGTGGCCGAACTGCTCGACGCGGTGCTGGAGCGCACCTCGCCCCCGCAGGGGTCGGCCGCCGCTCCCCTCCAGGCGCTGATATTCGACTCCCACTTCGACCAGTACCGGGGGGTGGTGTCGTCGGTGCGGGTGGTCAACGGGGTGCTGGCGGCCGATTCCCAGGTGCGATTCATGCAGGCCGGGACGGTGCACGGCGCCGACGAGGTCGGTGTGCGCACCCCGGCCAACGAGGTCGTCGACCACCTCGGCCCGGGCGAGACCGGATACCTGATCGCCGGTATCAAGGATGTCGGCGAGGCCCGCTCGGGCGAGACCGTCACCGACGAGGCCCGGCCGGCGTCCGAGCCGCTGGAGGGCTACTCGGAGCCGAAGCCGATGGTGTTCTCGGGCCTCTACCCGACCGACGGCGACGACTTCACCAACCTGCGGGCCGCCCTGTCCAAACTGCGCCTCAACGACGCCGGGTTCAACTACGAGCCCGAGACCTCCGGCGCGCTCGGCTTCGGCTTCCGCTGCGGCTTCCTGGGCCTGCTGCACATGGAGATCGTCCGGGAGCGCCTCGAGCGGGAGTTCGACCTGTCGCTCATCTCCACCGCCCCGTCGGTGGAGTACCGGGTGACGATGACCAACGACGAAGTAGTGGCGGTGTCCAACCCGTCCGAGATGCCGGATCCCGGCCAGATCTCCGATGTGGCCGAGCCCATGCTGGCCGCCGCGCTGATAACGCCCACCGACTACACCGGCACCCTGATGGAGCTGTGCCAGTCGCGCCGGGGCGAGCTGGTGCGCATGGAGTACCTGTCGCCGGAGCGGGTCGAGCTGCGCTACCGCCTGCCGCTGGCCGAGGTGGTGATCGACTTCTTCGACCAGCTCAAGAGCCGCACCCAGGGCTACGCCAGCCTCGACTACGAGACCGACGGCTACGCGGTGGCCGGCCTCGTGAAGGTCGACGTGCTGCTGCAGGGGGTGGCGGTGGACGCCTTCTCCACCGTCGTGCACCGCGACAAGGCCTACGCCTACGGCCGGGCCATGGTCGGGCGCCTGCGGGAGCTGATACCCCGCCAGCAGTTCGAGGTGCCCATCCAGGCCGCCATCGGCGGGCGGATCATCGCCCGTGAGACGGTCAAGGCCTACCGCAAGGACGTCACCGCCAAGCTCTACGGCGGCGACGTCACCCGCAAGCGCAAGCTGCTCGAGAAGCAGAAGGCGGGCAAGAAGCGCATGAAGAGCATCGGTCGGGTCGACATTCCCCAGGAGGCCTTCATCTCGGCCCTCACGCTGGACGGGTAGCATCTTCACCCATGCTCGACGACCGCAAGGCCGCCATCCTGTACGCCGTCGTTCAGGAGTACATCCGCACCGCCCAGCCGGTCGGTTCGGGCCGCGTGGCGCGCTCGCCCGGCATCGGGGCGTCGCCGGCCACAGTGCGAAGCGAGCTGGCCGCGCTGTCCGAGCAGCAGTACCTGGTGCAGCCCCACACCAGCGCCGGACGGGTGCCCAGCGTCAAGGGCTACCGCTTCTTCGTCGACCAGTGGCGGCAGCGCTCGCCTTCGCCCACCCTCGATCCCGCCGACCGGCTCCAGGTCAACGACTTCTTCTCGGTCTCCCACGGCGGGTTCGAGTCGATCCTCAGCGACACCACGGGGCTGCTGTCGGACCTCACTGACTGGACCGCGGTGGTGGTCGCGCCCAGCCCCGCGGCGGCCACCGTGCGCTCGGCCCAGCTGGTGGATCTGTCGGTCGGGACGGTCATGGTGGTGGCGGTCATGTCCAACGGCGTGATCGAGAAGCGCACCCTCGACGTTCCTGACGACACCTCGCCTGAGGTGGTGGCCGACGCGTCGGAGCGGCTGGCCCGCCGGGTGGTGGGCCGGACCCTGGCCGACATCGACGGCTGCGACCAGCCCGACGACAGGCTGCTGGCCGCGGCCATCGCCGCGCTGCGGGAGGCCCGCGCCCACCACGAGGTGTTCGTGGGCGGCACCTCCAAGCTGGCCGCCGCCTTCGACGCGGTGGAGCAGCTCAGCGAGGTGCTGGGCCTGCTGGAGCAGCAGCTGGTGGTGGTGACGCTGATGCGCAGGGTGATCGACGGGGGCCGGAGGGTGGCCATCGGCGAGGAGACCGGTGTGCCCTCGCTGGCCGAGTGCTCCCTGGTGCTGGCCCCGTACAGCACCGAGGGCACCGACGGCGGGACGATCGGCGTCATCGGACCCACCCGGATGGACTACCCGCAGGCGCTGTCGGCAGTGGCGGCGGTGAGCCGCCGCCTCGGCCCGGCCCTGAACGAAGCCTGAGATGGCCGACCGCTGGGAGCCGCGGCCGGCTCTGAGCGAGTCCCAGAAGACCTAGAGGTCGTAGATGGCCGACCACTACGAGACGCTGGGGGTGGAGCGCGACGCCACCGACGAGGAGCTCAAGCGGGCCTACCGCAAGATGGCCCGCCAGTACCATCCCGACGCCAATCCCGACGATCCGACCGCCGAGACCCGCTTCAAGGAGGTGAGGGCGGCCTACGAGGTGCTGTCGGACCCGGAGCGGCGCTCGCTCTATGACCGCTTCGGCACCGACGACATCAGGGCGGCCGGCATGGCCGATCCGTTCAGCGGCGGCCTGGGCAGCATCTTCGACGCGTTCTTCGGCGGCGACTCGCCTTTCGGGGGCTTCGGCTCGTCGACTCGCCATCAGGGCCCGCCCCCCGGCGAGGACCTGGAGACCCACGTCGACCTCGATCTTCACGATGTGGTGTTCGGGGCCGAGCGGGAAGTGACGGTGCGCACCGCGGTGCGCTGCGAGTCGTGCGACGGCAGTGGTGCCGAGGCGGGCACCTCGCCGGTGAGGTGCACCCAGTGCGGCGGCTCGGGGCAGGTCCGCAGGGTGCGCCAGTCGATGCTCGGCCAGATGGTGACCGCCGCGGCCTGCGACCTCTGCGGAGGCTTGGGCGAGATGATCGAGCAGATGTGCGGCGACTGCGAGGGGCACGGTCGCAAGCTGGAGCAGCGCACCTACAGCGTGCAGGTGCCGGTGGGCGTGGACGACGGCACGACGCTGCGGTTGAGCGGCCGGGGAGCGGCCGGTCCCCGCGGCGGTGCCCACGGCGACCTCTACGTCCACACCAGGGTCCGTCCCCATCCGCGGTTCCACCGCAACGGCAGCGACCTGGTCCACGAGCTGCATGTGCCGTTCACCCAGGCCGCGCTGGGCGCCCGGCTGGAGTACGAGACCCTCGACGGCACCGAGGACATCGTGATCCCCAAGGGGACCGAGACGGGTGCGGTGGTGCGGCTGCGGGGCCGCGGCGTTCCCCATGTGCGGGGCCGGGGCCGCGGCGATCTGCTCGTCCAGCTGGTGGTGGACGTGCCCGACGATCTCACCGACGAGCAGGAGGAGCTGGTGCGCCGGCTGGCCGAGCTGCGGGGCGAGGAGGTCGCCGAGCCGAGCGAGAGCCTGCTGGGTCGGATCCGCACCGCGTTCCGGTGAGCCGCTTGCCTGCGTGTGTGGATTCTCGGGTTGGAATTGTGGAGTGAGTCCACAAGAACAACCCGAGATTTCTGAGATGGGTGTGGTTTCGCGGGTGGTGGCAGGCGGGTGAGCAGTCTGAAGTCGGTTGCGGGCAACGCGCGGTCGGGCCCTCACGTGCTGGTCTCCGACGTGGACTCTCCCGAACTCGCGGACGACGACCGCCATCACCTTGAGCGGGTGCTGCGCCTGCGCTCCGGTGACCCTCTGACCGTCGGCGACGGAGCCGGCCGGTGGCGGCCGTGCCGTTTCTCCGACGAGATCGAGCCGGTCGGCGGGGTTGTGACGGTGGCTGCCCCGAGTCCCGTGCTGGCCGTGGGTTTCGCAGTGCTGAAGGGGGGACGCTCCGAGACGATCGTCCAGAAGCTCACGGAGTTGGGGGTGGACCGGATCGTGCCGTTCGTGGCCGAGCGGTCGGTGGTGCGTTGGGACGGGGCCAAGTCGGCCCGGCTTCTCGAGCGTTGGCGGCGGGTGGCTCGCGAGGCGGTGATGCAGTGCCGGCGGCTGTGGCTGCCGGAGGTTGAGCCGGTGCGGGCGTTCGGTGAGTTCGACCTGGGCGGGGCTGCTCTGGCCGTGTCGGAGGGCCGGACCCTGGCGGCCGGCGAGAACTTCCTGCTGGTCGGTCCCGAGGGCGGGTGGGCTGACGCGGAGTTGGCCGCAGTGGATCGCCACGTGTGCTTGGGTCCACACATAATGCGGGCCGAGACGGCCACCATCGCTGCGGCGACGATGCTGGCCGCCCGCCGCAGCGGCCGTTTGCCCGGGGCGGGGACTGTCAGCGGGAGTTGAGGTCGCCGACCTCGACCTCTTCTGCCGGCGCGTCGACTGTGTCGGGAGAGTGGTAGCCGGGGGTGGGGACAGCGCCGATGTCGCTGATGCTGAACCCGGTCGCCGGCGCGGGGCCGATTTCGGTGATCGAGTAGGGGACGACGCCGGCCGATGCCGATGCCGCGCCGGCGGTCGATGCCAGCGCGGCCGCCAACCAGGCGCCCGCGGCCAGCTGGCGCAGACCCGGCGGGATGATCCGGGAACTCGAGGCCGGTGGTCTCGCTGTGCCTATCGGGCTGGTGGAGTTGCTCATGAGGCCTCGCCGGGGTTGAACAGCTTCGAGCCGGCCGTGGTGTAGACCCTCAGCAGGTCGCACTGGCCGTGGGCGACCGCGTCGGCGCCGGTGGGGGAGTCGACGCTCCAGCGCTCCGGAAGCGAGATGGTCTCTCCCGGGCCGGGCCAGGCGTCGAACAGCACGACTCCGCCGGTGCTGGGACGCACGATCGCCGCGGTGGCCTGCCCGTCGCAGTCCCAGTCGCCGACCTCCACGAAGTCACCGGTGGCGCCTATGGCGTAGCGGCGTCCGCCGTGCTCGATGACTGCGGCCGCCTCCCGCACCGACACCGCGATCCGGCCCGGCTCGGTGATCGGGTCTGGCATCGCGACTGGGTCCGCCTCGGCGACCAGGTCTCGCTCACTGACTGGCTCGGGCTGGGCGGTTGGGTCGCGCTTACTGATCAGTTCGGCCTCGGCGACCGGGCTGGTTCCATTGACCGGGTCGTACTCGTCGAGCAGGTTCTGACTCGCGCCGGCGACCTCGTCAAGCGCTTCATCCTGTGCCGGCGCTGCGGCTCCCGGGGGTGGCTCCGGATCTCCGCTTCGGGACCCGATCACGAAGGCTGCCAAGACTGCGACGACCACCGCACCGGCCCTGAGGAGCGGCATGGGCCGGCAGCGCCGCTTGATGCTCTCGAGGACGCCACCGCCCGCGACCCGGACCGGCGCAGCTCTCGTCGGTCGCTTGGTTGCGATCGTGTCGAGGCGCCTGGCCAGCTCACGGGCGCTGAGCGTTCCCTCCCGAGCCGCGTCGGCCAGCGAGTACAGCTTCCCGGAGAGGGCTCCCCTGCCCAGCGCCGGGTCGTGGCAGAGGTCGGCCAGCGCGGCCAGGTCGGTGTGGCGGTTCTCGGGGGTGGCCTCGGCCGCCGAGGTCAGACCGCACAGCACGGGGAGGTCGTTCTCGCCGTGCAGGACGTGGGGCGGGGTGAGCCGGAGGTGGGCGACGCCCAGTTGGTGGAGGTCGGCCACCACCGCGGCCAGAGCGGCCATCCCCGCGGCCCTCTCGGCCGGGTCGGCCAGAGGCCGGGAGGCCCAGGTGTCGGAGTTGACGAACTCGGTGTGCAGGGCCCGGCCGCCGTCCGCGGTCTCGACGAGGTCGACGAACCGCACCAGGCCCGGATGGTCCAGACGCCTCAGCAGATCCGCCTCCCTCTGGATGTCTGCGGCCCGTTCCGCCGCAACCTGCTTGATCGCGATCAGCCCGCCCTCCGACCGGCTGACCGTCACCGCGGCCACGGCCTGCCCCCGGCTCTCCCGACTCTCGTGTCACAGTCCCGCAGTAGACCTTCAAACATGCACATATCAGTAAAATACATGATATTGCTTTACACTGCAACTGAAGTGCTGCGAAGCCTGATTACGGCACTGCTGGGTCGGACCGGGCCGGTAGCCTTGGACGGTGGCCGGACCGCAGATCGTGGCTGTCGCGTCCGGATCTCCGGCCGAGCGGGCAGGGCTGAGGCCCGGAGACGAGGTCGCGGCCATCGCCGGGGAGGCGCCCCGCGACGTCATCCGCTGGCAGCTGCTGAGCGACGGGGCCGAAGTCCCCCTAGAGGTGCAGCGCGACGGCGAGAGCTTCACCGTGGTGGTCGCCAAGCAGGAGGGTGAGCCTCTCGGCGCGGAGGTCGACGCGGCCGTGTTCGACGGGGTGCAGACCTGCGACAACCACTGCGAATTCTGCTTCGTTCACCAGCTGCCGCGGGGGATGCGCCGCTCGCTGTACCTCAAGGACGACGACTACCGGCTGTCGTTCCTGTACGGGAACTTCACCACCCTCACCCGGTTCACCGAGCTCGACTACGAGCGTGTCGTGACCGAGCGGCTGTCGCCGCTGTACGTGTCGATCCACTCCACCGACCCCGACGTGCGGGCCGCGATCCTCCAGAACCGCCGCGGCGCGGTCTCGCTGCGCTGGCTGCGGCTCCTGCTCGACGCCGGCATCGAGGTTCACGGCCAGGTGGTGGTGTGCCCCGGCGTCAACGACGGCGACGTGCTGGCCGACACCCTCGCGGGCGTGCTCGACCGCTTCCCGGAGCTGCGAACGCTGTGTGTCGTGCCCCTCGGGCTGTCGAGGTTCAACCGCCAGTCGAGGATGCGGCTCCACACCCGAGCCGAGGCGGCGGCGGTCGTCGACCTCGTCGAGAGCTGGCAGTCGGTGTTCCTGCGGGTGCTCGGTCGCCGCCTGGCCTTCGTGGCCGACGAGTACTACCTCATGTGCGGACGCAGCTTCCCGGCCGCGGAGCACTACGAGGGCTTCGACATGCACGAGGACGGCATCGGCATGGCCCGATCCTTCGAGACCGAGTTCTCGGAGGAGGGCCACGCGCCCACCCCGCCGCGCTCGGGCTTCTTCGCATGGGTGGACGGCGCACCGGCCGACGGCTACCGCGCTCCCCGCCAGGGCTCGGCGGCCGAGATGGTGTCCGGTCCCAACGGCTCGCCCGTCTCGGTGTCGCTCGGGCCGCGCCGCGCCGGTCGGACCGCGCCCGTGGCGGTGCTCACCGGCACCCTGGGCGCGGCGGTGGTGTCGCCGCTGGTGGAGTCGTTGGGCCGCCGCGATGCGCGCGTGATTCCGGTCGAGAACCGCTTCTTCGGCGGCAACATCGGTGTGACCGGGCTGATGGTGGGCGAGGACGTGGTCCGGGTCCTGGCCGGCCAGCCCGAAGGCCACCGCTACCTGCTGCCCGACGTGTGCCTCAGCCGGGGCCGCTTCCTCGACGGGATGACCACGCAGGAGCTTCCCCGCCCGGTGGAGGTGGTCGCCACCCACGGAAGAGCCCTGCGACTGGCGCTGGAGCCGTCGTGAACCCGGTGGTGGCTGTGGTCGGCCGGCCCAACGTCGGCAAGTCGACGCTGGTGAACCGCATCCTGGGTCGCCGCGAGGCGATCGTGGAGGAGCGCCCGGGCGTCACCCGGGACCGTAAGGCGGTCGACGCCGAGTGGCAGGGCCGCCGCTTCACGCTGCTCGACACCGGCGGCTGGAGTGCTTCCAGCGACGAGCTCGACGCCAAGGTCAGCGCCCAAGCCGAGCGAGCAGTGCGCGAGGCCGACGCCGTGCTGTTCGTGGTGGACGCGTCGGTGGGGCTGACCGCCGACGACGACCAGGTCGCCCGGGTCCTGTACTCCGCCGATGTGCCAGTGATGGTGGTGGCCAACAAGATCGACCATGCGGCCCAGGCCGATTCGGTGTGGGAGCTGCTGGGGCTCGGTCTCGGCACGCCCCATCAGGTCAGCGCGCTGCACGGCCGAGGCACCGGCGATCTGCTGGAGGAGCTCGTCGCCTGCCTCGACGCGGCCAGCGCCTCGACCGCGCTGGAACAGAAGCCCGGATCGACCCCCGACCCGGCTGGCGAGGGCTTGGCGGCCGCTGTGGCCGAGGCGTTCTCGGTGGTGCTGGTGGGCCGGCCCAACGCCGGGAAGTCGACGCTGTTCAACCGGCTGATCGGGGAGGACCGCGCCATCGTGCACGACCTTCCAGGCACGACGCGCGACGCCATCGACACGCTCATCGAGACCGACGAGGGACCGGTGCGGTTCATCGACACCGCCGGGATGCGCCGCCGGGCCCGCATCGACTCGGGCACCGAGTACTACTCGCTGGTGAGGGCCCTGCGGGCGGTGGACACCGCGGACGTGGCCCTGCTGGTGGTCGACTCGTCGGTGGGGGTGACCCATCAGGACCAGCGCCTGGCCGAGCGGGTCGACGCCGCCGGCTGCCCGGTGGTGATCCTGCTCAACAAGTGGGACCTGATCGACACCGAGACTCGCCTCGATCTGGGCCGCGACGTCCAGGACCGGCTGGGCTTCCTGGGCGACCCGCCGGTGCTGCGCATCAGCGCCCTCAGCGGCAAGGGCGTGACCCGGCTGTGGCCGTCGCTGAGCGCGGCGGTGGCCGAGTACCGCACCCGCATCCCCACCAGTAGGGTCAACGAGGTTGTGCGGGCCGCCCAGAGCGCCCAGCCCGCGCCGGCAGGGGCCCGCATCCTGTACGCCACGCAGGCGGCCGCCGACCCGCCGACGTTCACGCTGTTCGCCAACCGCACCCTGCCGCGCACGTACCTGCGCTACATCGAGCGCAAGCTGCGCGAGAGCTTCGACCTGGGCGTCACCGCGCTCAAGTTCAGGGTCCGCCGCCGCGACGAGTAGCCCGTCGTCGGGACCGGCCCGCGGCCCGGGAGAGCCCGGCGCGGGCGGCCTCCGACCCTGGATGTCCCTCCCAGGCGGTACGATGTCGGTGGCATCGGGCCGCGAATCTGAGGGGAGGGGCGCCCGTGGTGACGATCGTTCTCGATCTCCTGGCCCTGAGCTGCGCGCTGGCCATGGTGTTCTACATCCGCTCGGCCCGGCACCGCCAGCGGTTCGTACGCCTGATCAAGGGCGATCCCGGCACCCATCCGGAGGCGCTGGCCCTGGCCCATGCGGGGTATCGCAAGGACGTTCACGGATCGGTCGTATACGGCCTGCTCGTGGCGGTGGCGCTGCTGGTGGGCCGCGTCGACTGGGCCAACATCACGATCGTGCTCGCGCTGCTGGCCGTACCGGCGGCGATGTCGGTGTGGTGGGCGCGCACCGCGCTCGAAGAGGTCCGCATGGCCCGCAACCGCTACGCGCTGGAGCGCCGGGCCGAGCAGGCCCTAGAGCAGGAGCAGCTGGCGCCCAAGGCGTGGGCGGCCCGGCTGGCGCCCGAGGAGGTGCCCGACTTCAGCGGGTTCGAGATCGGACGGGTCTACCAGGCGGGCTCGGGCCTGATGGCGGGCGACTTCTTCGACGTGCACCGGGTGGGGCGTCACCGGGTGGCCGCGGTCATCGGCGACGTGGCCGGCCACGGCATCGAGTCGTCGATCACCGCGTTCCAGGCCAAGTACCTGTTGAGGGTGTTCCTGCGCCAGTTCCGTGATCCGGCCCAGGCTTTCGAGGAGATCAACGCGCAGCTGTCGGCGGGGGACCGCAACGAGGAGTTCATCTCGGCGTGCGTGGTGGTGTTCGACACCGAGGCCGGGACGCTGCGCTACTCGTCGGCGGGGCACCCGGCCGCGTTCCTGTTCCATGAGGAGGGCACCAGGCCGCTGCGCTCCACCGGCCCGCTGCTGATGCTCGACCCCCAGGCGACGTACTTCTCGAGGGAGATCCCGATGGCATCGGGCGATCTGGTGGTGATGTACACCGACGGTCTGGCCGAGGCCCGCGCCGGGCGCCAGATGTTCGGCGAGAACCGCATCATCAAGTCGGTGGAGCGGGATCTCAACGCGGCGCCCGACGTGCTGTGCAAGTCGCTGCTGGACGCGGCCAAGGACTTCGCCGGGGGCACGATCGGCGACGACACCGCCATCATGGCCATCCGCCGAGACTGAGCCCATGGCATGGTGCCGGTCCTGCGAGCGGTACCTGACACCGACCACGCTCACCGCTGAGGGCGCGTGTCCGTCCTGCGGCCGCGAGGTCCAGCACCCGGATGAGCGCCCGGCGGCGGCCGCGGAGCGCATCCCGTGGCACTTCCGGCTGCTGGTGGCCGGCGCCGCCGTCTACCTCGTGTGGCGGGCCGTGCAGGGTGTGGCCCTTCTGCTGTAGCCGCTAGTCTCGCCTCCACGGGCTGTGGCGCAGCTTGGTTAGCGCGTCGGTCTGGGGGACCGAAGGTCGGGAGTTCAAATCTCCCCAGCCCGACAGACAAACATCAAGGTCAGAGTACATTTCTGATCTAGGCTTCCCCCAACTCCTAGCAACGTGGAGGCGGGGCCAGTCGACGACGAATCGTTAGTACGACGCTTCCCCAACGTGAAGAAGTGCTAGACGCTCCTTTCCAGCAGGGTCGTGGCCAGGCGCGCCATCACTGAAGTCACGGCCGATGGCCATTAGCCCCTCCAGGACAAGCACGACGACAACGAAGGCCAACAACAACAGCAGCAGCCAGCCCTTCTTCTTCACGCCGGGGGCTCCGCGGCGGCTAGCCGCTGGTCCCTGACCGCCACGAAATACTCGTAGCAGTAGGCATCGCTGTAGTGGCGGCGCATGTCGATTTCGCGCTGGGTCTCGTCGATCAACGCGCCCGCGGCCTGGTCGTTGGCGTATCGGGCTCGCAGCGAAGGGAGCTTCTTCTCCAGGGGGGTGTAGTAGTGAGTCCACCACCCTTCGTCGGGAAGCGTCAGGTGGTCCACGACCTCGTAGCCGTGGGCGGCTATGTCGGCGAGTCTCGACTCCACGTCGGTCATGGGCGGGTAGGCCTCTGCGAAGAACTCGGCTACTGGCTGCGGCCGCGGGTGCGTCGTCCAGCAGAGTTCGCTGACCATCAGGTAGCCACCGGGCCGGAGGAGTGGTCGCCACTGTCTCAGAGCGGCAGCGAAACCCATGATGTACGCCGCTCCCTCCGACCAGACCAAGTCGAACTCGCCGTCATTGAAGGGCAGTTCGTTCATGTCGAAGGCTCGCGTCGTTATGCGGTCGGCCAGCGCGGCCGCTTGTGCCGACTGGTTCAACTGGGCCAGGAAGGCCTCGTCGACGTCGATTGCGACCACCTGTGCGTTGCGCGAGCGTGCGATCGCAAGTGTCTGCATTCCGGGACCACAGCCGATGTCAAGCACCCGGGCCCGCTCGGGCAGGCCGGCACACAGCTCCAGGGCAGCCAAAGTCGCGGCGTCCGTGCCGGGGCCCTGCCGGGGAAGTCCCTGGTGGATGTCGCGAAACACCGCGTCGAGGCGGGCGTCGCTGCTCATGGCCGGGCACCCCTGAATTCCGTCATCGGCCAGCTGGTGCGACATGAGGGCCCGTTTTCGGCCGGGCTGATGTACTCCGCCTGAGTCGCGGCGGGCTGGTCTCGCTCATTGAGCACACGTAGCCGATGGCCGGATCGGCTAGGCCCTCGAGGAGTTCCCGGTAGGTGGCCTCGATGCCGTCGGGGCCGGTCCGGTGCACCACCGTCAGCCATCGCTCGGTGTGGTCGAGAAGGTCGTGGAATGCCCGGGCGATCCGGTTCGCCAACTCGTCGGGTCCCCAGTCCCGGGCGCGTTTGGCGCTCTGGCTGGGCGCGAAGAAGAACTCGGGCCGGGGCCCGGGGAGGTCGCTGTCGCCGCCCATTTCCTCCCAGTGGGTGGCGCCGACAGCGATGGAGAACTTCAGGTTGTCAGCCAAGTGCGTGTGGATCGCCGACCGCACCGGGCCGCTGCCGGCCATGTCGACCAGGCCTGAGGCGACCCTGCCGTCGGTCCGGTCGATCTCGTCGTAGGTGATCACCTCGTCGTACAGGCCGAGGTCTTCGACGAAGGACCGGTTGCGCGGTGAGGTCACACCGATGCTGTGATGGCCCTCGCGCCGAGCCAGGCATGCGGCCAGGCAGATCGATGTCTTCGAGGATGCGCTGGTGATCAGGGTCTGGCCGGCACCGCGGAACACCCCGCCCTCGGCGTCAGCGTCGCCGAGATAGTCGTCGACAAGGAAGGAGGTCATGAACATGCCCCACAGAAGGAGGAACTCGTCAGCCTTGTCCGGGTTGAACATCGCGTCGGTGGCAACGTCGCGGAAGTCGGTGTAGGTCGCGGCGTGCTGAGCGCGATGGGGCCCGACGTCGCGGAAGGCGATCGCGTCCGCTGACCGAACCCTTTCGGGATGGGACGCGGCCGTACTGGAGAGCGGCTCAGCGGTGATCACCACGTCCGACGACATCGGGTAGAAGCCGAAGTACCGGCCTCCGGCCGCGATGTCGGGGTGAGCCGATTCGACCACCGACCCGAGCCCCATGGCCGGGAGCCGCCCCCATAGCGCCTCGGTGGGGAAGAAGCCCCAGTAGTCGAGCATGTCGCCGACGACTGCGTAGGTCACGTTGTTGGTGGTCAATGCGAACCGCTCGATAGCCAGCCGGATCTGGCCCGGGCTCAAGCTGGTGCGGCGGCCCGCAACGATGCGTGTGCGGCGAAAGTCTCGACGGTCAACCTCGAAGTCCATACCCGGATCCTCCTCGCCCAAAGCCAGAGAAGCACTGGTTTGAGGCGCACTACAATAGGATCGCGCCGATGTGGACCCACCGGAGCTGCACGCGATGACCGGTGGAGATGCTGCGATGCGGGCCTATAGCGCCCAGCAGCCGGTGCCCCAGTTCGACTCGCCGGCGTTCACGCCTTTGGGCAAGCCGCTGCCGGAGGCTCGTGTTGCCATCGTGACCTCGGCGGCGCTGCATCGGCCCGACCAGGACCGCTTCGCGCCGGCCGACACCAGCTTCCGGGCCCTCGACCGCGCCGATCGGGACCTCGTGCTGGGGCATTGGAGCCCCAACTTCGACCACAGCGGCTTCCAGCTCGACCTCAACGTGGTGTACCCGATCGATCGGCTGGAGGAGCTCGTGGCCGAGGGCGTCATTGGCGATGTCGCGCCGCGGCACTTCGCCTTCGCGGGCAATCAGCCCGAGACCGTCAGCGAGGTCCGTCTCGACACCGGCCCGGCCTGCGCCGCCGAGTTGCTCGCCGACGGCGTCGACGTGGTGGTGCTCACCCCGGTTTGACCCGAGTGCACGCGTACCGTGTGTACGCTCGCTCACGTCTTCGAGGCTGCGGGGCTGACGACGGTCGTGCTGGCCTCCATGAGAGAGGTCGCCGAGCGGATGGCGCCCCCGAGGGCGCTCTACTGCGAGTTTCCTCTCGGGCGCCCGCTGGGCCGGCCCGACGACGTGGCCCTGCAGCGCGATGTCCTCGGCCGTGCCTTAGCGCTCCTCGACGCCTCCGAGACCGTGCTGGACACCTACCCGTTGGTGATCGAGTCCGACGAGACTCCTCTGGCTTGCGCGATCCCTCCTCGCTTCGATGCCACGCTTCCTGCCGCCGTCGACGAGGCCCAGGGGCTGAGAGCGGCCTACGAGCGGTCGTTGGAAGCCCGAAGCGTCACCGCAGTGGGACGGGCCATCGGGGCCGATCAGGTGACCGACGCGCTGGGGGTTCTCCACCAGTGGGCGCAGGGCGCGTCGTGGAAGGAGAACCCGCTTCCGGGCAAGATCACCGTCGCGGTCTGCCACGACATCCGTACCTACTACACCGAGGCGGCCCTGCAGCTTGCCACCGGCCCCGCGCCCGGAGCCCGGTCGGTGGAGGCATGGTTCTACGAGCAGACCGAAGCGGGCAAGACCATGCAGGCGGCCCGGGAAGCGATCCGCGACCAGGGCGCCCCGTTCCCGTTCTGGTTCTACATGGCCCCAGGCCACCGGTAAGCCATAGGTAAGTTGACCCTAGGGTGCTCCTCACCACACCCTGCTGCCCGTGAGGATCCCTCGATCAATGGCGTCGGGCATCTGGATGATGGCTTGTGCCGGCTTGTTCGCCGCGGCCTGCGGGACCGTGAGCGCTCCGTCAACTTCCGACACGGTGCCAGCATCGGCGGAGGGTTCGGCGGGTGACGACGCGCCGGTGGTATCGACTGAGCCAGCCGAGGCACCGACCACCTCAACCGCAGCGCGCCACGCGAGCGAGGAGGTACTGGAATCACTCTCAGCGGAAGCCAGCGCACTGATCGAGAGTTGGCGTTCGGCAGTGTCTGCTTCGAGCGGAGTATGGCCTGGTTACGACCTTGCGGCTATTCCCACAGTGTTGGTCTTGCTTGATGCCGACCGGACGGTTGCAACTGTCGTGGCATTCAACCATCCGGCTCCGGCTCCTCTGGGCAGCTCCGTGCTGCGGGTCGATGTCGATGGCCAGGACGTCGCAGTCATTGGTTCGCCTGCCGATCCGGATGCTCTGGCCTCGATGGCGCCGTTTGATTTCTTCGCAGACATCGGCGGCACCGACACCTTCGTGTTGATCGGCCAGCATGGCGCTTCCGGCGTCGAGCCCGGCACCCCCGAGTTCGCCGCGCTGATGGCGCACGAGTCGTTCCATCGATACCAGTTCGACAACTGGTCACCGGACGATCGCGTCCAGGACATCGACGGATACGACTTCTCCGCAGCGAATCTGGAACTAGTGCTGTTGGAGAATCGCATCCTGATCGCGGCCTACGAAGCCGGCACCGTCTCCGAGATCGAACACTTCGCCCGCCAGTTCGCGGCGGTGCGCAGGGCTCGTCACGAACGCGATTCTCGAACGTCCCTCGACGAGCTACAAGAACGAACCGAAGGCTCGGCGCGCTACCTTGAGCATCTCATCGGCGACTCGCTCGGTAACGTCTACACCGCCCGTAACCACACCCGCGAACTCGTCTTCTACGACGACAGCCTCGACCGCGGTGCCACAGCGAATGCTGGCGGGATCAGGTCGTTCTTCGGGTTCGGTCGGTTCTATAGCAGCGGCGCTTCGTTGCTCTCCCTGCTGGACCGCCTCGGTGTATCAGTCACCGACATCGCCAGCGGGCTCCAAGACGGCTCCACACCCGCGGAGCTGCTCGCACAGCGTGTCGGGCCTGTGGATAAGAGCCAGTCCGTCTCGGTCATCCTGACTGAGCACGATCCCGACGGAGAGTTGGCAGCTGGCGCGGCGAACCTCGCTGGACTCGCGCTCGAAGAGGGCAGTACCGATCTCGGCACCAATGCGCCCGCAGGCACCTTCGGCGTCAGCGACGACCAGATTGCATGCCTCATCGAGCGCGGCGTCGACATCAATGCCGACAACATCACCGTTCCCGACGATGTTGCCCGCACCTGCTTCAACGACCCAGACGCTGGTGGGTGAACTGATCGCCTAACCGAAGGCTCTAGGGTCGGTGAGTGTCACAGGCTCATAGGTTCTAGACCGACCGGGCGAGGCGTTGTTGCTCGTAGAGGGCGAGGGCGTGCAGCGGGAAGTACTGCCTGTACAGGACGTAGTCGAGCAGCGCGGTGCGGAAGAACACGCCGGCCATGTCCTGTTTGGACCACTGCCCGTTCTCTTTCTGGGTGTTGAGCAGGAACCGAGCGCCTCGTGAGATCGCGGCCCAGTCCGGGTCACCGGCCTCGAGCAGCGCGATCAGCGCCCACGCAGTGTGGATGACCTGACTTTCGTCGTGGGCGACGTAGCGCCCGGTCAGGCAGCCGCGGTGGTGCTCACCCCACCCGCCGTCGGGCTGCTGGCGGTCCAGCAGCCAGCGGCAGGCGGCACGCAGCGCCGGATCGCCGGGAGCGGCCCCGGCGGCGAGCAGGCCTCGGATCCCGAAGAAGGTGCCGTAGATGTACTGGACGCCCCAAACGCCTCGCCACGACCCGTCGTGCTCCTGAGCCTCGCGCAGCCACGAGTCGGCCCGCTCGACAGCTCTGATGACCTCCGCGTCCAGAACCTGGGGTGCGTGCTGCCGGCAGGCCTCGAACGCGGCCAGGCAGGACGCGGTGCACTCGACATGGGAGTGCTCGGTCATCGACTCGCCGAACATCTCCGCGGGGTTCAGCCACTCGAGACCCACTGCTGAACGCCGCGACTCGTAGCTGCCGAAACCGCCGTCGCGGTTCTGGCCTCGCAGCATGAAACGGACGGCATCGCGGAGCGCGGCGGGGCTCGCGACCTCGGGGTCGGCCGCGATCATGCCCCGCACCGCCTCTGCCGTGCAGTCCGTGACCGGCCAGCCGTGCCATGCCCCGGCAAAGCACCAGCCACCCTTGGGGTCCATCCGGAAGGCTTCGCGGAAACCCTCGAAGCTGGTGCCGATCTGCTGGCGGCGCAGGAAGCCGGCGCCGCACCGCAGCGCGCCTTCGGCCCCCTCGACCTCCGGAACGGCCGCCAGGGCTTGCAGGGCGAAACCGGTGTCCCAGGAGGCGCTCCTGGCCCCGGCGACCCGTGTTCCGGCCTCGTCGTCCTCCCAGATCCAGCCCTCGAGTTGTGCCAGTGCCTTCCTGCCGTCGGCGTCGTCCGGGTCATGCAGCCACAGGCAGAGGATGTTGAGCAGGCCGCTCACCGGGGAGATGCTCATATGGTCGGTGGTCCGCAGCTCCCATCGGATGCGACCGATGAGTTCGGCGGTGCAGCGGGCCCGCAGGCGCTTGCTTCCGAACCGTTCGTACAACCGTGCGAGCCCGTATCCGGCCCGTAGGCACACGCCGGGACGTGCGAAGAGGTCGGCGTCCCGCAACCGGTGGCGGGACGCGGCGAAGTCCACGTCGGCGAACCCGTCGCCGAACAACTCCTCCCGCAGTGACGCGATCACCGGCGTGACCGGTGCTTGGAACCGCGCCGGGTAGATGGCCGCCATCGCCATGTAGATGAGCCGCGTGTGGCAGTACCAGTTCGAAGGATGCAGCGGCACCCGGCGCGGCAGGCGCCACAACTCCGGCAGCACGGGGTTGACGCCCCGCCAGTCGTACAGATTGACCAGAGCCAGCCAGAACTTCCCCCAGGTCGGGATGTTGATCACCCCCTCCGCCTGCAGGAAGCGGCGGGCCGGCGCGATCAGCGGATCGTCCCGCTCGACGCCGAGCAGCCTCGCCGCGACGTAGACCAGGGTGGTGACGAACAGGTGCGGCGGCGAGTGCTCGTGCAGACCCCAGGCGCCGCCCTCAAGGCGGGTGTGCTCGAAGGAGCGCAGCACGAGCCGCCGCCGGCTGGGATCAAGCGGCTGCTCGGTGATGTGGTGCAGCAGCACGTACTGCGCAGTGAGCATGGGGCACCACACCACCTCGCCTTCCCAGGAGCCATCGTCTCGTTGCAGGCTCAGCAGGTGCTCGGCAGCGCCGCGGAGCGCCCCAGAGGCATCGGGTGGGGCGGACTCCTCGATGTGGCCCGGCTTGGGATCGGTGCCGCGCATCGAGAAGGGAAACGCTTTGGACAGGGTCGACCGAGCACGTTCCTCCTTGGCGGTGACGCCGCCCGACTTGCGAAGCTGCAGCATCCCGCGGCCGAGCGAGAGGAAGCGAACCGCGATCGCACGCACTACGGGGCGTGTCCGGCGCCAGGCAGAAGGCGTGTAGCACTTCCTGATCTCGGTTGCGAGCGCCCGTGCCGCCGTCGCCCCGACAGCCCGACTCAGGCTCACAACCGAGGTGTCCTCACAGGCGAGCAGCCGGATGGTGCGGTCCCGGATAGCGGGCTTCTCTCGCCACTGCCGGTAGATCGTGTGCCTGAGCGCGGCGGCCTCCGCCGCACGGTCAGCGAACACCTCGTACAGCCCCATGGCGAGGAGTTCCGAGGCGCGGGTCTCTTGGAGCCGCCTGTTGGCGAAATCGCGATAGTCGCCGCCTTGGGCCAGTGTGAACGCATCGCCGAAGCCGAGGGTCATCCCCGCCGCCGTCAGCGGGTGGTAGTGCCCGGCGGCATCCCCGATGAGAACCCGACCGGGGGTGCCGTAGGTGTGGCGCGGCCTCAACGCATTGGTCGCAGCGAGAAACCGACCCTCGCGCAGAGCTTCGAGGAACGCGGGCCCGAGGGTGCCCGGCAGGCTGCCGGCGTACGACCCTGCCAGCGTGTCGATCATCTCCCGGGTCGAATACCCCGGCGGGACGTCCACGATCAGCCGGGCGGAATGCTCCCCCAGGCGATAAATCAGGATCGGACCGCGCTCGGCGCATACGACATGCCCGTATTCCTCGAACGGCAACGCCACGTCGTTCAGCAGGACGCCAAGCATCTGCGAGTAGGTCTGCGGCCTCGTGGACAGTCCCAACGACCGGCGCACCACCGAGGCTCGACCGTCCGCTCCGACGATCAACTGGGCCGCGACCGATCCGGCCTCACCGTTGCGGGAGTAGGAGACCAGGTTGTCTTCGATGCCGCGCACACGCGCGTTCATCATCACGTCGACGCTCGGCTCGTCCTCGACGGCTCGGCGCAGTCGTGAGACGAGCCGCTCGTGTTCCCACACCACACCGTGGCGCCCGTCCGGGTAGGGGAGGAGTATCGGCTCGCCCCCGTCCTCGGGGAACACGACGAATCCCTTCCCCGGGATGCAGCCGGCGCCGGCATCAGGCTCGATTCCGAGTGCGCTGAGTATCCGCACCGACGGCGGATGCAGCCACTCGCCGGCCAGCCGCTTGGAGGTGTTCGGGTTCGCCTCGAGCAGGACGACCGAGTAGCCGTTCCTGGCGTGGGCCAGCGCGCACAGGCTGCCCACCGGACCGGCGCCGACTATGGCGACGTCGAAACGGCGGGATTCTGTGCTCGCCACCGCGCCATAGTAGTAGTAACACTCTCAGAGCAAGGCCCGCGTCGACGGGTCCGCGGCTGAGCGGGACCGTTTGCCGGTTAGTTCCCGGTAGTCAGGGTCGACAGGTAGTCGAGGACTTCCCGCTCGGAGACCACGTCGGCGTACTTGGCGTCGAGATCGAACAGGTTGGACTCATGGATCTTCGGGTCGCGGTCCCCGCAGGCGTCGCGCACGACTATGGGAACGAAGCCGTGCTGGCAAGCGTCGAGCGCGGTGGCCCGGACGCAGCCGCTGGTGGAGACGCCGGTGTGGATCA